>JBILXY010000011.1:0-34326 GCA_044378055.1 Bdellovibrionales bacterium | reverse complement strand
CCTTTAAAACTACTACTAAATAATCACAGAGGTGTAACAAAAGAAAGGAGAAGTAAATTAATTCACACGTACTTTAATCATAGGAATATTACATAATCCATCACCCCAATTCTTTCTTTAAGTCATATTTTACCAAGTCTATATGGAGGAATTTTGAAATTTCATCAACTACTTATTTTAACAGCAATCATTGCTGGTTTAGGATGGTTTGGATATCAACAATACACAAAAAAACCAGCTCAAGAATGTGTAAATTCTAAACTTCCGCCTGCTGCAGATGGAACGGTCTATGAACTGAAAGTATGTATCAATGGCGGTAAAGAGTTAAATATCACTTTTCCCGATGCTCTTGTGGGCGTAAGGTTTCCCGTAAAATTCAAGCACAAACATAACTGTGAAGAAATAATCTTGGCAGAAGCGGGGGAGCCTGTGCCTAAAAATTTAAAAAAGATGTTGCCGACTACAAGCGAGTCGGAGATAGCCGTCATTGGAAATAAGGGTAAAACCTGCCCAGCAAGTTAGAAAATTAAATGAATTAGATCTCAATCGTGGGGTCTTTTTTCTTTTGACAAATATTTATTAGGCGGCTTTACCCAAATGGATGTCAGATTCTGAAGGACGATTTAACGAGCTTTTTGAAAAGTTTTACCCCAAAATTTATGGGTATTTTTTTCGTAGAGTTTCCAACAGAACTGATGTTGAAGATTTAAGCATGGTTACTTTAACCAACTTTTTTGAAGTTTTAGGAAAGAAAGAATTTGAATTTCCCGAAAGCTATTTGTGGAAAATTGCCCATAACCAATTAGTAAACTTTTATAGTTTTTCTTCCAAACATAAAATTGCCGTGGGATACGATGATATAGAAAATATTGAACATCTTATTGATTCAAATGTTGAAGAAAATAGGTCGCCTTATTTTAAAATGCGGGTAGAATCTTTAATGCAATGTTTGAAGAAAAACTTGGAAGTGTTCGATTATAAATTGGTTCAGGCTTCAATTTTTGATGGAAAAAATTCTATTGAACTTTCGGCAGAATTTGGCTTAAAACCAGATAATATTCGGCAAAAGCTATCTAGAACTTTCAAAAAAGCTAAAGAAAAATGTAAAAAAATTTGGAATTAGTGTCACACTTTTCATAAAATCTTGTTTGTACTTATAAGCTGATCAAATGTTTAACAATAACCTTTTCAATTCCGCCCAAGATAATCATAACGATTCGTCTAAAATAGCCAAAAACCCCTTTAAACAAGAGGAAGTCTTGCAAGCATGGCTAGAAAGCGATCTGGATTATAATAAAGCGAAACTAAGGGCAAGAAAAATATTGCAGCCAAACAAACCTCAATTTTTTATGTCTTTCAAAGATTCCTATTTAAGTTTCGTACACTTAATCACCAAAAACGCCATCGTGGCAACCCTATTAATGCTTGTTTCCGCAGGTGCAGTTTCTGCTTCGGCACTTCAAGCTTTTGGCCCAGACGAATATAAGCCAAGCACAATTATTCAAAAAACCTTCAACCCCAAAGATTTCGCTGTAAATACAGTTAAAGAAAAAAACCCATACACTCCGTTAAACTGGGATGAAAATAACAATGTTGCTTTCCTAAGTGAATGTGATTTAGCTATAAAATACCCATCTAAATATTCAGACGGCGAGCCTAGTAGCTTTTACAGAGTTTCTAATACTTCGGATAATGCCGAGACAATATACATTTCTTCGACCGACCAAGCTAAACAAGATTCATACACCGGTGTTAGTATAACTTGTCTTAAAGATACAAACCTACTTAGTGGCTTAAAATCTGATATTATAGAAAACGGTAAACCTGCCAGATCTGTATACGGAATTGAGCTTAAAGTGAATGGAAATCAATTTATTAAAGATAATCTAGGTTGGTTTATTACTCAGTCTGAATTAAAAAATGTTAGAATTTACCAAAGTACCTTTAATAACGAAGAATATACAATTTACTTTGAATACAACAATTTGTACTATTTAGTTGGATACCAAACTTCAAACTATACTTTCAATAAACTAGAAACTTCAAGAAAAGTTAATGTGGTTAAGGGAAGTGATATTCAAGTTCAGTTTATCTCCTTAGTAACTAGCCAAGCTAACAAAGTAGTTATGGATGGGTCTGGAAAAGTAATTGATGATAAAACTATTGCAGATTCAACACTAGCAATTACTGTTGAACCTAAAAATGCTTCTTTGGAAAAAAATACTAACACAATTCCTTATGTTACAGATGGTTATGGAGTAAATAGTGTTTGTGGAATTTTCGGCGTAACATCTTACAAATTCCCTGGTGACGCACTTGGTGGATATATGCAGGTTACAAGTTCAAAATTAAATTTGGATAAAGAGCAGAAAGAAAGCTTTAACCTTTTTAATGATTACATTAATGAAAAAACAGTAACTAGCACTTCAAATTCTGATCCATTGAATATTATTACAAGCCAATTTGCTAATAGTTGTTCAGGCGGACCAGGTTATCAAAAGCTAGTTGATGCAACCCAAATAAATTATTCAGGAACTGATAAAGCAAAAATTGTTTACGCAACAGCAAGTCAGGATGTTCTTGGAAATCCAACTGTGCTTATTCTAGCTTACAAAGGTGATAATCAAATTTTATTAACCGACTATATTTCAGAAATTCGCTATCCAATTATTCCGATTGCTGAAGCATGCGGTATGACAAGAGATGTAGATTTCAATTTAATAGCTGAAAAGTTTGACCCAGTTTGTTATCAAAATAAAATGAAAAATGATCCTAAGCTAAAAGAAATTATGGATCAATCCACCAAAGATTTACTTAAAACTTTCGAGTTGAAATAAGTCTTAAAGCTCAATCAAAACGGGGGTTTTAAATCTTAACCCAAATGGGAGGATGAATCCTTCCCCTACGATCCTTCCCCTACGCCTCAGAGAAATCTGGGGTTTGATTTTTTATAGAAAATTGGAGTGTCGTTGCCCAAGTCTTGCCTGGCTGAACTAAAATTGGATGGTCATTAATGGCGTTGGTGCCCCTTGTAAATGGCTCGATACAAAGGAAATCGTAATCTTTTTCCTCTAAGTTTTGTGACCAAACTACAAGGTTTTGAAATTCAGGTTTTTCGCCAAGCTCGGTAATCGTAATCTTTTTGTTATTTTGAAAAATAATTTCAGCCTGATTTTGGAATTTGTTAAAATATCCGTTGGTGTTTTTATCCCAGTCTATAGCTTTTCCATCAAATAAAATATCCTCCTCAACTTCACTCAATTCACTATTAGTCGACTCGTTGGTTGGTGAAAGAATTTTTAAATCTTTTTTATGCTCGTGCTGGATAGGGAAATAAGGATGAAGCCCTGGGGCGATTGGAAGAGGTTTATCTCCCAAATTTATCACTTCCATAATATATTTCAACTTATTTGCAGTATTAATCTCCACTGTAATTTTAACTTCAAATTGAAAGGGGTAGGCGGCTTGCATTTCTTCAGAAATATCATTGTTTGTTAAGTTTATAGCTATGCTTGGTTCTGAAATTTCTTTTAATTTCCACATTGAATCTCGGCCAAAGCCATGCTGAGAAATTTGTTTGCCTGAAATCTTAAAAATTCCTCCCTCTAATGGATTTGCAAAAGGAAACAAAATTGGTACTCCAGAACGCCTTTTGGTAGAACCCTGGTAGAAAATTTCTTTATCCTTAATTTTCCAACTTAATAAAAGCCCGCCATTTAAATCTATAACAATTTTACTATCTTTATACGAAGTCTGAACGATGCTGTCCATAATTCCTTCACCCTTATTTTTTAAAAACTGGTTGTCAAAACTGGCTATCTAAATTTTTCTTAAAATATGGATGTAATAGCTAAAAAGAAGTTTGGGCAAAATTTTCTGGTAAATCAGCAAGCAAAGGATAGAATGGAAATTGTGATTCAAAACTTTTTGCAAAAAGTGGGTGTCACTTCAATTTTGGAAATTGGTCCTGGTCTGGGTGATTTAACCGCTATTACAAGCAAATATCTTAAGGTTACTGCTGTGGAAATTGATCCTGAAATGGTTGAAAAAACCAAGGATATTTTTGAGAATGAATTCAAAGCCAAACTTTACCTAGGCGACTTTTATCAGTGGCAGAAGGAAATTATCGGGCAAAGTGATGAGAAGGGTTTAAAAAACAACTCACTCGATATTAACTCAATTGATACTCAGCCACTTAATCTGGTGAACAACAAAGCTGGAGCGGGCAGGGACTCGAATAACTCCGACTTTCTAACTCCAACTGTAGTTCCGCCAAGTTTTATTGATTATTATTTGAAAGAAGATTGGGCTATGGTGGCTAATTTACCGTATAATTTAGGTTCAAGAATTTTGGTAGATTTGGCAGTTGCAAGGCCTGATGTATCTTTTTTGGTTCTGTTGCAAGAAGAAGTGGTGAATAAACTATGCAGTTTAGATAGAAGTTTTACTTTTTTTGGGGCGTGGCTAAATTTATTTTGGGATTTTAAGAAAGTGATGATTTTTCCTAGGCATTATTTTATGCCACAACCTAAAATTGTTTCGGCTTTAGTTTCTGCATATCCAAAGGAAGAGTTGGCGTTTTTAAACACAGTTCAGAATAGAAACGAAGCTTTATTTTTATTAAAAAACTTATTTGGTTTGCCAAGTAAAACAATATTGAATAATCTAAGAAATATCGGCTGGGAAGTGGATAGAATAGACAAATTGCTTGAAAAGCTTGGTTTAGAAAAATCGGCTCGACTAAATAAAGATAATTATGTTCCAATATTGCACCAAATATTGTGCGTTGACAAAGAATAGTCACTTAATCAGTCTTACAATATCCAGTTTAGCCTCACCAAATAGATAAAAAGTGCTTGTAGCAAATAAAAATAAAAAAATTGTGTTGTGGAAATTTTAAATTCATCATGTCAGTTACACACAACTATTGGCCACTAGTTCTAGAGAACCTCAAAGAGAAGGTTTCTTCTAGTACTTACAAAGCTTTTTTTAGCCGTGTAGAATTTGTTTCCACTTCCAATCAGGGTAGAAAAATAGTTTTGGCTGTTCCATCGGCTTTTAACCGCAATTTTATTGAAAAAAAATACAAGCAAGACTTTAAAAACTCTATTCAGGCTTATTATCCTTCCGTAATTCATGTTGAATACGAAATTCACCAAGATCAAGAAGCTTTACCAATTCCAGCTCCTTCTCAACAACTTTTAGACAATATTGAAGAACAGGAAAAAACTGCACCAATTAATTTTCAGGAAGTAACCCAGCCAACTTTATTAAGCAGCTATTTACCAAAGAAAACTTTAAACAACTTAAACCCAAAATACACTTTTGAAAATTTTGTTGTTACTAGAAATAATGAATTAGCAGTTAATGTAGCTCACAGCGTTATTCGTCAGCCTGGAACTTTGTATAATCCTGTGTTCTTATATGGAAAAGTAGGACTTGGTAAAACCCATTTACTGCAAGCTATTGGCCAAAAAATGCTTGAAGAAAGGCCAAGTATTAATATTAAATACATTCCTGCAGAAACTTTTGCCAATCAATATATTTTAGCAGTTCAAAAACGCGAAACTACCCAGTTTAGAGAATATTACAGAACTGTAGATTTATTATTAATCGATGACATCCAATTTATTTCTGGCAAAGAAGCAACTCAAGAAGCATTTTTCTATACTTTTAATGAACTTCATCAGCAAAACAAGCAGATAATTATTACTTCAGACAGGCCACCAAAACAACAGGCTGCTATCGAAGAGCGCTTAATTTCCAGGTTTGAATGGGGAATGGTAGTAGATATTCACCCTCCTTCTTTGGAAGATAGAATTGCAATTATTAAAGATAAATCCCTAAGATTTGGCCTTCCTTTGGATGACAAGCAAATTTTGCAAATAGCCAGCAAAGTTGAAACTAACGTAAGAGAAATGGAAGGAGTTTTGAATAGGGTTAAAGCAATTTACAATTTGTCTGGAAGAACTGAAATTGGTCAGCAAGAATTAGATAAAACCTTATCTGGTTTAACTTCTGCGGCTGTAAATTTGAACTTGAATGTTAAATATCAAAATCCTGAAAGTATTATCTTGGCAGTTTCCAGAGTAATGGGTGTTCCAAAGGCTGAAATAATGGGTAAAAGTAGGTTGCAAGATGTAGCCATGGCCAGACAAATTGCCATGTGGTTTATGAAGTATGAATTGAACCTTTCTTTCCCTGCTATTGGTAAAGTGCTTGGTGGTAAAGATCATTCAACAATTTTGCATGGTTGCCAAAAAATTGAAACTTGCCGTATAAATCAAATTAAAGTGCAGCAACAAATTGAATTGGTTAAACAAATTTTAAATCAATAGTTCAATTAATTTGGTTTTGTTTGTACAAATGAATAACATTAAACAAAACTGTGTCTAATAGCGGAATAATTTTTCAAAAAATAGCTGGTCCTTCTGAAATTCAGAAGCGAATCAACCCCACCCTAAGACAGGAGTTAGTAGAATATTTTCTATATTTTCTACGCGTTTTCGTATCGGTTGCTGTAATTTATGTTGTAATTAGATGGACTATCTTCGATGTAATTGGTATTTCTGGAAAGTCAATGTACCCTACATATGACACGGCTGATGTTATTTACATTGATCAGTTAACCCCAAAGTTCGGCACTTTTCTGCGTGGGGAGGTGGTTGTTTTAAAATCCCCTCCAGATATTTCTGGGAAAAGAGACTTATTTATTAAAAGGGTGATTGGTTTACCAGGTGAAAAAGTTGTTTTTGAAAACGGCAGTGTTTTCATATATAATGCTGATTACACCAACGGAGTTCAGTTAAATGAATCTAGTTATTTGGCCCCTACTGCTACAACTTATAAAAACTTAAATTCAGGCGGGCAGAGATATGAAGAAGTTTTGTTAGGGAAAAATCAGTATTATGTATTAGGTGATAATCGTGGAGGCAGCGCCGATAGCAGATCTTTTGGACCAATTGAAAAGAAAGATATTCTAGGAAGAGAATTTTACCGAGTGTTACCGGCTGAAAAGTCTGGGTTTTACAAAGTACCAAAATATAATATTTCAAACTAATGCCTGAATCCGCCTTAAAAAACTATAAAGTTAAAATTATAACCGACGACAATGAATGGTCAGATTTTGTTAATCAACTTAATCTTAATACCTTTTTGCATTCTGAAGCTTGGGTGGATTTCAATAATAATTTCGGACATAAAACCTGGCAATTAGGCCTTTATAATCATACTGAACTGGTTGGGGTTGCTTTAATTCTTAAAATACAAGCTAAACGAGGAACATTTTTATTCTGTCCCCACGGGCCACAAACCGCAGCATATGCAGATTATTTAGACCAAGTTAAAGAAGGCCGAACACCTTCGCAACATTTAATTAAAGAAATTCAAGCTGAACTGTTTGCCTTCACCGAGTATTTATCGCATTTGGGAAAAAACGAAGATGCTAGTTTTATAAGGTTTTCACCAATTTTCGAAGACATGCCAGAAATAGCCGAACTCTTTCCAAGTCTCGGTTTCCGAAAAGCTCCAATTCATATGCACCACGAATTAACTACGGTGGTGGATGTAACTTCAGATGTAGAAACTATACTTGGTAGAATGAGAAAAACCATGCGTCAGATGATTAAAAAGGCAGAAAATATGGTTCAATCTGGCGAGGTTAAAACCGAGTTTGTGGAAGAAATTTCGGATGAATTGCACGAAGTTTACAAAGATACAGCTTTGCGTGGGCAGTTTGTACCATTTAGCAAAGAATATTTACAGGCCGAATATGATTCTTTTAAAGAATTTGCCGATGCTAAATTAATGGCAGTAAGGCACGAAGGAAAGGTTCTTTCTTGGGGGATGTATCTATTTTCAGGTAAAAGGGCTTTTTATCATCAGGGGGCGAATTTGTTAGATAAAAATGTTCCTGCTTCATATTTGTGCCAGTGGACGGGAATAAAATTAGCCAAAGAAATGGGCTGCGAAACCTATGATTTTTGGGGAGTTTCACCTGAAGATAGACCAAATCACCCTTGGTATTCTATAGGAAGATTCAAACGAGGTTTTGGCGGAAACGATATGAAATTAATACCAGCTCAAGATTTTATTTTATCTTGGAAATACTGGATTACCTGGGCTTTTGAAACCTGGAGAGCTAAGAAGAGAGGGTTTTAGGGGGAAGTGTGATTTATTGAACGACCTCGTTTTGCCAATGGCGATCCGGGATCGCCGCTACGACTGTGATTTGCCAATTTTGTTTATGCAATTTAATTTTGAATTAATATGTCTCAAATTTTTCCGACAACACCTTATAAAGGAACTCGTGATTTGTATCCTGATGAATTGTTGAAGCGAAAATATATTTTTGATACTTGGCGAAAGGCTATGGTTGCCAATGGTTTTTCTGAATACGATTCCAGCATTATTGAAAACGCCGAGGCTTTTATTGCTAAAAGTGGAGAAGAACTTGGAAGCCAGCAACTGTATTCTTTTACAGATAAGGGTGACCGAAAAATTGCTCTGCGCCCAGAACTTACTTTAAGCTTTGCCAGGCTTGTGGCTGATAAATTTGATCAATTAAAACTTCCAATAAGGTGGTTTAGTATTGCCAATTGTTTTAGGTATGAAAGACCACAGAAAGGCAGAATGAGGGAATTTTATCAAATGGAAGTTAACATTGCAGGCGCAGAGCGCGGGCCTGTGGATTTGGAAATATTGAATTTATCAGCCGAGCTTTTTAAAGCTTTTGGGGCCAAAAAAGAGCAATATAAAATTTTGTACAATAACAGACTAGTTCTAGATGAATGGACAGAAAAAAATGGCTGGACTTCTTCTCGTACCCAGATTTATAAAATACTTGATAGCTGGTACAAGCAAACCGAGCAAGAAAGTTTGGCTCAATTATCTGAGGTTGTCTCGGCAACTGACGCTGAAAAAATTATTCAAACTGCAAAAAAAGATGGGCAGGCTTGGCAGGAATACCTTGAAATTGCTTTGAACCAGCCAGAAATGAAGTTGATTTTAGAAACTTTGCCTAAAATTCAGCCTGATGTGAATTTAGAATTTACGGCCACAATTGTTCGCGGACAGGCCTATTATACTGGTTTAATTTTTGAAGCTTTTGATACTAACAAAGAAAATTCCCGTTCTCTTTTTGGAGGTGGAAGATTTGATGATTTACTAGATATTTACGGTAAAAAAGCTGGGGCAGTTGGCTTTGCCCCTGGTGATATTACTTGGTCTGAATTTTTGGAAAATTGGAATTTGTGGCCAGAAAAATTTAATGAATTAGAAAAAGTTGGAATTATGCCTTTTTCCGAAGAAAGTTTATTAAACATTTACACCGATATAATTCCTAAATTAAAGAAAGAAGGAAAGTTGTTTGAAATTGATTACGATTTTTCCAGAAGCGAAAACAAAAGATACGAAACTTTAAAGAAGAAGGGCTGCGGGGAAATTATTAAAATTAACAATTAATAGTGAATAATATAAGTTCATCAAAAAATATTCAGCAATCGGTGCTTTAATATGTGAGGTGGAATACGGTCAGTCAAGACCAGATTTTATATCAAAGATGAGTATCGCTTTGAAAGAAGCAAGCGAAACAGAATACTGGATAAATCTACTTAAAGATAGTAATTTAATAGGTTCTGAGCAATATACAAGCTTGAAAGAAGACTGTATTGAAATAATCAAATTACTAATTTCAACAATCAAAACAACAAAATCAAAAAGCTAAATTTATCAATTGTTCATTATTCATTGTTCATTACTCATTGTTCATTACTCATTGTTCATTATTAATTACTTCTCATCCCATCGCCATACTCCGTCCCATGCTTTGGGGAAATCCATATCTAATTTTCTAGCCCTGGTTATCATAACTGCCGCTAAGGAATCTCCTCTTGTGGCAATTTCTGTCCATAATTGTATCGCCTGATAAAATTCACCTTTTTGGTAATGGTGTAAGCCTTTGTGATAATAATCAATCATTGATCGGTTAGCTGGATTGTCTATAACTGGCTGATAAATTTTAACTGCCTCAGTTTTCCCCTTCACGATAATATTATCGACCAGTCTAAAAATTACTTTGTCCACCTTGGCCTGGGCCATAGTGTTGTGGCTGACCAAAATGGGAACTTGATATCTTTTACATAAACCTTCTAAACGAGCCCCTAAATTTACATTATCACCCAATACTGTATAGTCTAATTTTGTAGAGCTTCCAACACTTCCAACCACCATTTTACCGGTATTAATGCCGATGCCTAATTTTAATTGTAGGCCATCTAAATTTGTTAAGTTTAATCTTTCTACTTCTTGTATCATCAAAACTGCAGCTTTTACAGCTCTGGTGGCGTGATATCTTTGGGGGAACGGTGCGTTCCAAAAGGCCATAACAGCATCCCCAATAAATTTGTCTATTGTTCCTTCTTGCTGACTGATTACTTTGGAAAGGCCGGTTAAATATTTGTTTAAAACAGCAATTAGATCTTTTGGCGCTAACTTTTCCGAAAGGGCCGTAAAACCTCTGATATCTGAAAACATCACAGTCATTTCTCTTTGAGAACCAGAACTAGTTAATTTACTAACTGGTTTAGTAAGCAGATCATCTAAAATTTCGTGATTCACATATCTGCCAAAAATTTTCCTCATAATTCTGCTTTGTCTATCGGCTAAAACTTGCCTTGCACTGCTGGTAATTGATACATTAGCTATTGCGATGAAAGAAATTTGTGTTATAGTTTGGCCATCAATTATAGCAAAATATTCCAATATCCAAAGGGCAATAAAGGTTACTGTGAAGCTGATGATATCAAATTTCCAATTTTGAATTATTAAAGCTAAATTAAACAAACAAATCGCCGAAAAAGACAGAATTGCCCAACCAAACCAATCTATTCTAGCTAGAAGATCTAGATTATAATCAACTGAAGTTAAACTAAAACCGCTGGCAAAATTAGTGGCGAAAGTTACTATTGTTAAATTAATAACGAAAAAATGTAACAACATGGCAAACCAACTTTGTTTTAAATGCCGAACTAAAACCTGCCTAAATTTGTATATCATAAATCTAATTTTTAATAAATAGCATAAAATCTAGCCTGGGTCAATTCTGTAATAAATAGTTACATTTTTAATCCATCAATCTTTATTTTTTCTTACTTACGTCGGTTTTAATTTTCTTCGCTCTAGAAAGCTTGTATAAATAACCAATAATTAATAATCCCATTATGCCTCCTATTGAATACAACCACTCACCTCCAGTTCTTACCAAAACATTTTGTGGTGGCGTTGTAGGTGAAATTCGTACCTCGGCATTTGCGGAAGCAAGGGTTTGATTGGTTTGAACATCAACAACATTGGCAGTTCCGCTGATACTATTTTGCAAGGTGGCTTTTGGTAGTACATCAAAAACAATAGGGATAGTTTCGTTAGGCTGGGCATTTAATACGGTAACCTGAAGTTGAGAGTCTGATAGTACTTGGAAACTAACTGAAGTGGCATTATTGTTTTGAGCATTAACATTCAATGAAAATAGTTTCAGGCTTTCATCAATCCAGCTTAAATATTTATTTCCAACAATACTACCTTGTCTGGCTGAATTACCCACAAAGTTTAATTTAGTAGTATCAATGTTAATTATAGTTTGAATTTTTGGAACTACAAAGTTATTTGGGTTGGTAATATCAGCTTGAATTTGTAAGGGTTGATTAATAATAATATCAGCATCTTGCTTGGATTTATACAGGGTTAACTGAACATTTTGAACAACTGAAGTTACAGTAATATTTACAGTAGCAACATTGGAATTGGTGCCGTCATCATCACTAAAGAAGTAGCTGAAACTATCTGTTCCTGAAGTTGGGAATAAAGTAACATTTGGAATGTAGGTAACTGCACCTGTTGAAGTGTTTATTGTTAAGCTACCCTTAGTTGGTTGAACTGAAATTGTTACACTGGCAGGGTTGATTGTGCCATCAGCATCTGTGTCATTAGCTAGAACATTAACTATTATTGAAGTATTTTTATCTCCGCTGGCAGTATCGTTGTTTGCTACAGGTGGCTGATTAGCAGGTGGTACAGTAATATTTACAGTAACAGTGGCTGGGTTGGATGTATGATTTTCAGTATCTTGAACTGTATAGGCAAATGTATCAATTCCTGAAACAGTGTTCAAGGCAGGGTTTGGGGTGTAAATTATAACACCGGCGTTTGTAATGGTAAATGTACCTTTTGTTGGTGAAGTTGTAACAACCACGCTTGTTGGGTCTAGTGGGGCAGAAGTTGCTGTATCGTTTGTTAAAACATTTACGGAAATTTGGCTTGAAACCAAAGTAGAGGCAAAGTCATTAACTGCCACAGGGTTTACGGTAACGGCAATGGTAACAGTAGCAGTATTGGAAAAATCGCCATCATTGTCTTTAATTCTGTAGGTGAAAGTATCGTTTTCGTTCGTACTGAATAAAGATGTAATTGGGGTGTATGTTACAACTCCGGTGGTAGGATTTATTTGAATATTTCCTTTGTTTCCACCCGAAACTATAGTTACACTTGTTAAATCTAAGCTGCCGTCGGTATCGGTATCGTTGGCTGGAAGATTAATTTGAACAGGGTTGTTAGAAATGGTATTGGCAGAATCTGGATTTGCAACTGGGGCAGTGTTAGGAATTACAGTAACATTAACAGTTGCAGTATTACTTGGATTACCAGCAGGGTCGCAGGCTGCATAAGTGAAGCTGGTAGAGCCTGAAAAGCCAAAGGTTGGAGTAAATATAATTTGTTCTACTCCTAAGATTGTAGTTACACTAATTGTTCCATTAGAAACAGAGTTAAGTGGTGTGCAAATGGTCAAAGTTTGTAAAGAAGGATCTGAATCGTTTGCTAGAACATTAATTGTTATCGGGTCACTTTGGTTAGTTGTAGCCGTGTCATTTACTGCAACAGGATTTACTTGGTTTACAGTAACAGTAACCAAAGCAGGGGCTGAGGGAGAGGTTCCAACAACGGTACTACAGGCAGTATAGCTGAAACTGAAAGTTCCATAAAAACCAGGAGTAGGGGTAAACTGTACTTGGTCTATAGTGGCAATTGTTACAATTGAAAGAGTTCCATTTCCTACCGAACTTGGTGAAATTGATAGCGAATTTGTACAAATGTTGGTTGAATTTAAATCGTTAGTTAAAACTGGAATGTTTACCAAAGTAGATTCAGGGGTAGAAATTGTATCTGGGTTAGCTTGTGGCTGGGGTGGTAAAGTTACATTAATGGTAACAGTAGCATTATTTGAAATAGCGCCGAAATTATCACGGATTGTGTAGGTGAATGTATCTGTAGAAGCGGTTGGGAATAAGCTAGGGTTTGGGGTATAAGTTACAACTCCTGTTGTAGGGTTAACAGCTACACCTCCTTTAATTGGTCCTGTAACAATGGTTACAGTAGTTAAATCTAAGCTTCCATCGGCGTCAGTATCGTTAAGTGGTACATTGATATTTACAGGGCTGGTCAATAAGGTTGTGGCAGTATCAGGGTTTGCAACGGGTGAGTTGTTTAAGTATTCATAAGCATTATTCAAAGATGAAGTTAAAGAGATACTGTTGGTAGCCAGGGCGTTTACAAAACCAGGAGCGTGGGCAGGTGTAGTAATTGTAGCCCTAATAGGGGAATTAATTGCACTAATTGGAGCTAAAATGCTGTCTAAGGTTAATGAATTCTGAGCAGGAATAAAGTTTACAAAGAATGGAATTACACCACCTGTTCCTTGCAGAGAGTTAAATGTATTGGAAGTTGTATTTAGTTTAACAATAATTTGGTCGTTTAATACAGAGCTGGTATAGTTTTGGCTACCGTAGGCTGAAGCACCGCTGCTATTTCCTACAAGAATCAAGTTGCCGTTACTATCTACATCAATATCTCTAATAACTTCTGTAATACCTGTTCCCGTAGATTGAACTGCGTTTGATAAACTTCCATTACTTAAATTAATTTCAGCTACAATAGCAGTTAAACTAGAATTGGTTTTATTCAAAGTTGTTCCGCCCAAAATTATACTAGGAGAAGCACTAATAGTTGTGGTTAGGTAACCATTTATGCCATCGTTTACATTGAACGCTGAAGAAAGGTAATAGCCTGTCTCGCCTAATTTTGTAGCCCAAATAAAGTCTCCGTTTGAATCAGCTTTGGCTATATAATGCTGAGGTGCTCCCCCTTGTGCTGTGTTTGTAATTTGTCCGGCTGGTCCAAAATCGACAAAATTTTTATAGAAACCTCCCATAATATAGGCATTTCCGCTAGTGTCCGTATATACTTTGTTACTAAAACCAAAATCATTTGCATATGTATCTACTCCTGTATTTCCAATATCTTTAGCCCAGACCCAGTTTCCGGAAGGGTCAGTTTTAGCAAGGAAGCTATCATACCCTGATCTGCCCATATCTAAGATTAGGTTAGTTAAACCAAACACAGAAATATTATTGTAATGACCTGAAACATAAACAGAATTATCTATTGGATTAACTGCAATATCTCCTGTAAGATCAAAACTTGTTGTCCCAGCACGATTTGCCCATATATAATTTCCATTTGAATCAAGTTTTGCTATGAAAACATCGTTTAAGCCGCTGGAAGTTAAGGTGTTTGCCCCCAAGTTGATTGAATTATAAAAATGTCCGGCTACATAAATATTGTTTGTAGAGTCAATATCAATGCCTTGGATTTCATCGGTTTCCGTACTGCCAGCTGTATTTGTCCATATAAAATTACCATTCGAATCGAGCTTGGAAATAAATACATCGCTTTGCCCGTTGCTGAAAATATTTGTTCCACCAAAGTTACCTAAACTTTGAAAATATCCTGCTACATAAATATTATTATTTGAATCTATAACTATTCCAGTGGCTAAATCGTCACCTGTTCCTCCTGCAGTTTTTGCCCAAACAGGGTTTCCTGCTGAATCATATTTTGCAATAAAAATATCGCTTGAACCAAAGCCGTTTATGGCAGTAGAGCCAAATTGAACTGATCCGTTTGACTGCCCAACAACATAAATATTATCCAAACTATCTTTAACAATTCCATACAATCTATCATTGCCTCCTAAAACACTAAAATTGGCTACTGAGGTTGTTCCACCTAAAACAGTTCCGCTAGCTGGGTTTAGTGAAATTAAGCTTGGCAGAGGACTTACAAAAATATTATCGAAACCATTTCTAAAATCACCGTCTGTGGCGGTTAAGTTTACTACATAAGTATCAACACTTGGGGTGCTAATTGTAAATGAACAAGAAGCCGAAGTATCGTTAATATTTATATTAGCAGTAGTACAACTTCCAGCAGAAGTGGTGAATGTAATTGTACCTGTTCTTCCTGTTGTAAAATTGGCAACACAAGTTGGGCTAACAGTCAGATAACCAGATCTTGGAGTACAAGAAGCGCCAGTAATAACACTATTAACCACAACATTTATATTTACAGTAGCTGTATTTGATTGCACAATATTCGTATCAAAAAAGTAATATGTAAAGAAGTCAGTTCCTGAAACTGGGTATTGTAATGGATCTGGAATGTATTCAAAGTTACCATTACCCAGATCATTTAATGTACCTTTAGTTGGAGAATCAACCACAACTACGGAATTGGTATCTATTGGATCATTGCCTGGGGTGTCGTTTGCTAGAACATCAACATAAACTGTGGTATTAGGATCTGTGCCAATATTATCATCGTTGGCTACGGGTAAAAGAACTTGTGCTTCGTAAGCTCCTACATCATAAGTGGAACCAGTTGGCCTGGCGAAGCCTCTTTGGTCGGTTGTAGGTGAAGAAGGGAATCCATCATAAGTTGGGCTTCCACTTCCACCGTCAATAGCAGGATTTCCAAGCAACAATGGCATGGTATTGTTAAAACCTCCATTATAGCTAAGACCGCCTAGTAATGTAATAAGATTTGGATTTTGAGTAAAACCGATAATGTTGTCACAATCATAATTATCGCTTAGATTTGTTCCTCTGCTACTTCCGGCAATAGGGCTTGTAAATAAGGCTCCATTTAAATCTCCACAGTTTATGTTAATGTTACCACCAATTATGGAATTATCAATATCAATATCAGTGTTAGGGTCAATAATTAGTCCATAGGCGTTTCCAACTACAGTAAGATGAGAAGCTTGGAAATTAATTTGGCTTGATCTGAAAGTAATTCCCGAAGAGTCATTTGAAGCAATGGTAGAATTTACCATCGTAAGTTCAGAGTTAGTTAAATTTGTAGGCGGGGTTGTATAGCTTACACCTCTTCCACTATTTCCACTGATTGTTGTGGAATTAATATTTATCCTGGCGTTTTCTATAAACTCAACCGCTCTTCCCCAGTTATTTTCAAGAGCTGAAGTAAGTATATTTAATCTAGCAGTGCTTTCCATCCAAATTACGCTGGTAAGTTGCCCGGTTGGATAAGTTAAACCAGGGTTTGCTGTATTATTTTCAGCTACAGTAGTTCTTTCAAGATCATTTAAAGTATTCCCTCTTCCATACCAGGCCGAACCTTTTCCAGAAGCTATGTTATTATTTATCCTAGTGTTAATACTAGATGTTACATTACCCTGAAATGCTTCAACATGACCACATTCATTGTAAATTCCGCCTCCGTCCACGGCGCTATTAGAATTGATACTTGCACCATAAATGGATACTGTACCTCCAGAAAAAATAAAACTACATTCAGTGTTGAATATACCTCCTCCCTTTCCGCTAGCAATATTTCCAGTAATTGTAGTGTTTTCATCAAGTGTAAGCTGATTTCCTCTGTCGTGATAAATACCTGCTCCATCAATAGAATTATTTCCAGAAACATTGCTAAAATTTAGGATTAAATATGTTTGTTCATCAGCAAAATAGGGTTCAACTAAAACTTTAGTAACTCTATCTTGAATACTGGTTCTGGCTATTCCGCCTCCATATTTTCCAGAAGTATTACCAGTAATATCTGCCCTTGTATAATTAGCCCAACCGGATGCATCATAAACTCCACCACCACCATTTTCGGCATAATTATCTGAAACTTTAACATTATTCAACTGAAAAACAGTGGGTATAAACTGTGTATTACTTCCATAATATTTAGTACTATCATAGTTATATCCATCAATGTAAATTGGAGTTTCAGGATAGACATCGAAATCATAATATTTTTGAAAGTAAATTCCACCTCCATTTCCAGGTTTAGAAATTAAAGGCGAACCAGACGCATTTTTGGTTGGATATACACCACTTACATAGTAAAAACCAGTACCAGTTGAATTTGAAACCCTTCCGTTTCTAATCGTCATGTCGTTAAATTTAACATTGGCGTTGTAAATATGGAAAACCCTGTCTATTCCGTTTGTGTTATTTGTTCCTGCTTGAACTATTGTGTTTATTTCACCGTAACCAGTAAAATCAATGTCTGTGTTAATATCTAAATCACCGTCTATTGCACCCACGCTTTCCGTAGTTGGGGCAATTGTTAAAGTGTAAGTATCGTTGGCTAAGTAAACATGATCTAGCTTATAGTCAGCGTTAGATTCCATTACTGCGGCCCTAACAGAACATAAACCGTTTGAGTCTAAACAAAATCCGTCTCCTACTGCTGTATCAATTGTGTCTAAATTGGTATTTACCTTAAAGCCACTAAATAGATAGAAAGTACTGCCTAGTACATTAGTCACACCATTTATACTTGGTTTGAAAAAGTTGCCACCACCAGTTCCAAAATTATTGGTTAGGTTGCCACCAAGGGTTGGAATATTTTTACAGTTTAATCTTACATTTGGTGTGCCATTATTAATTAAAGTGCAGAAATCTGAAAGGGCCACTGTAGAGTTAATACCCATTTGAATACCAGCAGATGGTAAAATATAGGTGTTGTTAACGCTTCCAGTAAGTGTGAAATTACAATCTAAAATAACTCCAACTTTTAAAGGTGTACTCATGCCATTCGTACAATCGTCATCAAATACATTGGTACCTGTCATTGTGGTTCCAGTACCAGTAATGGCTAAATTCCCACCAGTTTGGGTAGCCCCGAAAGAAGGTTTAATAACTATGGCTGCTGTTTGTATATTGTTTGCAGGGTAGGTACAAGAAGCACTGCTAGCGCCACCAGGGGCAAAATATGCTGTACAACTTTCTAAGCCAATTTCAAATTTAACAAGGCCTCTTACGGCGCTAGATGTATTTACAGTACAAGTAACAGTTGAAGCAACCAAACCAGTGGGGGAAGTACAATCAAAAGAAGTGATATCCGAGCTTGTAATTAAACCTGTTTCCACCGTTTTATAGCTTCCAACATCAATAATATAGGCGGTTTTTCCATCTGTAGAAAAAGTAGTTAAGGTTGGGTTTGGCCCTACGCCCGGGTTAATGGTGGCAAAAGTTAAACTATTTGTATCAAAAACTGTGGCATAATAGGTTGTATTATTTGTATAACTAATATAAATCTTACTTCCATCCTCGGTTATTTTAGCAAAACACTGACCACCAGAGCACCCATTAGGCACTTGGGCAGTTGCTGTTTGAATAAAGGTTCTGTTATCAAATATTCTAATTAAACCAGAAGTTTGGACAGTGTAAATTTTATTATTCTTAGCTATTATTGTGTGAATATTATCTCCAACTATACTTCTTTCAAGTTTATTTGTAGTTAAATTAAAAACTCTAAAACCGTTGAAATCTGGGGAATAAAGTTTGGTTCCATCTTCAGATAAGGTTAAATCTCTTTGAGTTGGAATGAAGTTTAGAAAAGTATCTGTGCTTGTATCAATAACCGCCGCCCTAGAACTTCCGGATAAGTATAATCTACTTCCATCTTGGGAAAAAACATAGGTTCCAAGTAAATCGGCATTGGTTATATATGCTGGATTACCTGGGCCAGATGGAGTATTTACTGTTGTATTGAATGTGCTAATAACAGTATCAGTTGCTGTATCAATTACACTAACTTCGTTTATATTGTTTAAAACATATAGTTTATTTCCGCCAGGATTCAAAAAAGCTTTACCGCTCACTGCAAGAGTCATGTTAATTGGTATGCTGCCTGTAACAGTAAAACTAGCTGTATCTATAACAGTAATTTGATTATTTGAAGTAAAAACATATAATTTTGATCCAGATGCGTTGATAACAATTCCAGTATTTGGCATTGGTAAGCTGGCTAACTCTGTATTTGTAGCTGCGTCATACTTTGTAACTGTTCTTAGTAAGTTAACAAAGTTATCAAAAGTGGCGGCATAAACAAAGTTATTATCGGGTGACAAAACAAGCTTTCCAAGACTGTTACCATAAACAAGTGTTGTTGCAGTAATGTTTTCTGCTGAAGCTGAATTCCTATCTTGATAAAGTTTAACACCAAAATATGTTATTGCACCCAAAATAATTAGCAAGGCTAAAAGAGCAGGTAATAATTTAGGAAATTTTCTGAACATTTTGTTTGTGTTTTTGTTTGCCAATTCAAAACTGTTTGTTTTTAAAATAGCGGTTTTTTTTTTATTATATACTATCAACCACATTTTGTCATCATTCCAAGCCTTTGGCTATTTACCTCATCCCACGCACTCTACTACTCGATATATATTATAAATTATCTAAAGTTTCAATTCCCATCAGACCTAAGGTTTGTTGAATTAGTAAGGCTAAATGCTGACAGAAAAATAACAAAGTTTCCTTCCTTTCCAAGTCGGTTTCATTGCTAACTGAAACAATTCCATACCATTTATTAATCATTGTGGAGAGGGTAAATAAATATCCAGAAAGTAGATGTGGCTTATAATTTTGGGCAATGTCTTCTAAAATAATTGGAAGTTGATAAGCGTAATTCAAAATGGTTTTCTCTTCATTATTAAGAAGGCTGAGGTTAAAACTCAAACTAGAATTTAAGTCGCATTCATTTTTCTTTAAAATGCTATTTAACCTGGCAAAAGTGTAAAGCTGATAAACCCCAGTATTCCCTTCAAAAGTAAGAATTTGTGGAATATTAAGAACTGTATCTTTAATTATGTCCTTGCTTAAAATAGTCCATTTAATGGCTGCCAAACTAAGTTTCAGGCTTCGGTAATCTAATTCACTTTTCTTCAAATCTGGATAGCGTTCCTGTAAATTAAGTTTTGCCTGATCTTGAATTTGTTCTAAAATATCTGTAGCAGTTACAAAATTGCCTTTTCTAGTGCTCATTTTTCCTTCAGGTAACTTCAAAAAGCCATATGGAATGTGAACTAAATTTTCTAATTCAAGTCGGTTAGAAACTTCATCGTCGGATAACTCTAAAAATTCTTTTTTGCTGGCTAAATAGCTAACAATACTAAAAGCTTGGTGGAAATTATGGCTTTGGGTATGATCGGTTAGGGTTATCATTATATCAGCTTGTAAATCTTCAGCCCAGTGCCACCTTGCCGCAATATCACGGAAAGGATAGGTTGTGTAGCCATCTTTACTTTGAATTAAATAACATCGGCCGTATGTGGCAATTTTGTTGAAGGGAATTGGGTTTGCAACTACCCCGAAACCTTCGGTTTCACCCCTGGCTACCCCCAGAGCTTCGCTCTGACCCCTTACCAGGGGTACTTTTTGTTCTTCCTCCCACTGCGAACTCATTTTATCTAAATCTATAAATCTTCCTTTTCCTTCTGTTTCCCATAAATTATGCTTATCCATAAACTTGGTAAGTCTTGTCATTCTTTCTTGGTAATAACTTTCGCCAAATTCGTGATCGAAGTTTGAAACTCCTAAAATATTTAATTGTTCTAGAATAACCTTTTTGGAATCCTTAGCAAATTTTAGCCACAAATCTACAGAATTTTTATCTCCATTTTCAAGCTTAATAACTTCTTCCCTAATTTGATTATCAAAATCTGGAATTATATCTTTTTGCTGATTCCCCCACACATAAATTTTCACCAAGGTTTGAATCGGATCCTCATCGTATTCATCTATATTTAAAGAAACAAGCTCACCATTAAGTTCTAAACTAACTGTGTTGTTTTGAATTTGCTTAATTGCCCATAAAATAATCCCGAATTGAATTCCCCAATCGCCCCAGTAAATTTCAGTTTCTAAATTTGAATATTTTAACGAAAGTACTCTTTTTAAATTCTCTCCAATAACAGCATTCACCAAATGCCCTGCGTGCAAAGGTTTGGCAATATTTGGGCTTACATATTCCAATAATAAATGCTTTTCCGATGGGTTTATTTTAAAATTATCAGTCGAATTTTTAGCCAATTCACTCAAAAACTTGTCGTGTGGAAAAATATTAATATATGGCCCAGCAAGCTTGGCTTCAGCTGGAATATTTTCTGTTCGGAGGGTGCTCTCGACTTCTGCAATTAAGCTTGCAGCAACTTCCACAGGGTTTTTACCTTGTATTCTAGCAACTTCAAAAGCTTTGGGGCTAGATAAAATACCTAAATCGGGGGAAGGCGGAAGCGACCATTTCCAATCAGGCAAAAGGTTTTCAAGCCGAAGTTTTAATCCTAGTAAGTTCATGGTTTAAGTTTTATTTGGAATAGGGGGAATGTCAAAAGAGGGAAGTCTGCGAATTCTTTGACACCTCTATCTTTCTATGTTTGTTTATATGTAATAGGATTTTCTAACCTATTTAATTTTTAGAAAAAGGAGATTTGTTGTGGTTACTAACTTTTTGTCTGTAAATGCTAAAATTCATGACGCTAAACTACCAGAAGATTTTGAACAAGTTTATACAGAAGTCGATGGTATGTTTGAAGGAATGACACACACTCAGCCATTGCATGAATGCTTGTTAAGGTATGTAGAACAATTTCCTGATATATCAACCGTGCTGCTTCCAGCTTACTTGCCAGCAGATTTGCCTAAAAGTTTGTCACTTATTGATAAGTTTTCTCATTTAACCTTCATAAAGGCTAGTTCATGTGAAATTATGCATAAATGCAGCAATGGTTATTTTCCTGATGATAATATCTACAATTTATCAGCTGAAGACACAGGGGAAATTTACATGGTTTTAGTGGAATTTGTTCCAATTGATGCAACATTCATTGTAACTGCCACGCCGATTGAAGACTAATTTTATAATAATAGTCGTTTACATCAAAAAATAGTCACTTTAACTTGAGTGGCTATTTTATTTTTGGGGAAATATTGTGGCTCGTAAACTTCGCCGCTACTGCCTGCGTTTTGCCATGGCGATCCGCGATCGCCGCTACGTATGGTAATTGGATTTATAACTGTTTTGGCTTGTAAACTTGGCCGCTACTTCCTCGTTTTGCCTTGGGCGAAGGTAAACTTTGCCCCTACGACCCTTGTATTGCCACTGGCGATTGTGAAAATCGCCCCTGCGGGGAAAATGTTTGTGTTTTTTGGATCCTGAAACTTGTTTCACGATGACAGCTTCACCAAGTCCAGGATGACTGTTTATATTAAAAATACTTTTGAATTCTTTAAAACCTTGACAATAGCTATTGTTTTAGTTCATTATTACATATAGCACGTAAATCGTATTATGGCCGTCCTACAATATCCTCGCTCCAGCTTTGGAGTTCGCCAACATGAATTTCCAGTTCCAAACTTGAACTTATTACAAACTGAATCTTACCAGCAATTCTGGAAAGAAGATTTAACCAAGATTTTAGCAGAGTTTTCTCCGATTGAAGATACCATCGGTGGAAGATGGAAAGTTATTTTAGGACCAGACTTTTTCCTAGAACAAGACCCAAACAACGATGAATACACAGCTTTACTTAAAGGTACAAGTTTTGCTGGGTTGTTATATATTAATGTAACCGTTGAAAACTTGGTAACTAAAGAAAAGAAAACTCAGAGGGTTTTTGTTGGAAAAGTTCCATTAATGACCAAGAAAGGAAACTTTATTGTTAATGCTAACCAAAAAATTGTTGTAGGTCAGCTTGTTAAATCACCAGGTGTTTTATTCAGCCGTGAACTTGAAAAAGGTGGTTACACTTACACAGCCAGAATTATTCCAGCAAGAGGCATTTGGATTGACTTCATTTTAGGCGCAGATAATGTTATTTACACAAGAATTGATAGAAAGAAGAAATTCCCAGCTACGCAATTACTTAAACTTTTTGGAATTACCAAAGAACAAGAAATTAAAGACATTTTCAAAGATTTTGATAACGATCCTAGATTTAGTATTCTTGAAACTACATTGGAAAAAGATTCCGCTTTTGGTGTTGAAGATGCAGTAAATTCCATCTACAAAAAGATTAGACCAGGAGACATTGTTTCTATTGAACAAGGAAAGAAGTATTTAATCTCACTTTTCGAAGATTTAACCAAATACGATTTTGGAGAAGTTGGAAGATACAAGTTTAATTCAAGACTTAACTTTAAAGCTAAATCAACCGAAGGTCACGATTATAAGAAAAACATTGGTTCTGCTGAAATTATTGCTACTTTGCAAGAATTGGTAAGAATGGCAGTTGCTAGAGAAAGTTCCGATAGTATTGATTCATTAAGTAACAGAAGAATTAGAGCTGTTGGTGAATGGTTACAAAATACATTTAAAGCCGGTTTATCTAGAGTTGTAAGAAATTCAAAGGATAAAATGACAACTAATGAAGATGCAAACTTTACCCCTGCTCAATTGGTAAACATGAGACCGCTGGCTGCTATGATTGAAGATTTCTTCAGCACATCACAGTTATCCAGGTTATTAGATCAAACCAACATTCTATCTGAAATGGATGACAGACAGTTCTTAACTTGTACTGGCCCTGGTGGTGTAACCCGTGAAAGAGCCGGATTTGATATTCGTGATGTTCACCCTAGTCATTATGGTAGATTGTGTCCTATTAACACTCCTGAAGGCCCTGCGTTCGGTTTGAATGTTCATTTGGCTATTTATTCCAGAATTAACAAAATGGGATTCATGGAAACTCCTTACTTAATTGTTAAGGATACTTTGAAAGTTACAGATCCATCCTTACTTTCCAGAATTGCTCTAGCTGATGTTGAAGTAAAAGGAAAGAGAGTATTAAAGACAGGTCAATTATTAACTTCCGATGTAATTCAAGAACTTATTGAAATTGATAAAAATATCGAAGTTAAGGTAAGAAAGCATGTTTCTAAAGAAGTTGCTTGGCTTGATTCACAAATGGATCTTAGTGTAGTAATTTGTGAACATATTAACCAAATTGATGAAATGGGAAATATTCTAGTTGATATCGTTGCAGCTAGAAAACAAGGCGATCCTGTTCAAATTAATGTAAGCGAAGTTCAATATATGGATGTAGCAAGTAACCAAATTTTAAGTTTGTCATCTTGTATGATTCCATTCGTATCCCAGACTGATGGATACCGTTTATTGATGGGAACAAACATGCAAGGCCAATCTTTGCCTTTAATTCGCCCTGAAAGACCATTGGTAGGAACTGGTTTTGAAACTGTAGCCGCAAGAGATTCTGGTTACTTAACAGTTGCTGAATGTGATGGAGAAGTAATTCAAGCCGACGGAAGTGGTGTAACTGTTCAAGATTCTAAGACAAAAGAAAAATATACTTACAAAGCTTTAAAATATCTTCCTTCTAATAATCACACTTCAATTAACCAAAGAGTTGTGGTAAAACCAGGACAAAAAGTTTCTAAAGGTGATTACTTAATTGAAGGTTTTGGTATTCACGAAGGAGAATTTGCCATTGGTCAGAATGTTCGTGTTGCATATATGCCTTTCAAGGGTTATAACTTTGAAGATGCTATTGTTTTATCAGAAAGATTAATTCAAAGAGACAAATTTAGTTCTACCCATATTCACGAACTTACCTGTGATTTACACGAAACAAGACTTGGAACTGAAGAATTTACCCGTGATATTCCAAATGTACCTATTGATAAACTTCGAAAGTTAGACAAAGACGGAATTGTTCACCTAGGTGCCTTCGTTCAAAGTGGTGATATTTTGGTAGGAAAAATTAGCCCTAAAGGCGAAGTCGATCTTTCCCCTGAAGATAAATTAATTCGTGTATTGTTTGGTGAATATTCTAAAGAAGTTAAAGATAGTTCCTTATATTTGGAACATGGTTTGCAAGGAAAAGTAGTTTCAATTCGTGTTTTCAGCCGTGAAGATGGTTACCAATTACCTTCCGATGTTTTAAAACGAGTACACATTTGGCTTGCTACAACAAGAAAAATTAAACCAGGAGACAAAATGGCTGGTCGTCACGGAAACAAAGGTGTTGTATCTATTGTGCTTCCAGTTGAAGATATGCCTTACACTGCAGATGGACAACCTGTAGATATGGTTCTTAACCCTCTCGGTGTTGTGGCGCGTATGAACCTTGGGCAATTACTTGAAGCCCATTTAGGTTTGGTTTGTCATGAAAAGGGTATTCATGCAGTTACTCAGCCTTTGAACGAAATTCCACTTGATACTATTAAGAACGAATTAGTTGAAGCTGGTTTCAGAGAAGATGGAAAAATGGATTTGTGGGATGGTCAAACAGGTATTAAATACGAAAGACCTGTAGTTGTTGGCTATGTTTACTTCAACAAACTTTACCATTTGGTAGATGACAAAGTTCACACTCGTTCCACCGGTTCTTACTCTTTAATCACTCAACAGCCTTTAGGAGGAAGAGCCAACGCAGGAGGACAGAGATTCGGAGAAATGGAAGTTTGGGCCTTGGAAGCTTATGGAGCAGCCTATGCTTTACAAGAAATGTTAACCATTAAATCGGATGACAGTTTAGGTAGAGAAGCCGCTTTTGAAGCTATTATAAGAGGCAAACCAATTATGAGCCCTAACTTACCAGGTTCATTCATTGTTTTAGCTAACGAATTAACAGCACTTGGTGTTAAAGTTAACGCCGCAGTAACAGAAGCTGAAGAAATTTACGGAGACAGAGCAAGATTAGACGAAAAATTAGCCTTATCTGTTGATGAAGGAGGGTTGTAGGTCGTTGCTTTATATCGTTAAAATAGGAACGGCGAGCGTTCCCCTACGAATTTCCCCTGTTTCCCGCAGGGGATTTTGGTTTTAATATCGGATTATAAACGTAGGGGAAGGATTTATCCTCCCGTTTGAGTGAGATTTATCCTCCCACGCCATATGGATTAAAAATTTATTTGGATATTTTCTAACAATCCAAATACACTTAAACTTATTCAAGCTTTCGAAAATGGTGCTGATTTCGTTGATTTGTTGTCCGAAACAGGTTTAGATCGTGGTCAAATTAATAGGGCTGTATCAAAAATTAATGTTAAGATTCAGCAAGAGTTTGGGATAGAAAGAGCAGTACATACTAGTCAAACAAAAAAAGGAGCTCCGAATCTTTATAAATTATTACCTTCCATTAAAATTCGGGCAATTCAACCTAAAATATAATACAACCCTTCAGGTCTGTTAAACAGACTCTTTTTTTATTTCTGCTTGGATTATGATAATAACTTTTTGATATATTATAATGAACCCCTACTTGCGCATTTCCCCTAAATAATTTATTAAATTGTCATACAAAATAGTAACTTTATGTCTGTTGAAAAATCTTCTGAAAAATATAATCCTAAGGAAATTGAGTCTAAATATATTAAATTATGGGAAGAACTGGGCATTTATAATTGGAACGCTGAAAGTTTAAAAACTTCCTCAAAGCAGAATCCTGTTTCTGGCAAGAAATATATCCTTGATGCTTTTGCCTATCCATCCAGTTCTGGTCTGCATGCAGGACATGCTTTAGGTTATGCGGCTACAGACATTGTGGCTAGATTTAACCGCCTGTCAGGTTACCAGGTTTTGTATCCAATTGGTTGGGATTCCTTCGGTCTTCCTGCTGAAAATTATGCAATTAAAAATGGGGTTCATCCTAAAGAAAGTACTGAAGAGGCTATTCATGCCTTTCAAAAACAGCTAAAACTAATTGGTTTAAGTACAGATTGGAGCAAGGAAATTGCCACTCATACACCTGAATATTATCAGTTTACCCAGTGGTGGTTTGCCTTTTTGTATAAACAAGGTTTGGCCTATAAAAAAGAAGCCTTGGTAAATTGGGATCCTATAGATCAAACGGTTTTAGCGAATGAACAAGTTTTAGCTGATGGTACCGCCGAAAGAAGTGGAGCAAAAGTGGAACAACGCTTACTTTCCCAGTGGTTTTTTAAAATTACAGACTACGCCGACAGATTGCTTGAAGATTTAGATAAGCTAGATTGGCCTGAAAGCACTAAACAAATGCAGAAGCACTGGATTGGAAAAAGCATTGGGGCGGAAGTAGATTTTAAAGTTGCAGATTCATCCCACAAAATAACAGTATTTACAACCAGAATTGATACAATATTTAGTGGAACTTTCCTTATTTTAGCTCCAGAACATCCATTAATATCCTCTCTAACAACACCTGCTCAGTTTGCTGAAATTACCGAATACCAAGAAAAAACCAAACAAAAATCCGATTTACAAAGAACTGATTTAAATAAAGACAAGGCAGGCGCTTTCACTGGAAGTTTTGCTATAAACCCGGCTAATGGTTTTAAAATGCCAATTTGGATATCCGATTTTGTTTTAGGAAATTATGGAACAGGCGCAGTTTTTGCTGATGCTCATGACGAAAGAGATTTCGAACTAGCCAAAAAATATGGTATTCCACTAAATACAAGCATAACCTCTCCGCTTGGGAATGACGAAGCTGTAAAAAGTTTGTTTGAATCTTATTCTGGTGAAGGAATTCTATATAATTCAGGCCAATTTGATGGTCTCCACTCTAGTCAGGCAAAACCAGCAATTATTGCATTCGGTGAAAAAGAAGGTTGGGCTAAGGCAAAAACAACTTACCGTTTGCGTGATTGGCTGGTTTCAAGACAACGATATTGGGGTTCGCCTATACCTATTGTTTACAAACCTGTCCCTAGCGAATCGGTTTTGGAAGAGTTAAGTTTTGGTACACCACTTGAAAATGCAATTTATAGAAATGGAAGTATGGCAGTGGTATTTAATCCAAAAACTGGGAAATATGCTTATTACAAAAACTTGAGCGATGGAAAAATTGGTCTAGCAGGCGGTGGTGCTGATGAAGGTGAAGATTTGGCCGAAGTTGCGGCAAGAGAAACTGCTGAAGAATTAGGTCTTTCGGATATTGAATCGGTCTATCCACTAGGCGAAAAAATGAATGTTCATTACTATCATTCTGGAAAAAATTTAAACAGAGTGGCTACTGCTTATCCTTTCCTAATAATTTTGAATTCCGAAGATGGTAGTTCTGCTCGCGAGGCACATGAAAATTTTGAAACTTTATGGGGTGATGCTGACGAAATTATTTCTCAGCTGGAAGCAGATTCAACTTCAGAAACTACTCGTTTACATTATGTTGAAGGTATGAAACGTGGAGTTTCGCTAGCCATAGCTTTGGGGCTGGATAAAAGAAATAGTCCAGAAATTTTTAATTTGTATTCGTTAAAAGAGGAATTGGTTGATGAAACTAAATACCCAATTTTGTTACCAGAAGATGTAGAATTTAAGCCAACAGGTCAATCTCCATTGGTTGATCACTTAGGTTTTCACGCCTCGGCTGAACTTGAATATGGTGTTGGAACAAGAAGAGAAAGTGATACTTTAGACACTTTTGTGTGTTCTAGTTGGTATTTCCTTCGCTTCACCGATCCATTAAATTCTGAAAAATTTGCTTCCACCGAAAACATGAATAATTGGGCTCCGGTTGATACATATGTTATTGGAACAGAACACACCGTTCTTCATCTTTTGTATGCTAGATTCTTTACCAAAGTGGCTTTTGATGCAGGTTTGATTAACTTCGACGAACCATTTTTGAATATGCGCCACCCAGGTTTGGTACTTGGCGACGACAGCAGAAAAATGAGTAAGCGTTGGGGGAATGGGGTTAATCCGACAGACGTTGTGGAAGAATTGGGCGCAGATACACTTCGTTTGTATTTAATGTTTATGGCACCTTTTGACCAGCCTAAACCTTGGAATAAAGACACAATTAAAGGTGTTAAAAGATTCCTAGATAGGGTTTGGAAACTGGAAAATATTGTTCAACCAGATTCAAGTTTGATGGAAGAAACAGATGGCTGGAAGGAAGTGGAGGTAAATCTAAATCAATTAATTGAAAAAGTGGCCAGCGATGTTCCAGATTTTAAGTTTAATACTAGCGTAGCTAAATTTATGGAGTTTATGAATTTGGTAGAATCTAAAGGAATTATCTCGGTGTCGCAGTTGCAACGGTTCTTGATAATATTTTCACCATTTTGCCCATTTATTACAGAACAAATGTGGCAAAGTCTTCACAATTACACTAAATTTGAAGTAAAAAATAGTGTTCATTCCCAAAAATGGCCAGAAATAAAACCAGAATATTTAGTTAAAAATAGCGTTGTAGTTGGTGTTCAAGTGAATGGAAAAGTTCGCGGAGAAATAGAAATTAATATTGACGAAGGCGAAGCGGAAGTAAAAGCCAAAGTTATGGAAAATCCAGCAGTGCAAAAATGGCTAGAGGGAAAGGAAATTAAAAAGTTCATCTACATCCCAGGGAAGATTGTGAACGTGGTGGTGTAGGGGGAAGAATTACTCTCTAAATTAAGATTTCTATCTAATGTCAAACTTTTTAATAAAAAATCGCCAGTTAAAATCCCATGAAATTGATCTTGTTATCAATGCTATTAAACGAACACCAAACATTACGGGATACACTAAAAAAGAGTGGGAGAAATTTGGTAGAGTTTTTGTGGCTGAAGTAAACATGGAATTTGCTGGGGTGGCTGTTAATGTTTCTATTTCGGATGAATGGGAAGAGTTGGCTGTTTTACTCGTTCTTGAAAAATTTAGAGGGCAGGGAATTGGCAAAGCTTTGTTTAATGTTGCTTTGGAGGATATTAAAACTAAACACAAAAATGCTTATACAACCAGCCGTAATCCAATTGTTCTTAAATTAATGAAGGAAAATGGTTTTAAATTTTTATCTTTATCGAAACTGCCGCTTCCAATTACCCTTTTCAACCTAAAATTTATTTGTAGTTTTTATCGTCTTTCAGAATTTTTAAGAAAACAAAAAGCCTTCCCAAAACAGGAGGCTTTTAAATATGGTGTGGTTTAATCGTCATCATCATGCCCATAATCACCTCGCCAGCATCTACCCTCATCCTTTAAATTTAGAGGAGTAAATACGGGAGGTTTTACTTTTGCCCATGCATCTTTTCTCCACCAAAAGACGCTGAAATAAAGGATAATAGCGATTATTGCTACAATCTCAGGATGAGTGGTTGCAAACTTAAACTTATAAAACCTATCAAGAAGGCTAAAAAAGTTAAAATTTGCTAGACTGGCGAACACGATCATCACAATACCTAAAAATGAATTTAGGTAAGGGTAATCTTTTCTGCCGTCAGTTATGAAGCCTGCCAGCTGGATAAAAGAAATTAAGCTTGTAATTGTAACTGCAAACGCTGTTACAGTAAAAACCAATTTCAAATTGTAGTCAGTTGTTATGAGCAAGCAGACTAATCCAGCAAGGAAACAGAATATTGATGCAATGGATTTCTTCAATTCAACAAAAATGTTATTTGAAATGAAGAAACTGGATACTATTAAAGTAATAGCTCCGATTAACATTCCAATTAGCTGCAAAGCATCTTGGTGAGAGAAAATCGCTGTAAATTCACTTAATGAGATAATCACCGTACAATCCTCTAGTATTTTTTGTTAGAAACTGGCTAACTTTTATGTATTTATCACACAAAACAGGCATTGTCAAAATTATTTGGCAACCAAAAGAAGGCCCGAAGGCCCTCTGATGTGATTTCTGATTGATATTTTGGTTTTGGCTATTTTGGCGATCCGCGATCGCCGCTACATTATTAATAATTAAACTCCGTATAGGTACCATTCTGCTGAAGGAATGAATAACCTGGTTTTTGCTGCGTTGCAGCCGGCTGTTAAACTGTTAACCCAGGCAGCTTTGGCAAGTGGGTAAGTTACATACCATCCTAATGCAGTGTTAGCTGGATAGTCTGTTGCAAATACTGAATAGTATCTTCCTGGTAGGAAACTTGAAGGCTGACCTTGGTTAGCTACGGCTTGGTCTGGGTTGTAAGTGCTGTTGTTGTGGCCTACATTGAAGTAGTTTTTGTTACCTCCTGCTTGAATTCCAGGCTGAATTGTGTTGTCAATAGTTTCGGCATTCCTATTCCAGTATCCCCAAACACCTCTCCAGTTTCCTGTTGGATCTGCTATTCCATCTCCGGTAATATCTGGTTGTAGAAGTACAATTTTGCATTCAGGTAAAGGCAAAATATCCTTGCCGATTGCTAAGGTTGTAGGAGCTACGAATGAGGTTAATGATAAACCTAATAAAGCCACTACTGTGGTTGATAATAATATTTTTTTAGACATATGCTGGTTATTTAGATTTTCATTCTTTGTCACCAGAAGAAAATCGTTTTTGAAAAAGTTTATTTTAGAATGTCTGTCAAGTGTATTGCTTAGCTAGTTAATATTGTATATGACAAGCAAACGGGGATTATCTCTTCGGGGCGTAATCTGCACTTAAAAGTAGCTCTTCTTTTTACTTTATTTTATACTATTAAGTTTTGGAGCCTGAAACAAATTCAGCACCCGTAGCGGAGACTCACAGTCTCCAACCCTAGAATGACATCGTAGCTGAGACTCCCAGTCTCCAACAAATTCAAAACTTGATAGAAAGTAAATTAGGTAATATACTAGGAAAGTACCAAATAGTGCTGTGGAAAAAACAAATATAAAAAATGAAAAATCAAATTTTTAGCTGGTTGTTTGAAAACTTTTTGGGAAAGGCTTTATTGTTTTCAGGACTCTTCACTGTAGGGGCTGCTGTTTCTGTTTTTTCCCAACAAACTGCTGTACAACTTGATGGTAACATTCCTAATAAAGCTTTGCCTAACGGTAATTATAGTATTCTTTTAAGCTTTTATGATAAACCATACCAAGGAAATTTGTTAAAACAAGAGGAAATAAAAAATGTGGAGATCGTGGATGGAAAATTTGCAACTGGTTATAAAACCAGCCTTTTTGATAAGCCGCTAAATGCTTATTCCGAAGTATGTGTGTTAGAAAATTCAACAATTAATTCTGAAAATTGTACAACTTCCAACAACCAAAGCCCTACTTCCTGCCAAAGAGAATATGTAGAAAACGGCGTTGTGGCCAGGTTTAACAGTTTGTTCAGGTCTGAAGCCAACTTAAATTTCGATGTAAATTGTACCGAAGTTATTGACCCAGGAATTTATACTGCAGTTAGTGCCACACCAATTCCATTTCCAACAAATTCAGGCGAGCTGCTAAATAATAATATTTTTAATTCTACCTATAATAATTATATTAGTTCAAAACCTCAAACACTATCAATTAATGGAAGTAAATTATCTATTACAGAAGGAAATTCAGTAGATTTACCCATCGCAACCACTTTACCAAGCACTGGAAACGCAAATTCTACTCCAGCTGTTACCACAAACGAGATTACCAACATTACTCAGGTAATCGGCCAAGATAACCAAAGATTAGAATTAAATGGGAATGTTTTACTTATTTCTAGGGGAAATAGTATCGATCTATCCTCACTATCTTTGTTAATTGGTAGCAACCAAATTGTGAATGGTTCTGTAGAAAATCAAGATTTAGCAGACAATAGCGTAAATTCCAATAAAATTGCCGATGGCAGTATTCAAAATCAAGATTTAGCAAGTAATTCTGTAAGTAATGTAAATATTGCTGATGCTTCTATTAATATAAATAAGTTGGAAAATTGTAATTTAGATGGTCAGTTTATTCAGTTTTATTTAACCGACCCTGATGGTCCTGGTCCTTTAACAACCGGCTGGAATTGTAATGTCGCTGCAGGTCTTGTGGAAGTTGATGGTGTGATTGGAAATGAAATTTTGAATGCTACATTAGGTGGTGGTTTAGTTCGTTCTGGTAGCGGTACAGATTTAGATCCATTTACCATAGGTATTGAAGGAAGTGGTGTAACTTCAAGCATGCTTGCCAACAATTCTGTAACTTCTAATGCCATCGCTGATGGCTCGGTTGGTTTGGGTAAACTGGCTGCTTGTTCCCTTAGTGATCAAACTTTGCGTTTTAATGGAAGCGTATGGGAATGTTTTACTAGCACAGAAGTAGATGGAGTTATAGGAAATGAAATTGCCAATGTTATTGCTTCTTCAGGGCTTGAAAGAATTGGAGCTGGAACTTTAATTAGCCCTTATTTAGTAGGAATTCAAGATGGCGGGGTAACCACTGCCAAACTTGCTGATGGCTCTGTAACTTCGGCTAAAATTGCTTCTGGAACAATTGGAAATACAAATCTTGCCAACAATTCGGTAAATTCTGCAAAAATTGCTGATGGAACAGTATCAACTGCAGATTTAGCCGATGGTTCGGTTACTTTAGGTAAATTAGCAACATGTGCAAGCGCTAATGATTATCTAGTTTTCAACGGAACAGTTTGGACTTGTGCATCCCTTCCTGTTGAAGTTGATTCAGTCATCGGAAATGAAATTTTAGATGTTGACGCCAATTCAGGTTTAACAAGAAACGGAACTGGAACAGATCTAGACCCATACACAGTTGGTATTTCCTTAACCAATAGTTCAAACACTTCTACAACATCATCAAATTCTGGTCTTGAACTTACAGGCAATGGTTTAAGAATGCTTGGCGGTTGTGCATCTGGTCAGCTTTTAAAATGGAATGCTGGAACTTCAAATTGGGAATGTTCTACCGATAATAACACCACTTATTCCGCCTCAGGAAGTGGTTTACAGCTAGTGGGAACAACTTTTAGTTTAACCACAAGTGGTGTAACCCCTGGAACATATAATAATTTAACTGTAGATGCTTTGGGAAGAGTAACGGTTGGAAGTAATATTACATATCTAACTGCCGAAGATGATGATACGGTTGGAAATGAAGTTACCGACGCAATTTTTGGTGGAGGTTTAAGAAGGGAAGGAAGCGGAACAGAAACTGATCCATATAAATTAGGTATTAGAGAAGATTGTTTAGCTAATCAAATTTTGGTTTTCAATGGAACAGAATGGGGTTGTGGAATTGACGGTGTAGTGGTAAATTACGGTTTAAATTCAGGAATTTTAACACTTTCCAGCGGTGCAACCTTCGATTTAAGAGCAGATTTTAGCATAACAGATGGTACAAATTCCAGATCTATTGCTACACCAGGCGGAAGTGTTATTTTCAGCGGAGGTCAAGGAATTACAGCAAATGTAAGTGCAGTCTCAAACACTGTCTCTTACTCTCTAACCAACACAGGAACAGCAGGAACATACAACAATGTAACCACAGATGCTCAAGGAAGAGTAGTATCTGGATCAAACA
>JBILXY010000010.1:0-35904 GCA_044378055.1 Bdellovibrionales bacterium | reverse complement strand
TGGTTTTGTGTATTTTTTAGGTTCTGAACTCATAGTATCTCAGTTTAATATTAATAAACCTTGTAATTATGAGCTAAGGTAGTATTTTTGTCACCCTGTTTGTTTCTTTAAGTCTAAAATATTAGTCTAATAGTTAATTTATGCACATTAATTTGGTTTTGTAAATTTTTGACAAATCATCGCTGGAATAATAAATTAACTTTATAATGACCAACATTCCATCTAACTCTGAAAAAATTGTAGACAGGTTTACTAACTATTCCAAAGCTTTAGCTAAACTTTCTGAAATTCATACAAAGAATATTTCAAGAATAGACGAAATCACCCGTGATGCTTATTTTCAAAGATACGAATTTACAATTGAACTGGCATGGAAGTTGGTTAAAGATATTTTAGAGTTCGAACAAATTATAGCCAAAACACCAAGAGAAAGTATTAAAGAGGCTGTGAAAGCCAATATTCTATCAGATTTTTATATATGGGATGAAATGTTAACAACTCGAAATTATTCCAGCCATAATTACGACGAGAAAGAAATTCAGTCTATTTTTCCTAAAATTTATAATCAATTTTATCCAGAATTAATCTCTCTACAAACATATGTTAGCACAAAATACAAAATTCGGCCTGCAAAATAAAGAGGTTGAAATAATTCAAAATTACCTTAAAACAATTCCAGAATTATCCAAAGTAGTAATTTTTGGATCAAGGGCAAGGGGAGATTTTAAAGAATTTTCAGATATTGATTTATGCTTATTCTCTAAAGCTAAACTGGATGTTTTCACTATTAAAAATGAGTTAAACCAATTAAGAATTCCGTTTCTATTCGATGTTTTACAGTGGGAAAATTTGGATAACTTAAAGCTAAAAAATAAAATTGAGGTTGAGGGAAAACCATTCTGGGAAAAATAGCCAAAATAAAAACAGACCCCCAACACGAAGATCTGTTTTAGTTTTATTAGCTGCCAACTAAAACGGATAAACTTAGTTGGTTTAATGTTACACCTTTTATCATACTTGCTGGCAAGAAGGGTAGCAAGATTCTTTTTTTATCTGTTAAAAAAATGGTTTGTAATTTTCCATTTTCGTGTTTGATTGTTAAAATCAGTTCAAACGATAAAGGTGCTCCTGCCATATTTCCCCCATCAATATTTAGACTTCCATCTTCATTAAACTTAAGAATAATTGTTCCAAAGCCTGATTTTGTGTCAATGAGAAATCTCTTCGCAATAGTAGATGTAAATTGAACATCTTCAGTTATTGTTACATCATTTCGCAAATTTTCTTTAGGAATATGAATAGCCCAAAGCCCTAAAATTGATAAAACAACAACAAACGATCCAACACACCAAAGACCCCAATTAGTTTTTCCACTACTCATAAACCTTCCTCTCAAAATACTATAAAATTGTTTACTTATTTATGTAAGCACAGTTTTAGTGGTTGGTAAAGTAAAAATGTGGATTGGTGTTATCTCGCTTTTGATCCTGAAACAAGTTCAGGATGACCGTGGAGCTAAATTCAGGATAGTGGTGTTGGCGAGGTTACAATCTAGGGTTTCCAATTTGTGAAAAGTAGGGTATAATAAAGATGTGGCATCGTATCAAATTCCGCAGTTTTTAGATTCTGGAGACAAAATTATTTTTGGCATGAACTTAAGGCAGTTCGGCTATGCCCTTGGTTTCGGGCTTTTTGCGGTTTTGGTTTACAGTTTAATTAATCAAGCTTCTCCTGGTGCTGGCCCTTATGCTGCTATTCCCTGTATTCCAATTGTGGGTATTGGCGGATATTTAGCTTTGGGAAGGTTTAATGGCAGAGACAGCGAAATTTATGTTTTAAAATATTTTTTGTATAACACCAAACCAAAGGAAATGGTTTACACCAGACAACCGGTGGTGGATGATTTAAACGATCAGTTGGCTTTGCTTAATTATAACGCTACTTTGAAAAAATGGAACGACAGAATTGCTGATCAAAAAGCCAAAGAAGCCAATGTATTTATAGATTTTGAAGAGCAAGGAAATCTTGAAAAAATAAGGCAGATTCAATCCTTAAAGAAAATTGTAGATGAAAACCCATTGAATGCCATTCAAAATGTTATGGCTAAAGAACAAGAACTGGCCCAGGCTAACAGCTTGTTAAATGCAGCTTTACAGGCAAAAAGAAACACCCCTTTCAGAAATAATCCTATTCTACAACCAAACCAGCCATTCAACCCCTACCCTGTTCAAGAAGCAAATCAAGATTTAATAGCCAAACCAGATTACGGTTCAGATGTTAATTATTTCGATAAAAAAGAACCTAGTGTCTAATCAGACTAAAAGAGAGATTCTGAAACTGTTAAACTTCAAACTAAACCTTCATTAAATCGGCTTTTTTGTCTTGGCACAAAACTTCAATTTCTTTGTTTAAGGTATCTACTTCTTTTTGAATAGCAACTTCCTGTCTTTTTAATTCATCTTCGCTAATTTCTCCGGCATCTTTGGAAGCTTTTAACTGCTTTAAAATATCCTGTCTTTCAGAACGAACAGTAATTTTGGTTTCTTCTTCATGTACATTTACATCTTTAGCTCTTTTCATTCTTGCCTCTTCAGTTAGCGGTGGAAACATTAAACGAATTCCAGCTCCGTCGTTAATTGGGCTGGCCCCGATGTTGGCATCAAAAATTGCTTTTTCAATAGCCTGGTTCAAACTTTTATCAAATGGGGTAATAAGTAATTGACCAGATTCTGGAACATTAACTGTTGCGATTGATTGAATAGGCATTTTATCGCCGTAAGCTGTTACTAAAATATTATCTAAAACGGTGGCGTTTACTCTTCCTGTTCTGATTGAAACTAATCTTTTCTTTAAATGTTCAATAATTTTATCTGCTGGAAGGAATTTATAGCTGCTCATAATAATTCAGCCAAGTTTTTATTCCAGAATATGTCAACGATAACTTATTGCCTCGATCCTATATTTAAACCACTTTGAACAGGGCGTAATTTCTCGCGAAGGGCTTCAACAGACTGACGAAGGGCTGGAAACCTTTCCACAAAATCACTTAAGTTCTCCTTGTAACCATTGTATTCTGTATAAACAACATAGCTACTTGTAATAAAATCTCCTGTTCTGGCAAATTCAACTGAAGAAGTTAATAAATCTAGTTTACTTTGTTTTAAATAGTCCACAAGTTGTTGACGGGTATTAATTACAACCTTGGCAGCCTGTTTAAACACTCTGCTTTTCTGAATACTTCTAGTGAAAGTGCCTTCTTTTTCCAAGCCTGAAGCAATATTAGACTGAGTTGGTAACTGACCAAAACTATCTGGAGTAGTAGGATTAGAACTTGGCATTTCTAAATTAGGCGGAGTGTAAAACTCGTTTGGGTTCATATAATTAGGATATTCGATTTAGAAAATTTTGACAAACTTAGCAATAACATATTTTTCAAGTTAGCCGGTTGTAATAAAAAGGAGCAAATAGTGATACATTACTATAACAATTTGTTTTCTCCATTATTTTGGAGGACAATATTAGATTGCAGATCTAAGTCTGAGTCTCTGCTAGAGGTTGATTTAAAATTTTTTCAAAAAGGATTAGAAATAAACCTAGGTGGAATCGAGTTAATGATGGACAGTGAGGTAGATTTAAGAGTAACAATTACTCATTTTAATCGTTACCAAAAAATCTTTGTACAGGGAGTAAAATTTGAGCCTCACGATAATACTCATATTATTCACATATCAAAGTATCCCATAACTTTGAACATCAACTTAGTACAGTTTAAAGTTGAATATTTAACCCAGTAGCAAACCAATGCTACTTTTTTTATGCCTTAATTCCTATTCCTTTTTTCAGCAGATACAAATTTCCTGCAGACAAAGCTACTGCTACGAATATTAATAAACTGGCACTGTACCAAACTTGAAAATCGGATACTCCGAAAAAGCCAGCCCTGAAACCATCCACCATGTAAACAATTGGGTTGAACATTGCAATTTGCTTCCAAATACCTGGCAGACTATTAATCGAGTAAAACACTCCACCTAAATAAGTTAATGGGGTTAAAATGAAAGTTGGGATAATAGATAAATCGTCGAACTTTTGGGCGAAAATTGCATTCATAAAACCTGCCAAAGAAAACACGATAGCCGTAAGAACGGAAAAGAAAATAACCAAAAGTGGGTTACTAACAGTTGGGGCTGTAAATAAAAAAGAAACGACAAAAACAACGATACCGACAATTATTCCTCGTAGTACTCCGCCACCGACATAGCCGAACATCATTACCCAATTTGGGGTTGGCGAAACCAAAACTTCCTCAATAAATTTTTGTAGTTTAGCCCCGAAAAACGAGCTTAAAACATTGGAATAACTATTGGTAATTATGGCCATCATAATAATTCCTGGAACTACAAATTGCATGTAAGTTAAACCATTAATTCTGCTAATTTGCGATCCGATAATAGTTCCAAAGATTAAGAAATATAAGCTTTGGGTAATAGCTGGTGGTAAAATTGTTTGCCCCCAAATCCTTATAAAACGGACTACTTCTTTACGAACTATGGTTGTAAAAGCCACCATGGAAACTGATAATTTTGTTGATTGATTGTTCATATATTTATTTTCAATTATTTATTTACGCTTAAGAAAAGTTCTTCCAGCCTATTGCCTTTTGGCCTTATTCCAGCAATTTCAATTTTTTGAGCACTGAATAAATTTAACAAGTCGTTTAAACTATTTTGCTTATCAATAACAATTTCTAAACCAGTGCTGGCTTTGGTTACCTCGTAACCTTTTAGATCAACTTTTTGTGTAGGATTTACAAGCTCTACTGAATATATTTCTGAATCTAGGGTTTTTAATAAATTTGGAACTGAATCGTTTAAAATAATCTCTCCCTTCTTCATTATAGCTGCAGTTTGGCAGTTCTCTTCCACTTCTTCAAGATAGTGGGTAGTAAGCAAAATTGTAACTCCTTCTTCCTTGTTTAATTGCCTTAAATATTTCCACATACCAACCCTTAATTCAACATCAACCCCGGCAGTTGGTTCATCTAAAAATAGCAATCTTGGTCTGTGCATTAAAGCCCTGGCAATTAGCAACCTTCTTTTCATTCCACCCGATAAATTTCTGGAATATTCATCTTTTTTCTCCCATAAACCAAGATAAGTTAAAACTTCTTCAGCCCTTGGTAAAGCTTCATGTCTTGGAATGCCAAAATAGCCAGCCTGCCAAACCACAATATCTATTACTTTTTCAAAAATACTGAAATTAAATTCTTGTGGAACAAGCCCAACCATGCTTTTAGCTTTGTTAGGATCAATATCTATATTATGCCCAAATATAGATACTTCGCCTGAAGTTTTCTTTTGTAAGGAAGATGCAATACTAATTAAAGTGGTTTTGCCTGCCCCATTTGCCCCAAGTAAAGCGTAAAAAGAGCCTTCTGGAATTATTAAATCAACGCCTTTTAAGGCCTTTACTCCGTTACTATATTCTTTAAAAACATTTTTGGCTGAAAGTGCGTCCATATTAAACTAAAGTTGTGACTGATAGTTTGTATTGTCAAAAAAATACTAAATTTTACTATTTTGGTTTTATGCCGTATAATATAGGAAAATAAAAATAAAAATATGTTTAAAAATAAAAAAGCAATTTATGGGTTGGTAGGTTTCCTTGTGGTTTTAGCCATACTTTCCTTTACTTTCAATAATTTATCTAACAACAAACAGACTGCGTTTGCAAGACAAGCCGATGTAATTTTAACAGCACCTGCCGGAGTTCCAAATAATAGCACAACACCAGTAAGTGTATATTTTAGCTATGGAAACCCTAACGGAGATTTAGATATTGTTAACGCAATTGCTAGTTTAAGTTTAAGTAACAGTAATTTTACCATTGTACCATCATCAATTCAAGATTTGTATTTTGGCAGCCCATTAAGAAGTGATGCTCAGAACCCTCCAGCGCAGCCTACTTGTAATTCAAGCTATACAGGACCAGTTTACGCGCTTTCATCATCTTTAGCTACTACATCTAGTATGACTTATGGTTTACAGTCAGCCAGAAATTCTTCAGCAGCTTCAGGAACAGCAACCGCAGGCCCATTACCTAGCGGAGCAAACGGACTTCGTGAAAAAGCCACAGGTTGTATTAAAGTAGATTTTTTGGTGACCCCAAATGTATCTGGTGGTTCAACAACAGTTGTTACTTTTGATGAAGATTCAACCCTTTCAGTTTCTTACCAAGAAAACCGAAGACCAGGAAGACAAATTGTTACTCTATCTGCCGTGGGACCATTATCAACAGCAAACACAACCGCCACCGCAGGAACTGCTACATCAACTGCAACTAGTGGAACTGCTACATCTACATCAGGCACTGCCACAAGTACAGCAGGAACTGCAACCTCCACTGCTACTGCAGGAACAGCTACAAGCACAGCAACTTCTGGGACTGCTACTTCTACTGCAACCAGTGGAACTGCCACTGCTACCTCTGGAACTGCAACAAGTACAGCAGGAACCGCCACTTCAACAGCAACTTCTGGAACTGCTACAAGCACTGCTACTTCTACGGCTGGAACTGCAACCGCCACTGCAACTTCAGGAACTGCAACAAGTACAGCCACTGCAGGAACAGCCACTAGCACAGCGACTTCTGGGACTGCTACAAGCACTTCTACAACAACTTCAGGAACCGCAACCTCTACTTCTACAAGCGGAACTGCCACTTCAACAGCCACAACTGGGGCAACTACCGGGGCAACAACTTCAGCCACAACTGCCACTTCTTCTGGAACTGGAACTACTACAACCCCGAGAACAGGAGGTAATTCCATTGTTCTATCCATCTTAGGAATTTCAGCTGCCATGATTTCCGGAATAGCCTTCTATTATTCAAGAAAATCAAAATTGAGCAAAAAAATTAACATCAGTAAATAACATATGTTCAATCAAAAAAAATGGTTGGAATTAATTAGTAAAGCACTTAAATCAATCTCTTCTATAGATCCAAGGTCGCTTGCCCTTTTTAGAATTGGAATATCTATTGCCTTAATTCTAGATTTAATCCAAAGAATACCATTTATTCAAGCTTTCTACACCGATCAAGGTATTTTACCAAGATTCGCGGTACTAATGAATTACGCTAACCCAGCCAGAATTTCAATTCATGCGGCCAGTGGCGAGCTATGGTTTCAAGTAATTCTATTCATAATTGCCTTTGTTTTCGCCATATTTTTGCTGGTGGGATATAGAACTAAGTTATCTAGCATAGTTTCCTGGGTCTTGCTTTTTTCCCTTCACAACAGAAATGAATTGGTATTACAAGGCGGAGACAATCTTTTTCACATTGTGCTTTTCTGGAGCATGTTTCTGCCATTATCTGAAGTATGGAGCTTGGATTCAATCTGGTTTGAAACAAAGAAAGCTAGCAAAAAAGCCATTTCCTCGGTTGCAAGCCTTGCCTTTTTAGTTCAAATAGCCTGCGCTTTATTCTTCGCTGCCTTACTTAAAACCGGAAATGAATGGACTACAGATTTAACAGCATCAGGCATAGCATTAAGAGTAAATTATTTAAGCACAGGGTTTGGAAGGTTCTTGTTGCAATTTCCAGAACTGCTTAAAACTTCAACAGCCGCTTTATATTACATAGAATTTTTCGCCCCAATTTTACTGTTCATTCCATACAAAAACTGGATTTTTAGAAGCATCGCCCTACCCTTTGTATTCTTAATGTTATTTAGCTTTGGCCTAGGTTTACACATCTATTTATTCCCATGGATTTTTATAGTTTCATATTTTGCCTTTATTCCTTCAGAATTTTGGAATTGGATCGAAAAGAAAACAGTTCCTACCGAAAAACTAACCTTTTATTACGATGAAGAATGCAGTTTTTGCACCAGTGCAGCCTGCGCCCTTGATCACAAAATGCACACTGTAAGCGGACAATCTAAAGCAGATACTAAAAAACTAATGCATGAACAAGATTCATTTATTATTGAAGATGAAAAGGGTAAAAGATATTTAAAGTTCGATGCAATTTTGAAAGTTGGAGCAACTTGGCCGCTGACCAAATGGCTTGTACCATATTTTTCAAAAGGGTTTTTATATAATTTAGGAACTGCTTTTTACGAAATTATTGCTAAAAACCGACACAAAATTTCAAATTTAATTGATTGGCTAAAAAAACCAACAGGATTTAAAATTCCTGAATATATCACCCAAGCAATTGCTGCTTTCTTGCTGGTTTACATAATAATTTGGAATGTTGGCGAAAGATTACCAGATTATAAAATTCCTGAACCATTGGATAAAATTGCATGGACACTAGGGTTAAATCAAAGATGGGATATGTTTGCCCCTCACCCAATGTCTGTTTCTGGCTGGTTTGTAATCCCTGGCGAACTTGGTGATGGCACCAAAGTTGATGTATTCAACAAACAAGTTGGCACCCCAAACGAGGAACAAACCTATAATCTTCCTGCCGATATGGACAGCCAAAGTTGGAGGAAATATTTTACCGACTTCCTTCCCGATGGAAACAGCAAAGTACAAGAATATTTTGCCGGCTACATGTGCCGAAGATGGAACAACGATGTAAGCGATAAAACCCCAGAAAAAAGACTACACACCTTCGAAATCTTCCAAATAAAAAGAACCGCCACCGCAGAAGCCTACAGCCAACCAACCAAGGTTTCCCTGTGGAGCCATAGGTGTTATTAGCGTAGAGGCGACCACCGCGTCGCCACCGTAGCGGCCATCGAGGATGGCCATTTTGGCAAATTCTTACGAAATCAAAATATTTTACAGATGCAAAAATGTATGTTTGAACTAAGAAGATTCCTGATTTGAATCATGTTTAAGATTTTATTAAAAATAGGAGACAACAATGCTACAACGGACAGAGCTTCCAAGACTGAAAATGCTGATTATGGTAAACGAATTAATTGAAACAATTTGGAGATTTTCAAATACCTTTTTGCCGGAAGATTTCCAAAAACCCAGATTATTGGAACATGCAAGCACAGTTCCATGGTGTGTAGTAGTTGAGGTACCTGAGGGTATAGCAGCAATATTTGTATCGACTGGAAGGCAGGCAGAAGACGGAGAACTAATTGCAAAGATATATCTTGACGAAAATCGACCTTTCGGTATGATTGGTTTCTATACAAACATGGAAGAGTTTAAAGCGACTCTAAGTGATCATCAGATTATAAATTTCTTACCATCTCTAATTGAAATCTTTGAAGAAATTAAATAGCTTATAACAGTAAGACCCTAAACATATAATCCAAGCACCACTTTTACAATTTAGTAACGGTGGTGTTTTATTATAAACAAAAAAATTGCCCAACTTCCAACCCTCCACCCCGCAGACACCCCCCTTACAAGGGAGAATTGGTGTTCACAACCGTAGCGGCCATCGAGGATGGCCATTCCTCCACAAAGTGCCACATTCCAATCGTAGCGACAACCCCCGGTCGCCCCAGAAGATGAGGTTTTGAGGGTTTATTGGGTTTGATTGAAGGAAGGGTTTGAAAGTTTGGTGGAAAATGTTTTTTCTAGAGGTAATCAGCATTGCTAAAATTTGGAATTGTATGCTGTGCCAATACTTTTTTAAAAATTATATTTCTTTTTTCTATTTTCAAAAGCGGTTTTACCACCTTCTAAAATGTTAATTATTTTGTCTTTTATCAGCGGATTCTCTATTGAACCTGTGAAATAAGTTTTGTCCCCTGTAACATCCATTCGTGAAACAATTATTTGTTCTGAATCTGCAGAAACGACTGCGTTAGCATTGTGACTTGCAATAATAACTTGTTTTTCTTTCTTTAAGACCATTAGCAGATTTACTAGCTCTGATGAGATGAAGGCATTGTCTAAATGATTCTCAGGTTGATCTAAAATTATTATATCTTTTTCTAAACCTTCAGACGCTAATTTTAGCTTTAGAATTAGTGTTGCCTGTTGTCCCCCAGACATATTACCTAATTCACAACTGTTCATTTCAATTTTTGGCTGAACCTTAATATGTTTCATACAATCAATAAAAATCAGGCGAAGAAAGTTGTAATAATTGTAATTGTCTCCTTTCTTAAAATTGGACTTATCCTCTATACAAGACCAAATTTCACTAAACGAAAGAAAGAAAGACTGTGGGTTGTCTTTTTCTAGTTTTCTAACAATAGCTTCAATACATTCTTCTTTTTTAGAAAGAAAATGTGAATTTAGTCTTTCTATAAAATCTTTTTCATCAAAATATGAACTACCTGAGACACTTATCTCTGAAAAAATAACATTGAACAAGTTACCCTTGTCATTATTGAATGCTTCAAAATTAGAATTAATATCGTTTTTAGCTTTTTCGATTTGGTCTTTATACAAATTCAAGCACCCTGATAAAGCCGTCTTACAGTTTTTCTGTGCTGTCCTAATATTTTTGAGTCTAATATCGTCATATTCTAGCTGGGAAACCTCAATGTTAATTTTTTTAATTGCTTCCTCAATATTTTTATAATCAACGATTCCCAATTGTTGAAGCTTAACTAGTTCTGGTTTCAATTCCAGTCTTAGCTTTTCCAATTCTTTTTCTACAGATTGTTTATTTGCATTTATTTTTATATTGTAATTATCAATGTTATATTTAGGGATTTCTTTAGCAGTATTATCTTGTCCTTCATAAATAATCATTGATTTATTATAATCATCAATCAACCTGTTTAATGTTTCAATAGTTGTTCTAATTTCTGATTCTTTGGGGGATTCTAATATTTTTTTTAATGAAATACCTTTAATACTTAATTTAGAAATTTTTTCTAAAGTTTCTTTTGTCTGTATAGTTGTATATTTGTTTTTCTGTTTTTCTAATACAGTCTCCCTATGTTCCTTGTATGTATTAAAATCAACCCAACCTACTCCCTCTTTACTGGTTAAGTTTTTATATTTTGTATAAATTTCATCTAGTTCATTATCCAACTTTTCTAGTTCAACTATCAGCGCTTCAGCTGCAACTCTCTGATCGTTGTAGTAAAACAGACGTTCAGTAATTCCCAGTGCATTTAAAAATGTTTCTCTTACAGAGTTTTCATCTCTAGAAAAATTCTCAATGTCATTTTGGGATAAATAATAAATTGGTAAAGATTCATTTTCAACACTTGATATTTTTGTTAGGTGAACTTCATCTTCAAAGTCTTTATTAACTAAAGTCAGTTTAATATCAGCGTCTCCATTCTTACTTAGCCATGAAATAAATTCAGGGTCGGAACGATAATTAAAGTGATTTATAATATTCAAAAGTGATGTTTTCCCTGATCCGCGACCACCAATTAAACTAACAAGTCCAGAATTAAAATCTACTATTTGATTTTGTAATAAATTATTATCAGAATTGCTAATTTCTAAAGACCTAATTTTATAGTGTTTTTTTAATAATTCTGGATTTACCTCTTGTATTTTCACTCTTTCCTCTGGTTCATATATAATCTGTTTTAAACCTTCAAAAGTTGTGTCTGCTTTGATCCATGTGAAGCAATTCCCTATTCTATCTTTTTCAATAGATTGAGAATAAAAATGGGCGTCACTACAATCTAAAAGAATACATTTATCAAGCCCTTGTGAATTTAGTTTTTGTTTAGCTCTATTAAAACTATTTATTGATTCTGCAGCAGTAAAAATAATATCTGCCTTATTTATTATTGATTTTTTAGTTGCGATTGATGAATCAGTCCATGCAAGCTCATCCCACTCTGTTTTCCCGAGTGCAATGAAATATTTGCCATTAAAGCAATCTTTTTTAAGTGAATCAAAAATTTGGTTTTCATCTAAATTAAGATTATTAAAACCTTCATCAAGGTCAGAACCATATTCTGATAACTTATCAGGTGGAACACTAGCTTTAATTTTTTCTCCAAGTTCTTTGACGCTTGCAAATGTAATCGCTCTTTCCCATCTAACACCATCTTTTTCTAAATAATAGCTTTGTTCAAGAGTATTTAGAAATTGACTTTGTATAGTTTCGACACTGAGTTCATCGGAAAAAATTACATGCAAATTAATTCTCTTAAGTTTACCAAAATTAACACCTGCAAACATTTTTATTCTAAATTCAACAACAGGAAGAAACTTAATGTTTTTTAATCTTCCATTATCTTGTTCATTCTTAAGTTTTTTATACCCATCTAAAAAGAAATAATCATTAATTCCTATTACACAGAATTCACTTGGTAATAACTCTAAATCATCTATATACTTTTCCCATGTTTCCTCAGTATCAGATCCATAACGTTGATAAATTGATGCTGGTGTATGCACATGCAAATCCCACTTTGTCCACTCTGAGCCTCGTTTATATTTGTTATCTTTTTGTTCAGGACTATTTTCTACACTCATAAAACTAATATTAAACGCTTGAAAAGAATACAGTTATTGTAAAGAAAACCATATACCCAACAAAAAAGAGGCCAAAGCCCCTCTTTCCTAGTAATAATTTAACCCTACCTCTTAAATCTCTTCCTTTCGTTAGGATCTAAATATTTCTTTCTAATGCGGATGTTTAGTGGAGTTACTTCTACCAATTCGTCGTCGCCTATGTATTCTAGGGCGTTTTCTAGGCCCATGTCTCTTGGTGGAATTAGGGTTAGTGCGTCGTCGCTGCTTTTTGAACGGACATTACTTAGTTGCTTTCCTTTGGTTGGGTTTAATTCTAAATCTTCGTTCTTGGAAGTTTCGCCAATAACCATTCCGGTGTAAACATCAACTGCGGCGCCAATAAACAAAGTTCCGCGTTCTTGGGCGTTGTTTAGTGAATAGGCCATAGAAGTTCCTGTTTCGGTGGAAATTAAGCTTCCGTGGTCTTTGGTAACAGTTAAGTGAATAGTAGGTTTGTATTCATCAAAAACCGAGTTAATTACAACAGTTCCTTTGGTGGAAGTTAGTAGGAAACTTTTTAAACCAATTAAGGCACGGGTGGCCATTCTGGCTTCGAAGTGAATTTCAGTTCCAGATTCGTTTGGGAAAATTTGTAGAACTTCAGCACTTCTTTTTCCTAGTTCTTGTAAGACTACTCCTTGGTAATCTAATGGTACATCAATTTCTACCATTTCAAAAGGTTCATACATTTGGCTCATGTACTTTAAGACACTCAACTTTTTCAATTCAAGTCAAATATTTGCCAAAATATTCAAAAAGTTTGAATAATAATTTTAGTTTTAAGTTTATTCAATTTAATACTGGAGGATTATATGATTCAGATTCCTGATGAAAATATAGGTCAATCGATTTATCAAGATAGAGTTACTTCTATATTCGCTCTGCTAACTCATTATCCTGAATTATTAGCTAAATCAAGACAAGAAGTTTTAATCGATTTTGGTTTGATTAATGAAAATGCTCGTTATCATACTGGCTTGATTATTCCAAGAATCAATTGCCCAACACTGATTTGTTGGGAACAAGATGGTTTAAGAACGCGATTCGGTGTATTGGTTTCTGTTGAAAGCTCTATTATTGTTACTCCGGATGTTTTTTTAATCACAGATAATATTCATCCAAATAATAGCAATTGGATCATCCTTGATTCTCAGACTCAATTTAAAGAACTTTGTTACGCATTCTAAAAATGAAAAAGCCCCACAAACGGGGCCCTTATTTTTTTGTTAAAGGTTTAAATTTACTCTGTAACCATTGCTTCTACTTCCTCCTTGGTTTTCATGATAACTTCTGGTCTGGAAACTTCAAGTTCGAAGCCTTCTCTTCTCATGGTTTCAATTAAAACAGCAAGGTGAAGCTCGCCCCTACCTGAAACTACGAATTTATCAGCAGATTCTGGGTGATCGGAAACACGAAGAGCTACATTGGTTTCTAATTCTTTATAAAGTCTTTCACGGATTTGTCTGGATGTACCTAGCTTTCCTTCTCTTCCTGAAAAAGGTGAAGTGTTAACACCAAATGTCATTCTAATTGTTGGCTCATCAACTTTAATTCTTGGTAAAGATTTGTTGAATTCGGCGGTTGTAATTGTGTCTCCAATTTGAATTGTATCAAAACCTGCAACCATAACAATTTCTCCTGATCCTGCTTCTTCAACTTCCTTCATAGCAAGGCCATCAAAAACCATTAAACTGGTTACCCTACCCTTTACGGTTTCTTTTTCCTTAATAACAGTAACGGCCATATTTTTAGCAATTTTACCAGAAAGCACTTTTCCAACGGCTAATTTTCCTTTGAAGTTATCGTAACTTAAAGCTAAGGCCATAAGTTGAAGTGGGTTAATGTCGGTAATATCTTGGTTATCTACTTTAGGGGCAGGAACGCTTTCAATTACTACATCTAACAAACGGAATAAATTTTCTTCCAAAGCGTCTGAGGTTTTTCCTGCTTTTCCTTGAACACCACTGGCGTAAACAACTGGGAAATTCATTTGATCATCGGAGGCACCTAAATCTAGGAATAAATCTTCAACTTTAGATAAAGCGCGCTTAGGGTCGGCGGCTGGTTTATCTACTTTGTTAACAATTACTACAATTTTTAAACCAAGGCTGATTGCTTTCTTCAAAACGAATTTAGTTTGAGGCATTGGGCCTTCTTGGGCGTCTACCAACAAAACAACACCATCAACCATTCTTAAGCCTCTTTCTACTTCACCACCAAAATCGGCGTGACCTGGGGTATCAACAATGTTTACCTTATAATCTTTGTAATAAATACTGGCGTTTTTGGCTTTAATAGTAATTCCTCTTTCTTTTTCCTGATCCATGGAATCCATGATTAAATCTCCTAGGCTTTCTACATTTCTAATTTGTAGGGTTTGGCGAATAAGACCGTCCATTAAGGTGGTTTTACCATGGTCAACGTGTGCGATAATAGCAATGTTTCTTATTTTATCAGCTGAATAGTTCATACATATAGCTATAACTAAGATTGATATTCAGTCAAATTTAAAGTTAGTATAATAAATTTTACCCAGCCCGTGCCTATGGAGACTGGGAGTCTACGCTACGACTGCCTTGATTGTAAAAAGCGAGGGGATATTTCTTGGGTAAGAAAAAAATGGCCTGGTGACCACTTTTATTAAAACTATTCCCAGTCAAAAAAGGTAGCAGCTATCACTACAGCAACAAAAATGCATCCAGTGGGGATTACAAATTCATTTAAATTTAGCCCATTACAGGCTAAAAAAATCGCCAGGAAGAACAAACAAGTTCCAAGCTTAGTTAAACTGTTTTTGAAGGACAAAATACATGCCAAAACAGCAAAACCTGCGAATAATAACCAAAGCATACAAATCACCTCACTAGTTTTATCTGCTCATTATAAGCACACTTTTCATACTTATGCAAGCATATTCAAATTAATATTTTGATTTGGGGAAAATATATTTTGTGATTAAATAACAATTAAGCTTCCTTTTTTATAATATTATTTTATTTCATTTAAAAACTCTAAAATCTTAGGGGTGATTGGATAATAATTTCTGGCGGCATATTCATCCAAAGCTTCTTCTGATGGAAATTGAGAATTGGTAATTTCAAGCCCATCGTGAATAAAAAACCAATCGTAAGAACCACCTACTCCGTTTATTACTTGTTGGCTGGCTGTTCCATAACTAATTTTTTCTTCAGTTTGAAAATTTCCATTTGGCAAAGATATTGCAAGCCCTTGAATAATCTGGATTCGTCTGTTTTCAAGACCATCTAAGTTGGTCAAAACTGACACAGCCCTATTATAATTCTCCTCTCTTTGTTCTTCCCAAAGTTGTTTTGTATGGATAACTTTTTCATCCCCAAACATTACTTCTTTACTTAAAGTTCCAGGCCAATTTAAAGCTTCAAAAACAAAACCTCTATCTTGGGAAATAGTTGGTAAATTGTAAGCTTCTGCATAAGCCCTGGCTTTTAATAAAGCATCCCCACCAAAAGTTCCACTATCTTCGGCAATATGGCCAAGTTCAATTTTTGGAAGATCTTTTAGAGTCACCAAATTAAATTTTTCCCGCAGACCAAGCGCCTGCCAAGCCAGTTTAAAAAGCCTAATTTTACTTCCATTGGTGGTGGCGAAAAGTATTGTGGGTTGCATAAAAAATTGTTTAACTAAACATAGAAGCTATTATTAATCAGAGCAAGTAACCAAGAAAAAACTTCAACATCTTGACCTTTTTTGGTTTTGCAATCTAGCTTAAAGAGTACTTTGTAAACTAATTAATTTAGAATATCCAGTATCAATTTTTGGTTTCGTAGCTCAATTGGATAGAGCAGTTCCGTCCTAAGGAAAAGGTTGTGCGTTCGATTCGCGCCGGGACCACCAAGAAGAATTACCCCCATTTCAGGGTGTTTTTTGTTTTTAGAGAAACCGTTGCGGAGAATTTTAATTTTCCCACCCACAACCACATTATCAAACCGTAGCGACAACGCCCCGTTGTCAAAGGCACTTTATTGGCAGAGCTCAACCTTACCGTAGCGGCCAAGTTTACGTGCTAAAATATCCAATTATAGATAAAAATTGACTTGCATTAAACCTTTTTATGTGTTTAAAATAGAATTGCACATAAAGCATATAAATTTAGTTGGAGAAAATTGTATGGAAATACAAGTTCAGGTTCCACAGATCGATGATATAATACTTGAGATCAGCTTAGATCCCAAGCATCCTGATGATGCCGCAGGTTATAACACATTCTTTATCAGTCCAACTATTCCAATCGAAAGTGGAAGTGTATTACATTTCTACGCAGTGCAAATCCCTTCGATACCTGAGATTTATATGGGTGACAAAGTGAAAGCTTGCATTTGTGAAGTTGGTGTTGAGCCTATTCGACCAGAGATATACATCAATATAACATATCCAGTTAAGCTGGATGCAACTATCAAGGCAATAAGTCACTAATCTTTCAAAAAAATGGCATTACGGTAAAAAATAGTGGTGGAAATGAAAATATTTTAATTATTTAAGTCTTTTTTATTCATTTCTACATCTATCTTTTCTCTAAGCTTTTTAATGGAGAATTTTGTTCTAATTTCTTATTAATCGCCCGATTCTCCCTTATTATCGATTAAATGTTTGAGTGGTTTAACTTTTTACCTAACAGTCTAATCCAACTATTTTTTAAATTTCATATTATTTTCTTGTCTTTTTATTTATGTTTTAGAACAAAATTCTAACAAAAGATACTTAAAATATTATGTTTTGTCATTTCTTGTCTTAGAATAGAGACAAAACCATTCTAGCACCACTATTTTTTACCGTAATGCCAAAAAAATACATGCCAAGCTAGGAATACCTAGCTTTATTTCATGCCCAAATTTTTTGGAATTCAATTTTCACCTCCTGTATCCAACACTTCTTCCCAACAAACCATTCAATAATATTAAAATTAGTGTTCGGGTTTGTAATAAGCCGAGACCACCAATTAAAAAAGCCCCATTTTAGGGATTTTTTTGTTTATAAAAAACCGTAGCGGAGAATTTTAATTCTCCCAACCACAACCGCGTTATAAAACCGTAGGGCAGAGGGTTATATTTAAAGAAGAGAATAAAGTGTCGTAAAATGTTGTAGGTTGACACTATATAATCACCGCTTTTCATATTAAAATTGCCCGAAATATTATAATTATGTTCATTTTTGTTTGGTTTGAATTTCAAATCTAAAAAATTATCAATTTTACTAACCTCTCTGTAGGATGTTTTGTATTGAAAATAAAATGGGTTAATTTTAATTAAATCTTCATCGCTTTTTAAAACACCTTCTAAGCCCAAATCTTCATGAAAAGTAGGATAAATTGATTTTGATATTGCAAAAGCATAGGAATCACTAAAAATGCTTTTATCTCCATTGTTAATTTTGTCAGCAATAATGAAGTTATTTCTTGTAATGAACTGTGCGTGTAAAATTGTATTAAAATTCATACTTAAGATATGTTTTCTCTTAAAAAGCATGTCAAACTCCTCTCCCACCCTTTACTAAAAACCCAAATATTCCAAGTCTAAAACCATGAACATCCTCTATGTTTCTTCCCCTTTAAAAAGCAATTATGGTGGTGGGGAAAAATTTATTGAAAATTTGGTTACAAGTTTACCTCAGCACCAGCATTCTTTTTTAGGAGGAAGTTTAGCCTTGTACAAAGTTTTTGAAAAGTTAGGATTGAAAGCGACTTTATCTTCAGCAGGTTTAGAGCCTGTAACCATAAAAAACCTAATTCTAAGCCCTTTCAGCTTTATTTCTGGATTGTGGCATGTTTGGAGGTTTAAAAACGAGTTTAAATCTGCCGAAATTATTGTTTCCCCTACTTCATTTACAGAGCTATTTTTTGTTCTTCCCTGGGTAAGAATTTTGTGGAACAGGCCTGTGGTTTTTATAATTCAGAACAACCGCTTTCCTAATTCAATAGCAAAAAGTCCGCTACTACCAATTTTAAAATGGATGTGGCAAAAATACCCTGTTGTTTTTATGTCCAAAGCCCAGCAAACCGATTGGAGCGAAAATGGTGAATTGGCAAAATACCCAAGCGTAATTCACCATGGAATAAATATTTTCCAAACAAAACCAAGCAATTGGCAGGAACGCCCAGAAATAGTGCTAGGATTCATCGCCAGGATTCATGAAGAAAAAGGTATAGATATTTTGTTAAAAGCCCTCAGTTTGCTTAATACAAAGTCGGAGATTGTAGTTAATATTGCAGGTGAAGGAGAATATCTTAAAACCTTACAAAAATTGGAATCAGACCTTAATTTTTCACCAAACATTAAAATTAATTGGCTTGGCTTTGTTGCAGAACCAAAAACCTTTTACGATAATTTAGATTTGCTAGTTTTCCCAAGCAGAAAAGAAAGCTTCGGTTTGGTGGTTGTGGAAAGTTGGGAACGCGGAGTTCCTGTGCTGTGTTCCAATTTACCAGTATTTTTAGAACTGAAAGACTTTCAGGAGAATATTAAAGAAAGAGATCTTATTCATAATCTAGACGATGTAGAATCTTTGAAAAACCAAATAGAATTATTCGTGGAGAATATAACTTATTGGAGGAAAGTGGAGAATAAGGCGGAGATTCGCCAAACAGTTTTAGAAAATTTCCAAATCCAAAAAATGGCCGAAAAGTACGAAAAACTCTTCAAACAAGCCACTACCCCGAAACCTGACGGTTTCACCCCTAGATAGGGGTACTTATGCTGCGTTTTTGCAAATGGCGATCCGCGATCGCCGCTACGTGCCAACCTAATTCTCCCTTGTAAAGGGAGGTGCCCGTAAGGGCGGAGGGTTACTGGCAACACGAGGCAATACCAAAACCACCCCGAAGGGTGGCTTAAGATACAGAAAGAATATAGTTTAACTATACTGTGCCTTTTACAGCTTCTTTCAAAGTTTTGCCTACTTTATATGCTACACTAGTGGAAGCAGGGATTTGCATAGGAAGTCTAGATTTAGGATTTACCCCTTTTCTAGCACTGCGGGTGACTCTGCGGAAAACGCCGAAGCCAGTGATGTTGACTTCTACTCCTTTAGCCAAAGAGTCAGTAACCACAGAAACAAAACTGTTTAAGAATTTCTCGGATTGAGCTTTGGAAACACCAAGGCTGACGGAAATTGCATCAACAAGTTCTGTACGATTTAATTTTTGAGTTGTACTTTTAGCCATTCATATCACCTCCTTTCTAAGTAATTACGCCGAACCTAAAAGTAAGTTGGCTTTTTGTCAAGGAAGTATGCTAAAAACCAGCAATTTTATACTTCTTAAGAACTTCCAAAGTTGCCCTACAGTCGCCAAGTGCGTTATGGGCATGAAAGCCAAAAACCTCTAATTTATCAGCTAAACCGCCTTCTTTAGAAAGTGAAGTAATTGGAAAAGGTATTTCAACTTTATTTTGTTCTGCCTTGTAATTAAAATAATAAGCCAAGCTTTTCGTATCAATAAAATTATTGCCTAAAACCTCGTTAATATCTCTGGAATCAAAACCATTTTTGCAAAAAATAGCATCTAGATAAGCATAATCAAAGGGATAAAACTGAGCTATAACAATTGGTGATTGCTCGAAATTTTCTTTAATTAAAGCTATAAATTCCTTACAAAATTCTAACTGAGCAATCTCGCCCAATCGATTATTTAAATTAATTCCATTTATCTCCATTGCTACTGGGTCAATTTCTGCATTCGATTCAGCTTTAATTTCCCAAACTTTTTCTGAAATAATGTTTAAATCTTTATCAGCTAAAATTACCCCAACTTGAATTAAACAATTCTTTGTAGGATGAAGTCCTGTGGCTTCGGTATCTATAACTAAGTATTTTGCGTTCTTTGACATATGTATTATATACAATTAAACTATTTAACTTAACAAGGGAAATACTGCAAACAATTTATGCGAAGTAGAGATATATTTACAATTTTTATTACCATTATGGCTATAGGTGGTGTTTTAGTTGCCTACTTTTACATTTACCAAACAGTGATTATTCCAGCTCTTCAAAATCAAAGTATTGAAAATAGATCTTATAAATAGATAGAGCAAGGATTATTGCAGGAAATTAAGATACCGCCTTTCGGCGGTAAATATTATTCTAAAAAATTAATATTACTTAGTAGCTAGTCTTTGTACTGTATAAACAACTACAAATGTAACTAAAGCAAGCATTAATAACCCAGAGTTTTCACCTAGATTTTCTAGATAAACTCTGCGAGGAATGGCTAACATATATTTGGTAAAATTCTTTAACTAAACAACAAAAAATATGGTTAACTTTTTGTACATTTAATTAAATTGAGCTTCGTATATAATCAAAACATAATTTTGTCAAGATGTTTATAGATTATGGCTTGAATTGGATAGTAATCTTAAATTTTATTTGGATATATTATTTTAAATAATGATTATTAGTTTGTTTTGGATAGGTTTTGGGTACCAAGGTGTAGCTTAATATAATTCATCTTTATGTACTTCTAGTTTTTTAGCTTGACTAAATTGCTTGGTAGAATTTATCTAGGTTAATAGCTGATATTGATTCTGCCTTTATAAATACATTATGTTTAGACGACTCCTTTTGGTATTCACCGACACTGAATTAAGAACCAAATTAATTAAAATAATTTTATTATTAATTGGTGCAAGACTTCTTGCCCACATACCTATTCCAATCTTAGGAATTCAAGATATTTCCACTATTATAGATTCTGACGCTGTATTTGGATTATTAAATACAATTTCAGGAGGTTCATATGGAAGACTTTCCTTTGTAATGTTAGGGGTAGGACCATATATTACTGCCAGCATTGTAATGCAACTTCTTGGAGTAATTGTTCCACAAATTGCTGATATCCAAAAGAACGAAGGTGAAGCAGGCAAACAGAAAATTAACCGCTGGACTAGGTGGCTTACTGTACCTCTTGCCGCTTTCCAATCATGGGCTATTTTGCAATTCTTAGCCTCAGGAACAAGCTCTACAGGTGCAACAATCACCCTTCCAGCTGTTTTAAAGCAAACCGAAATTACTCTATCTTCCTTCGGATACTGGGCCTTAGTTATTTTATCAATGACTGCAGGAAGCATTATTATGATGTATATTGGGGAAATTATTACTGAATACAAAATGGGAAATGGAATTTCCTTGCTTATTCTTTCAGGAATTGTGGTAAGATTACCAGATCAATTAAGCAAATATTGGCAATTAATCCAACCAAACTTACAAGAATTATTTAGCAGATTTACTTGGAGCAAAGCAGGAAACTGGGATGTTTGGAAAAGTTTTCTATGGGAAAATAGCACTTGGACACCAGCCCGTGGATTCTTTGAGATATTTATTTTATTCACTCTAACTTTATTGCTAGTTGTTTTTGTAAACGATGCAGTAAGAAAACTAGTAGTAATTTATTCACGAAGAGGACATAGCGAAGGCAATTCAAGAACATTGGGCAGAATAACTGCAGATTTACCAATTAAAGTAAACATCGCAGGTGTTATTCCAATCATTTTTGCCGTTGCTTTTATTGTTTTCCCTTCTATTATTTCCAGGTTCTTCTCTACCGCCAACATTTCCAGCTTAGCAACTGGGGCTAGCCAAGTAGAAAACTATCTTTCCACCCAAAACAAGCAAGATGCAATTAAGCCAGAAGGTCTTCCAGCAAGAAATTACCTAGGTTTCTATTTTAGCAAGAACACAGACACCATTAAAACTGCTATTAATTACGATCCAACCACAGGTCAAGAATTATTCGGTTTCACACTTACCACCCAAAAAGAACTTGAAAACTCTTTCTTTGAAGGAACACCTTTAAGCTTTAAAACACCAGCTACAAACCTTGGTTTCTTGCCTGAATACACTGTAAGGACCAACGGAATTTTAGCTTACACATTCTTCTACTTCTTACTGGTAATCTTCTTCACCTACTTCTTTACTTCCACAGTAGCTTTTAAAACTGAAGATGTTGCCGAAAACTTGCAGAAAAGTGGTGCCTATATTCCAGGTTTCAAACCAGGTTTAGAAACACAGAACTATCTAGATTATGTTTCAAACAGAATTAATGTAGCAGGTTCTCTGTTCCTTGCTTTAATTGCGGTAGTTCCAATTGTCTTCACCCAAAACATTAACTTTGGTGACGGAACATTAAGTGGAATTGTTGGCGGAACAACTTTGTTAATTTTAGTTTCAGTAACCATTGAAACCCTAAAACAAATCGAAGCCCAAGCCACCAGCATAGACTACGAAAGATTCACCAAATACTAGGACTTAATAAAACCGTAGCGGAGGGCCCTACCCTCCCTTTTTGTTGGCGTAATATTAAACAAAAAAACCCAACCCATAAATAATGCCCTCCTTTTGGAGGGTTTAAGTTTTTTCAGAATCAGTTAGAAGTCAGGTGTTCAAACCAAAAGCATTTTGAAGTATTGTATAAAATTCCTGGTCGGTTGCAGCCACTGCTTTAATTTGTTCTTCACTCAATCCAAGTAAATTTTTATACTTTTTGAAATAGTGAAATGCACTCGCTCCCACACTCTCCGAAATCCCATGTTGGGTAAGAAATGTTACCAAGTTTTCACTTGGCCAAATATTCCAATATTCTTCAGAACAATTTTTGCGAACTGTATTTTCGGACAATAACAATTCAATAAAAAGTAATTCTGCATTGTTTTTTGCGTTGTCTGATAACTTTATCAAAACAAGGCCCGCATATGCTTTTTTCCAATTAGCAGTCCCTTCTTCAAAATTAGTTGTCATATAACCTCACTACAATATTTAGCAAAAACTAATTTAAATAATACACATAATTACATATTTCGCAAGATCTAATTTCCAGCAGAATAAAGATTCAGAACTCTATTTAGCCACCTTAACAAACTTCAAAACAAAATGCCCTACAAAAGCTTGAGGCCTTGCGTATTCCAAGAATTTCTTTTCGTTATCTAGGTTTTCTAACTGATAGCCACCAATACCTTCTAATTCTTGTAAGAACGGTGGTAATAACCGTTTTCCATCTATTTGATAGAAAGGAACGCAGCCAATTACTTCGGCAATGCCTAATTCACCGCTAGAGGCTAACATTTTTTCCCAAATCTTTTTTATTCCCTCCCATTCTGTTTTCATTTGAATTGGCAATGGTTTCCCTTTAAAATTAAAACCCAAATAACCTTCAGTAACAATACTTACTTCTGAAAAATCTTCCTTACTAATTTCTTGGTTATAAACCGGTGAACTTTCTAAAGTAGCCGAAGTTAAATAGGAAGCATCAAGTTGAAAAGATTGAGCGAGTTTAGCAAGCGGTGGAAGTGTTGGTGGATTTTCTTCGGCGGAGGTTTGTCCATTTACTACAGGCAAAGTTAATCTGTGTTTTCTTAAAAATTCTTGATTAAAAGCCTTAACAGCAAATTCATAATTTTCCATTATTTCGTCGTTCAATTTTTGCGGATTAATATCTGAAGCGTAAAACTTATCTTTAATATCCAGACCAGCTAAAATAACTCTTCCATGCCCAGCGAAAGGATCCCAAATGGTTTTCTTTTCGGTGAAATTAAGCAAAGTTCTGGCAAATTTCATGTTAATAATTCCCCTAGCCATATCGCCTTTGGGTAAATTCATATCTAGGTTAGACCAAAATTCTTGATTAGCCATTTCTTCAATTCTACCCAGCCAAACTGTGCCTTTTTCTTGAACCAGCATCCACCAAACCTTGGCGTTTTTCCAATGCCCGTAACTTGGAATAGTTGGCATTAGTTGAATATTAACTTTTTTAATTCCAGCTCCTTTTGCAATTTTTAAAGTTTGCTTTTGCCATTTAAAAGGAATAACAATACCAGCCATTTTAGTTGGATTATTCTTGGTATAGGCATTAATTTTTTCTTCCAAAACCTTATAAAATTCCTCTTCGCTTAATCTATAACCCTCTTCCCACTGCATTTCCATAGTTCCCCCAAAAACCAAAGAACCAGTTTTTTCAATATCAATTTTGGTTTCAGAAAAAAGCCATTTATCATGGACATAATCAATTTTAGCTTTTAATTGATCCACCTCCACAAGGCCAACAATAGGTTGATGACCAAGCCTATAAAAATATTTGTATTGCACCTTTCAAGGGAAGCAGGGGTAGTAGTAGATGTCAATCAAGCAACCGTAGCGACCGTCGAGGACGGTCATGTCGAGGACAGTCATAAATATGTTCACCAAGGATAACCACCTCACCATCAACAATTAAACTCATCCACCTCCCAATTCTGGGGATTCAACAAAATATATTCCCGAATTCTATTTAAATCATTCTCATCCCGAATTATATGATCATAAAAACCTTTCTGCCAAAAAGAACCCGTAGCGGCGATCGCGGATCGCCATTGTGAGGATCGCCATTTCGCGGATTGTAATATCTCAGATATCGATTGAAATTTTGTCATATCAGGCAAATTACCGTCCTCTGAATGACCGTCCTCGACGGTCGCTACGGTGTTTTTGAGAGTTTCTAATTTGAATCTCTTGATAATTTTACCTAGGTTTGAAGTCTTTAAGGAAAAATTTGAGGATGGCACTCCGTTAAATCCAATTATTGCATGGAAATGATTTGGCATAATAACAAAATAATCTAGAACAATATTATTAAACTGCGTTGGTAAATTAAGCCAAGAACTTTCAATTATTTTCCCCAATATATTTAATTCCATGGAACCATTTTTCACTTCGCCAAACAAACGATTCATATCCTTTACACAAACCGTAACAAAATACCAATTATTTTTTTGATATAATTCAGGATCGGGAAGCCTGGCGAATTTTCGTGTAAATTTCATATACATCTTCGAATGATAAAATATTTCAGATAATATTTCAAAATATTTTTATGTTCACAGATTGGACGGTGCGCCACTTTGACATTTGACCGTCCTCGACATGACCGTCCTCGACGGTCGCTACGGGTTGACAACCGTTTCTACCCAAATCAAAAACATACCTATAATGAACATCTACCTTACCACTTTAAAATCTGGCTGGATTGATATCGAACAGGCCCGTCACCTGCACTCGCTTCGCCCTAAAATTGGGGATATTTATTCGTTTACAAATTTAAACGGAGGTTTTGGACAGGCTAAAATTTTGGAGATAAACAAGAAACTGAGTTCGTATAATATTGCATTTTTGGAGATTCAGACTATACAGAAACCCCCAGAAAAAATACTATTTCAACACCAAACCGACAAACTTTATTTAGAAAAATTAGTCGAATTAATGCCAATTGCCGGGGTTTCTAAAATATACATTTATAGTGGAGATTTCTCGCCTAAGCAAAACCTACAAACCGAAAGATTAAACAAAATTTTAACCCGTTCCTGCGAACAAAGCCAAAACCTTTTCCTACCAGAAATACACTTACTGGACAAACAAACCTGGCAACAAAAAATTGCAGAACACAATCCAAAATGGCTCCACCAAACCGTAGAAATGGAATCCGTAGCGGCGATCGCGGATCGCCATATCTCGGATCGCCATATCACCGATCGCCAAAAGGCAAAAATCGAGGAAAAATACCCCTATCTAGGGGTCAAACCGTCAGGTTTGGGGGTAGTAGCGGGGTTTGCCTGCCTAGCAGGCCCAGAAGGAGGCTTCAGCCAAAAAGAAGAAGAATTATACACCAACCTAAACCTAGAAAAAGTTCAACTAGGCCAAAACATTCTACCAGCCTGGCTAGCCGGCTACACCTTCTTTGCAAATAAAACATAACCAAAAAAATATAGCCTCGCAATTGAGGCTATACGAGCTAAGGTTTCATACCATTAGCTAAAAAAAGGAGCACACATTGATACATATATGGAGTCAGCTTTCTAAATGACATTTTCATTAATGCAATCGACTCATTAAATCGTATATCATTTTCACAGATACCTATAGGTTGAGACTGCACATAAAATGCTTCATCATGACTCGAACGAAAAATCAAACCTTTACCACTGAACTCAATGAGCTTACCTTCGTCATCAACCAAAAAGGCGATAACGCCAGAAGGTATCTGGTGACCGTTAAAGTTAGGGTCTTCAGCTAAATCGCTCAAGTTAGAAGAATTTACAGACATTATATTTGTTTATCCTTAGTCTAAAAGTAATTACCGTTCTCTAATTTCATAATCACACTTCCCGAAAATTTGCAAATTCCACCAGTTTGTGCATAGCTTAAATAATGTCATCTACCAAAATTAGTTTGAATTATTGGCGTTGCTTCGAGCAACAGAATTTTTCTTTGCCTAATCACTCTTTTTTGCTTGTGGATGAAAATGGAAGTGGCAAAACCAGCCTTCTTTCTGCCTATTACAGCCTTTTAACCGGCAAACCTTGGCCGGCAAGTAAATGGAAGGATAATTTACAACAAGGCAGAGACTATTTTGGAATTGGCCTAAACCCTGATTGGTCTGTTACTGGTAAAATTTCACCCAGCGGCCGATTAATAAGCTCGATAGTTTTCCCTGAAAAATTGGTTTTCCCTAAAGTAATAACATATTTACCCAGCGACAACTATTTTTTGAATTTACCTAGAGCCCAGAAATTGGCAGTTTTAGACAACAGTTTGGGGGAAATGTTCGACCAAGAATATACCAATTTACTAAATAAATTAGACCGAGCAGTTCGAAGCAAAACCTTGCTAATTAAAAATTATATTAACGAAAATATTCAACCAGATAGTATTATTTTAGATAAAATTAATTCAGATTTATTGGATAGCACAATACAAATTTGGGTTTACCGGGCTAACTTTTTCTTCCAACTTTATAGAAATAGATACGAATACGGCGACTGGATAAATAGCCAATTTAAAGACTGGCAAATTGATTGGGAAATAACTAATTTCAGAGGAATAAAGTTAAATATTAAAAAGATTGATGACCAATTTAATTGGGATAGATGGTCTTTAATTCCTGATTTGGAAAAACCAAACTATTTTAAAAAATTACTATCAGGACTAAATTTTAACCAACTTTGGTTTAACGAAGCTGCCGCAGGAAAAGTGCTTTTCGGGGCCCAACGTGACGATTTTTTCTGGCTGAGTAAACATCAGAACGCCACCCAAATTTTATCTAGGGGTGAAATGAGGTTATTGGCCTTGTATTGGAAAGAAATTGTAAGGCGAAATTTACCATTAGGCAGCGAAGTAATTTGGCTTCTAGACGATTTATTTAACGAACTTGATGAAATTCGGGAAAACTTATTTTTCAAAACCGTAAAAAGGGAACAAGATTATATTTTTGCCACCTCAACCAGAAAAGTAAATTTCGAACTGGCCACCTACTCTTTAGAACAGCTTAAACTTGATTAAAATACTTGACAATCGATGTTATTCAACAAAATTATTATCATAATATGAACATTATTTATTACCTTTTAGGATCTTTTATCACCCTTATTTTGTCAGTTTTATACAACGTAATTATTAACGGAAGTTTCTTGTTAAATCAGCCCACTCTAATTGATTTAGCCATTCGTTCGGCCATAGCAGGCTTCGCTTTCTTCGCTGCTGATTACATAGTTAGAAGAAAAACAAACTAATTTATATTTATAAAAAGGCGTAGCGGAACCCCTGCGGTTCCATTTTTATACCATAAAGTTCCATTTTACGATCTTTTTTTCCTAGTAATTTTACTTGATTAAACATAAAAAGTGTGCATTAATGAAAGCAGGTAATATTGTTTATATTTGAAAAAGGAGAAATTACCAAATGCAATTTAATTCACTGATTAAAAAGTTAATTTTGTGGAGCAAATTTCCACTTAAGCTTCAACCAAGTAAAAAAAATTGGCAGTTTCTATTGTCGAACCTTGACCGTAAATTACTAGTTCGTGGTCGCATTATACAAGAAGATTCGATTCACTATGGGAAACAATTTGTTACACAGGTAACACTTGAGGCCGATGATCGCTTTCTTACAGACAAAGTGGGTGGCAACGTAGAATTTGAGAATGGTGAAAACCAAACTGCAAAAGTTACAATGCTAACTTATGGAATTGAATTTTTCTCTCGTGATGATACAGATCTTCTGAAATTTAATGTGACTGATTCGCTGTTTCAAAATGATAAGAAAATCAAAGGCAAAGTTATATGGTCTGCCTGGCTAACTTTTCCTCAGGTATCGAGCTTTGATGAAAACCAGCACAGGTTTCATGTGGACTCAATTCAAATTATGTAAACCAATTAAGCTCTGCAAAAAAAGTAGAGCTTAATTTTTGTCCAAATATATTAATTTTAAATGTAATAAAAAAATTTGCCCCACCCTTTACACCAAACAAAATATTCTTCAAAACCGAAATATGATCTACCTAGACTATGCTGGCTCAACCCCAGTTTTGCCTGAACTTTTGGAGCATTACAATTCCATTACAGCCAAATATTGGGGCAACCCTTCGGCTATTCACCCTGTTGGAAGATTAGCCAAATCGGAATTAGAGCTTAGCAGGTTAAAAATTTTAGATATTTTAGGCGTTTCAAGGGAAACCCACAACCTGGTTTTTACCTCGAACATAACAGAAGCCAACCACCTAGCCCTAAAACCCTTCACCGTAGCGGCGACACCCTCGTCGTCAAATGGGAATGGAGGAAACGAGGATAAAATACCCCTGGTAAGGGGTCAGAGCGAAGCTCTGGGGGTAGCAAGGGGTCAAGCCTTCAGGCTTGGGGGTAGCGGCGAAGTTTACGAACCAACCTCAAACCCAATCCTATACTCCAACCTAGAACACGACTCAATCCTTAAAAATATTAACGACCTTGAAGAAAAAAATAGAGTTAAATTGGATTTAGAAGGAACCATAGACTTGGCGGATTTAGAAGCAAAAATCACTAACGGAATAAAACTGATCTGTATTCAATCTGTAAACAATGAAATTGGAACTATTCAGCCGCTAAAAGAAATCCAAGTTTTGGTAGATAAAATAAATCTTATTCGAGGGCAAGAAGGAGTACCCAAATTATACATTTTTTCCGATTCCGCCCAAGCCCCAAATTGGATTAGTCTGAAAGAAATTATGCAAAATGTGGATATTTTAAGCTTAAGCAGTTCTAAAATTTATGCTCCAAAAGGTGCTGGTTGTTTAATTTTCAATAAAGAAATTAATCTCAACGCCGAGCTTAAAGGTGGTCAGCAAGAGAGTGGAGTAAGAGCTGGAACTGAAAATGTGGCTGGAATTTCAACCTTCACAAAAGCCTTGGAAATAAGCCAAAATGACTTAGATATTAATGTTCAAAATGCTCTAGAACTTCGAGACAATCTAGTTTCATTAATTACTCAATCTAACCCTGAAATAAGTATTAACGGTTTTTTTGAAGAAAGTGATTTTAAAAAACGTGTTGCAAACAACCTAAATATTTTTATTCCGAAGATAAATATCGATCAGATACTAACATTCTTAAGTTTACAAAATGTGTGTGTAAGTTCTGGCAGTAATTGCCAAAGTGGCGCAACCAAAGAAAGCCTTTTAATTAAAGAAATTGGGAATAAACAAGTTGGTGCCAACCTAAGAATTAGCCTAGGAATTTTAACTACCAAAGAAGAGATTATTGAATTTGCAAAAATACTCTCAGCTTCAATTCAAAAATTAGCTGCATAAAATTTCAGCTAAAAATTACTGCGATTATGAATAAACCGACCATCGATTTACACAGCCTAAATGGTTTTGGGAAATATATCGATCAACACGATGTTTGGCATGCTTTAGATAAATTTATTGTACAAACAAAGCTTAATAAAGCCAGGCAAATTAAGTCTGGTTTACATGTTCAAATTGCCATTATTGTGGGCAAAGGTTTACAATCGAAAAATTTAATCGAAGGAAAAAACCCACTTAGATATTTTGCCGAAAGCTATCTAAATACTTGCAACTATAAATGGAAAACTGCCGATTTTCTGGGAGGAGGAGATGGAACTATTTTCGCTGAAATTATCTAAAAACTACTTGAAGAAAATTTTATTTAATATCTAAAATATACCACAAATTTATAAACTGTCTTCTTTCTGCCACAACAGAATTTATTTTTGTAATACTGTTTGTAGCCGAACTAAGAAGGTTTTCCGAAACTTTATTTAGTGCTTCATTCATATCTGTCCAAACCGGTCTTGCTTGAACTATTCTGTCATAACCTGTTAACCAGTCAAGTCTCCATTTACCATAGTTTGGTATTATCCTGGATTTAAGCTTTAGGGCTTCATTGCAACTATCAATACTTTGTGCACTACCACTTGCTATTTGTTGACCAAACTGAGTATTTTTTATCCCTTCAAAATTTTTAGAAAGGTTTATTAAATTCTCGCAAGCTGCTTTAACTTCAGCCACATTTCCATCGCTAGCTTCAATTTTCTGGCAAGTCTCAACCCATAAATTTCTATAATCAAGAAAGTTTGGAACTGTGCCAATCATATCGGATAATTTACTCCATTCTTGCAAACCGTTTACATAACCTGTGAAAAAATTCTGATAAATTTCTTGTATTTCTGAACTGTAAAAAACCCCAGATGTTGGTAATTTTTTATATGTTGCATCAGGAACTAACGACAGTTTCAATCTATCAATTTTTTCTAAATCTTCTTTTTTAGTTTTGTATGTTTCTTGTTCGCTGCAAACTTTATCGGAAAAATCAATAAAATAAGTATCTAATTCTTTTTGCATGTTGGAAATAGTACTAACTTGGTTTGTATATCTTTCTTTTAGCTCAACAATCTTTTTGGAAGAAGCGTCGGCATAATTCTTTAATATTAATGGTTGTAGGCCCTGAAAATAGAATAACAACACTCCTAAAATACATCCAATTGCTATAGCCGGAAGAATAATTTCGTTATTAAATTTTGGAAAAAAACTTCGCTTGGGTTTAATTTTATTCTTACTAACTTCTACAGGTTTTTGCTCTATTGTTGATGTAACTGCAGATAGATTTATCTCTTGTTCAATAAAGTTATCCGTAATAACTTCTTTCTTATTCATACCATGACATTTGTGATTAAGCGATTCTTTTGTCAAATTACAAACCTAAATCTCGGTTTATTTTATTTACTTGATTAATTATTTTTTGCTGATCAGCTTCAGTTTTTCCAAAATACTTTTTACCTGTTACATCGGCCACAAAATATATAAAATCATTTTGATCAGGATTTAATGCAGCTTCAATATTAAAGTATTGGGGATTCGTAACTGGGCCAATTGGGTATCCAGAAATTAAGTAAGTATTGTATTTAGTATTGGCCAATTCATCATCAAGGAAAATACAACCTTCCAGTTTAAAAGTTTGCTGGCACACTTTTTTGCCATAACCATATTCAGCTGTTACATCGCTTTGCCACTTCATACCCTGCTCTATTCTATTGTAAAAAACACCAGCAATTATTTTTCTTTCCTTGTTTAATTCTGCCAGCATAGCATCGTCTTTGATTCCCTTATTCCTTCCTGATTCCTTTTCCATAACAGAAGCCATAATTACAATTTTACTGAAGTCTTTACCCTTAGCTTGATTTTCAAGTTTTGCCCATACTTTGTTATAAAAATTATCTAAGAAAGTATTAAAAACTTTTTCTACTGAAGTTGGTTGAAAGAAATCGTAAGTATCTGGATATAAGTATCCTTCAGGATAATATTTGGCACAATTCTTTAAATTTCCATATTCGCAAGTTAAAGGTTCAGGTAAAAATGGATAATCATCTCTATTAAAATTTTTGTAATTTTTAGCGAAAGCTTGAAACTCTGAAGCTTTTATAACTCCTTTTTCTTCTAAAATTAAAGCCATTTGATCAATGTTCAAACCTTCCCTGATAGTTACTTTTACAGTAGGAAGTTTAGGAATTTTGGCCAATTCATCCAGTTTAAATTTAGTTTGATCATCAATTTGATTCAAAATATCCTGGCTGGTTGTTGGTACTTTTATCTTATACTCTGCACTTAGCAAGTTTCTGATAGGATTAATCTTAGCTTGCAATAAAATTATATCTTTGGAGGAAATAACTTTATCTTGCTCCAATTTTTCAGCTACATCACCTAATTGTTGACCTTTGGTAACTTTAATTGAATATTCTCCTGTTGGTGAATTATTTGGCCAGCTATACCATAATTGATAGCCAGTAAAGCCTAGCCAGCCTATAAAAATTACAACGAGCAAAATGATAGCTGAAATAGCTTTATTTTTAGATAACATAAAAGAATACCAGCAAACATTGTAAAATGAAATTCTTTGTGTCAACTTTCAAAAAAACCCTTTTCCAAAAAACAAACAATAAAATATAATAACAGTAGCGGCGATCGCGGATCGCCATTGGTAGATCCGCAAAGTTACCCACGCTTCTAACCCTACGCCCTATGGGCACCTCCCTTTACAAGGGAGAATGGGAACAAAACAAGTAGCGGCGAGCCCGTCTCGCCAAAAGGAAAAAACAAAACAAAAGGAGGTGCATCTCCAACAAAACAAAAACAAATATGTCTAATAAAGACCAAACAAATAAATTTAACTTAAAATCCTTTCTTCAATCCAAAAAAGGAAGGTATTCTTTAATCTCCGCTTTGGTTTTAGGTGTTCTTCTAATCTCAGGTTTATTTACTTCAAACTTACTAAAACAAAATGAGATTGCTCAGGCAGCTTTAAACTGTCCAAGTGGTTCAACAGTAAATGGTGCAGGAACAGGTTGTGTTTCTACAACCCCAAGTGCTTACACTTGTCCTGGTGGCCAATTCTTAGGTGGTAATGGGGCTCAGTGTTTTGTTACTGGGCAGACTGGTACTTCTTATTCTTGTCCTAGCGGAGGAACAGTATCTGGAGCTAGCTGTGTTGCTACGGCGGGGACACCAGTTACAGCTGATCCATTATCTGCTTGTCCACCTGGGTCAGGAGTATTTGCAGTAGGTAACCAGCCCGCTCAACTAATAAACCCACAAGGCTTTAGAGAATGTCTTTTGCAAACAGGTTCTGGAAGTACTTTTGTTATTAACCTTGGTAGTTGTGGTAATGGACTGCCATCGTATTATGGTGATATATCTCCTCTAGGATATGCTTATTGTGGTTGGTCAACGGGTAGTTGTGGACAACAAGGCTGCCGTTATTATGTTTTACCAGGAATTCTATACGGAAACTACTCCTACGCCGCCACAGGCACCCCAATCTTTGGCCCTGTCTTCACTCAGAATGCCACTCCAGTATTCGGAACTTCAGTAACCCCAACTTCATACACTCCAAACAACGGACAAATAACAAATCTTACTTGTACTCCACCAAACCCAGCAGCAGGAACAACTGTAAACTGCAGTGGCCAAGGAACAGGAGCACCTTCTGGTGTTCCTTACGCTGGAAGCGTAACAGTTAGTATAGATAACGGAGGAGGAAGTATTGCAACAACCTTTAATCCCGATGGAACTTTCACAGCTTCCTTAGTAACAGTAGGTTCAACCACAGGAGCTAAAACAGCTACAACTAACTTAGGAGGAACAACCCCTGTTAATGTAGTTGCAGGATCAACAATAGTAGACCCAGATCTAGCCTCTGGAAATGGAAGTGTTGGTAACTCTACAGATTGTACTTCTACAACTAATGTAAGTATTGGAACAACCTACACATGTACTTTCCCTATTAACGGAACAGGGCCTTTTGTATTACCTTCCGGTGGTATTCAAGCTAGAACTAACCAAACTACTAATAACTCCACTCCTGTATCATCATGTACTATCTCAGCTTCAGTTCTAACATGTACAGCAATAACCACAATAGGAACACCAAACCCATTAACATCAGGAAATGGTAATGTACAATTAGGTAAAGGAACAACTCCTGCTACTTGGAATAACAAAGGAGTAATAAACCTAACCACAGCTTCAACACTTTGTTCAGCTCAAAACCCCTGTGCCCTATTCGACACAGCCTTAACCTATAGTCCTACACAAGCTCTAGCAAAAAGATATGGAGGAAGTGGAAGCTCTACAGCAGATAACCTTATTCTAACTCTAAAAGACACAAGATTAGAAACTTCTGGATATACAACAACTTGTACCTTCAGATACAAATTCAAATCTGATACTACATGGAGAAGTCTATCTTCCTCTGTAGCCTACAACAACACAACAGGATGTACTTCAACCCTTCTTACAGCAAACCAACTATTCTGGAATGTAGACTTTGAAATAACAGCAGTAACCTCGGACAACACAACAACAAAGAATTATCTTCTATACAGTAACTATGATTTCAAAGCTGGTTCTATTGGGGTAACTTCAATTGGAGGTTCAGGACTTTAATCCCTCCTTGCTTCTGCTTCGCAGTTGCTCCTTTTGCCGACGCTTCTAAACCCCGACCTACGACCACCCCCTTTACGGACACTCATGTCGTTCGGGAAACCCGAACTGTACCGGTGTCTCAAGTGGGAATTGCCGACGCTTTGGCAAAAAAACACCCTAAATACAAATAATGGAATGTTTAAAAGTATTATCAGTCTTTTACCAAGTATATAATTTTGAGTTTAAAGCTATGTTAACTGACAATGGAAGTGAGTTTGGTAAAAAGGATTCAAGAGACGAAGTAAAGCGAAATCATCCTTTTGAAAGACTTTTAATTGAAAAGAATATTAAACATAGATTTACAAGACCATACAGACCTCAAACAAATGGAAAGATAGAAAGATTTTGGAGAACAATAGAAACAGAGTTCATTGCAGATCATACTTTCAACACAATAGATGAGTTTGCTGAAGGATTGTATCAATATCTAATATATTACAACCATATTAGAAGACACCAAGGAATTGGAAATATAACTCCATATGAAATGTTAGAAAGCGTAAGCGAATAATTTGACATATACAGGGGCCACGGTCTTTCCTTTTTTGCCCAAAACCAAACAATAATATATACTTCTGCACATAAGCAGAAAATACACCCATCTGTCTGAAATTTGAATTGAAATAACTATTCCAAAACCTGTCGGTTTCACCCCTCAGGGCAAACATGTCGATTAAAGCAAGTTCAGCCTGCACCAGTTTACTTACCAGGGGTACAAGTAGCTGCTAAGTTTACTAGCCACAATCGGTGACCACACCATCGCCAACGGATCTCTATCCAAAAACAAAAACAAATATGTCTAACAAAGACGAAAATAGTTTAAAAAATAACTTCAAAGTAAAAATTGAGAATGTAAATCTAAACCAATTTCTACAATCTAGACAAGGAAGATATTCTCTAATCTCTGTTCTTGTTCTTGGTGTACTTCTAATTTCAGGATTATTCACTTACAATCTTTTAAAACAAGAAGATACAGCCCAGGCAGCTAATACAACAGCAACAGCTTTCAACCCATCAGATTGTGCAACTTACACAGCTAATGGTGGAACAACAGCAAGCGGAGTATGTTTTGTTAAACTATATGAAAAAAGTGGAGTATTATATAAAAGTTTAGATATAGCCCCAGGAGAAACTGTTAATGTAAGGAATTATTACAATAACACTACAACAGCTTCT
>JBILXY010000027.1:0-9555 GCA_044378055.1 Bdellovibrionales bacterium | reverse complement strand
CCAATATATTTATTTATAAGCAAACTATCACAAATTGTTCTTTCTAAACTTGAAATAGTAAAATTACTTTCTTGAACCAACCCTAAACCATTATAGAAAATATCATCTGGAATTTTATGATAAACAAACTTTTTATCGCCAACTATAATTGTTCTGCTTTTTGTTGAACAACAATGTATTTCAGAATAAAACTGAAAGTTTACACCATAAAAAGATAAGGCAGTATAATAAGATATATAGCTATTAGGTACTAATTTTTGAGCAAGCTCTAAATCTGAATAATTTTCTTTAATTGAATACAATCCTTTTTTAATTGGCAGAATTCTTTTTTGTCTTAAATAGTATTTAACCAATTCAACTAGCTTTCCATGCTCAACAATATTCCAAATTACTGCCAAATCTTGCAGGTTAAAAATGGTTTTCCCAGAAAGCAACAAATTTTCAATTTTAGTCATTTAATTAAAGTTAAGGTAATAATACTACCCTAATTATAGCTACTTGAATAAATTATGTCAAAAAATAATTTAGAAACATCCTTATAATTATATTAAATAAACAGCTTACAACACAAAAATTTGCTAAAATAAATAAGCTGATTTAGTAATTTAGGTGATCAATTATGCTTAAAAATTCTAAAATATTTAAAATTGGTGGGATAGTTTTGGCCAGCCTTTTGTTGCTTTGTGTCTTAACAATAGCTGGATTATTTTATTAACTCCAACCCGTTTTGCTAACCCAAAACCTGATCAATATCATTTCAGGCTTCAATATATTTTCAGAGGAAAAGCAGAAAATTTTGCCGACCCAAGGTATCAAGTTGATTATGTTAAGGATATTTGCAATAATGGTTTAACTGAATCTCCTATTCACTTTCACGACGAAAAGGACCAAATTGTACACTTACATTGGCAAGGAATTACCGGTGGTGATGTTTTAAAATTTTATGGTTTGAATAAAGTTGGTGGTTTAGACGGCTATATGGGTCTTAAGTTCGATAAGTTATTTCAATTTCCACCCTCAATATTTGCCATACCAATCCACAGTCAATCCTTACCAAAACCTAGCGGAGACGATAAATTTTTTATCTACATTGGCGATAAGAATGGCTTCCAGAAAAAAGAGTTTAATCAATTTTTAAACCAAACTTTGGAAGAATTTTTAGGACAAAACAGCATACTTCGCATACAACGGGAAGAACTTGAAAAATCAGAAAAGAAAACCAGCTTTTTACCAAATCCATTTGGGCCAATTACCGCCTTAGCCCATGACGGAGTTGAGCATGCAACGGTAAGTGAAGCAGAGCAACATGAAATTGATGTTAAAAAGGCCGAACAGGAAAAACAATCTATTGAAAACAAAAATAATTTAGTTGTTGCCCAGGCTATTAGCAATAAAGAAAACAAAGTAGTAGATACAGAAGCAGTTACAAAAACCGAGGAAGAACTAAAACAAATTAACAATTTAATTGGAAATATCGTAATTTTCGTTCAACCAAATGAACCAACCAACGAACAAATTCAAGCCAGATTTAATAACTTAGAACCCCTTGGTTTAAGCGTTTGTGGAGGTTAATCTTTCTGGACTATCTGGCTTGAACAGACTGGTTAATATAGCGAACAAGTTTTGGAATGCTAATACTGGCTATAATGGCAATATATACAACAAAGATAATAACATTAAACCAGGTTGGTAAAATATACAAATTTATTAAAGCAATAATTGTTCCAACAAGTAAAACACCAGGGTAAAGCTTGGTTAAGCCAACTTTCACAACAAACCATAGTTGGGCAAAAATTTGCAGATACTTATTCTCTTTTTCTAAACTTAAATTCTTACCCAAGAAGGTGGTTTGTAAAATTTCTGGAACAATTACATTATCTGAATAATATTTACCACCATCAACAAACCTAACTTCGTAAGCACCTGGATCTACTTTGAAAATATATTCACCGTCATTTTCAGAATAATAATGCCCAGCTTTTAGGTTATCTACTAAATTGAATAATTCCACTAAAGTTCCAGATACTGGTTTTTTACTACTATTTAAAGCATAGCCTCTTATTTCTCGTCTGTTACCGGATAACAAAAGGTTCAAAAGCAGAAAAATTAAAATAGCTAAACTAAACAGTGAAAAATATTGAAGAGCTTTCAAACTGGCTTCCAAACTTTTAATTTTATCCATGTTGCCAATTATTGGTCTGGAAAACAAATCGTTCCAAAACGATCCATTAAGTGGAGTAGCCCCGAGCAAACTATTGGCAGATTTTTCGTCATCTAATTCATCTTTTAAGGCATTTATTAATTCTGGGGAATATCCTCCTGTTCTAATTGTTCCACCAGTTTGAGGCAAGGTATTTCCACCTCCAATTCCTCCAACTCCGGTAGCTCCGTTTGGATTAACATAAGCTGGACATATTACTTGCTCAATAATACTTGGTGGAATGTTGAAAACAATGGAATTATTAGACTTATTCCCTACCAAATCTTGGGTTACAACCCTTATTGTACTGGCTGCATCGGTTGGAATTGGGTTTCTTGGAGTAATTACGAAACTGTAATTTAAAGCTGAACCAGTGTAAGAAACAGCAGGATCGGTTACTAAATATTCATCGTTATTTATATATAGTCTGGTATTAGCCAAATCTACCCCGGCCTGATTATCTGTAATTTGAATTCGAACTTGTGAATTTGCGGCAACCCCAGTGGCATATGCTGTTGGGCTTTGATTAATAATTCTAGGTGGTTCACGGTCTACCTGGCAGAAATCGGTTCTAAAAGTGTAATTTCCGTTGGTTACAGAACTTAATAAATCGTCGCTGGTGGAAGAATCAGCAATGTTACTGTCTAGAGTTGCCCCTACTCCGGTAAATCTAATTTGGAAACTGGTGGAAGTAACCCCAGGTCTGCTTTGAAATTCAATTGTAGCAAAAGTTCTTCTGCTGGTTAAGTTTCCTACAAAAGAAGCCCCAGCCAGACGAATTCTGGATAAACTTGGTGTAACATCATTTCCAAAATAAGTTTCATAGGCATTTCCAGGTTTAATTTGGGTTCCAGGAATGTTAGAATCTGAATCTAAAATATCTATTTCTGCTGGATTATACTGAACTTCAATATCTGCAGCATTGGAAGTTTGGCCTGAAGCATTAGCATCTATATTAATAGCCGACCTACAACCTGCTAGAAGTTGGCTTGTTGAAGGGTTAAAATCGAAGCTAGCTGCATTCAAGCTTACTGATGTAAAAGTTAAAGAAAAAAGAATAAAGCTAGAGACTAACAAGCCCAAATTTTGTAATTTGAATTTTGCATTTTGAATTTGGTTTGCGTTAGACATTTGTTTTTGTTTTTTTAAAGTGTTTTCTTAACTAATCTCCCAGTCGATAAAAATTATACACTGTATTGGAAAAATCTAAAGAATTAGCCTTTCCGTCTCGGTTTAAATCGTTCTTTTCGTCATCAGTTCGGTAAAAAAACCTAATTTGGGTGGAAGCATCCAAGGAATTAATTTTGTTATCAAATACATTACTGGTTTCTCCGGCTAGTAAAACACGACCACCTGTGGTTAAATCGGTAATGGTATTGTCATTATCAAAGGCTTGCTGAAGTGGGAAATATTTTCTTAGGTGGGAAAATCCTCTAACATAAAAATTGTATATTCCCGGAGGTGCAATAATTCCTGCATCACAGATATTAAAAGTAACATTTCCTGCATTATCACTTCTTCCTGAAACGGTTCCTATACTTTGTCCAGATATTGAAAATATTTCGGCTGTAACAATGGTATTCCAGTTTCCAGTTCTTGGAATTCTTTTTTCAGGATAAACTTTTAAATTCAACAAACAAACATTTGGAGGCAGAAGTTGCAAACTAATAGAAGTTTGGCTTGTTCCCTGTGCTGAAGCGGAAATTGGCATCAAAACAAGACCTAATAAAATAATTATTGAGGCTGAAATTGATTGTTTTAAAAAAGTGCCAAGCATAGCAATAAAAGCAGCGAAAGATATACTTGCTATATTATACAGTACAATACAGTTTTGGGCAAAAAGAAAGCCCCATTTTTAGGGCTGAAGTTAAGATAAAATATAAGATTTACAATCACACTTGTTTTCTACTAAAAGTTTTGCTAAAAAAACATCGATAACATCAAGGACTAGCCTATCATTTGGGGATTGCATTTTAAACGATATAATTGTTAATTCAGCCCAATTATTAGTTTCAAGAATTTCGCACAGATCATCAGTAAAAATCAGTGGTTTATCAAGTTCAGTGTATTTTGGCTTAACTTGGTTATACAAAATTAATCGATCGTATTCACTTTCAATTAAGTACCAATGGTAGCAGGAAAAATATAAATCAAGACTGCAATTATATTTATTAAATAATTTAACTATAACTGGTGTGTTTTCCATTTTTTATCATGAAATTTAACAATTCAAATTAATAACTAATTTAATAAAAATATCAAGTTTCAAAAAAATTAAAAATTAAATATAAAATGCCAGTTTAATCTTGTTTTGAAGAAAGCCCCATAATTGGGGCAATTTTATAAGCCTGAAATCTGGCCGTTAATAACAAGTAACTCATTGAAATCTACACTCAAAAGCCTATGAACTAAAGAATATATGAAGAAATTATTATCCACCTTAATCACTACCAACTTCTCACCATCAGGGTTGGCGATTGAGGTTGATATATCTTTAAGAGTGTCATTATCTACTTTTATTGTATCAAGACGATCATATTGAGTATTATTACCCATTGTGCCAAGTAAATCCTTGGTTTGATTTAAGTTTTTGAATGGGAGATAAAAATAAACATAATCTTGAGTATATATACTAATAAATGATGGTTTCATTAAATTTAATCTCAACTGCGTAATAAAAATAATGCTCACAATTTTTAAAATAATGCAACCCTAGACAATATTTTATTGTAAATTGATGTTATAAGCATGAAGCAAAATATTTTTTTACTTGCTGGAAGAACTGGGGGGCCACTTTTACCTTTACTTGCTATTGCTGAAAATTTAAATGAAGTTCAGCCAATAATTTTGGGAATTAAAGGTGGTTTTGAAGAAGAAGTTTCAAGGCAAAATGATTACCAATTGGAATATTTACCAGAAACAAAATTCAGTTTTTTAAGTTTTAAGAATAAAGGTTTTTCCCAGTTAATAAATGGAATTGCAGAGGTTGTTTCTAATTCCATAAAATTAATTTTTGCTGTATTAAAATCAGTAAATTTACTTTTAAAATACAATCCTAAATTAGTTTTAAATGCTGGAAGTTTCCTTGCTGTTCCGGTTGTTATTGCAACTCAGTTTACTAACTTTTTAAGGCTTACTAAAACCAAAGTTATTATCCATCAACAAGACCCATTACCCGGGCTTGCCAACAGTTTAACAGTAAAATTTGGAGATTTAAATACTGCAGTTTTTAAGTACACCAAAACCAATTTCCCCAAGTTTAAAAATGTTGAAATTATTCCGAATCCACTTAATTTTGAAAAGTTCGACGAAGCCTTGGAAGCTGATTGGCAAAACCCAGATTTAGAATTATTTTTCAGCCAAGTTTCTAAACCAATTTTTCTAATTTTCGGCGGGGGATCAGGCTCGCTGGCCATTAACAATTGGGCAATAGATAATATTATAGATTTACTAGACAATTTCAGAATTGTTCACCTTACCGGAGCCCTGCAAACCGTAATTTTAGACGAAGTTGAAAGCCCAGATTATTTAAGATTAGAAACTGTTTTAGAAGATATGCCAAAGCTGCTTTCCAATGTGAACTTGGTTTTATGCAGAGCTGGAATGGGTTCAATAACCGAGCTTGAATATTTAGGAAAAAATGCTTTCCTAGTTCCACTTCCTAATTCTCATCAGGAAATTAATGCAAAACAGGTTAAAGATAAGTTCATTATTTTAGAACAGAAAAACATGAACACCTGGCTGCCAACCATACTGAAAAGCTTCCCAAAAAAATTCAAAAAAGCCAAAGTAAATAACCAACAAGAAATTAAAAACAAATTAGAAGAGTACTTTAATAAAGTCCAAGAGTTATTAAATTAATATTTAAAATATGCCCTATACAATTCAAAATTTAATTACCGATTTTTCTGATTATGGTTTAAACCCAAACAGCTTTGTGGTGAATGGAAATAATATACTTATTCCCTGCGTTTCAGATTCAAATTATCAATTCAGACTTACTGGTAAAGTTACAGAAAAAGTAATTTTAATTTCCACCGAAAAACTGATTGGAAGTGTGGAAACTGGCTACCTACCCTTTTATCTTCAGGTTTTAGATACCTGCAACGGCGTAAAATTATTTATAAATCCTAAAGAAAAGTTAAACCGCGATAATAACTGGATACTGGAATTGGGTTTTGAAATTTTCCCCGAAACCTATAACCAAAACGATTTCTTCCTAAGGCTAGATTTACTTTTTCACAGCATAGATAAAATAATTACAGCCGCTCTAGACGATGAAATTGTAAGTATAAATGTACTAGCAAATAACCCAGAAGCCTGCACCGCCGAACAAGTTTAGTTTATTAGTTAAGCCTGATTCTTGACAAAGCAAAAACATGAAAACATGCTGAAAAAGTTAGGGGTATAGTTAAATGGTATAACTAAGGTCTCCAAAACCTTCGTCGTGGGTTCGATTCCTACTACCCCTGCCAAAGTGGACGTTCCTGGAAATTGAACAGAGTAACAAACGGTTCTTTTAGATTTAATGAGTATTCTTGGGCATCTGCCTTAGAGTTATATGATATCAATTTTAATATATTTTGTTTTTCACTAGTTGTAGCTAATTCAAAGAGTTCTTTTGCTTTAGAAACTAGGTTTAACACTGATTCTGCCGTTAAATAAAAGTTTTCCTGTGAACTTGTAAGTTTAGATAATTCTACGTCTATATCTTTAAGTTTTCTGTTCTGTTTCTCTTGTATATTGTCATACTGTTGCTTAGTAATACAACCATCAAGCTTATCTAAATACATTTGGTCCAACCTATTTAGAATAACTTTCTTCTCTTTAGATAGTTGGTTTATGGTTTCAGTTTGTAGCTTATTCTTAGCTTCTACAGAGCATTTTAATGTTTCCACTACTTGATCTATTATTTCCTGTGGCAAATGCCCCTGAGATAACATTAGAGAGGTTTGTGAAAGCAACTCTTTTTCAGACTTGTTGAATTTAAAATTTGGACACTTAGCATTACTACATCTGTAATAATTAAACTCTTTTTTGGGATTACACCCTACTATTGCACCATCGCACTTAGCACATCTAAAAACGTGGTTGAAGATAAATGGAATGGAATTATTTTTTTGTCTTTTCCTGGAACGCAATTCAATTAAGTCTTGCACTTTGTAAAAAAGGTCTTGAGAAATTATACACTCATAAGGGTGATTCGTTTCTCTTCCATTCCTTCTTAAAATTCCACAGTAAAATGGGTTGTTCATTATTTGTGCAATACTGGAGGTTCTGTACCTGTCTTGCCTTGTAGTTTCCATGTAGCCTCTTTTAACTGCCTGTTCAGCAAGCATAGTAAAGGACCAATTGTCTGAGGCATAGGCTTCAAACAACCAAGTAATAAACTCTCTTTTATTTTCATCTACATAAACCCAAGGTCTATCCTTAGCGTTAAGGCCATTAGAATAGCCAAAAGGTGCTTTACCAGCAAGCTCACCTTTTTCAAACTTTTCTTTATTACCTCTCTTAACATTATCTGAAAGTTGCAGAACATAAGATCTGGCAAACATTACTGCTACATCCCAGCGTAGTAAATCACTACTATTACATTCCTTATCTAAAATTAAGCTTTCTCGCCTAAAGTGTAGTACTAACTTGCCTTGCTTTCTAAGTTCTTCTAAAATTATTGATTCCTTAAAACTTCGTTGAAGTCTGTCTACAGTTTCTACCACCAAGCATACTGGCTCCTTAGACATTCGTATTTGATCTACAATTTGGTTAAAAACAATACGGTCTTTTGTAGAAGATTCAACCAACCTAACTACCTCAATAATTTCTAAACCTTTATGGTGACAATATTCTCTTAAGGCTCTTTCTTGGGCTGGAATAGAATTATTTTCTTCTTGATCTTTGCTAGATACTCTAGCTAGCACATAGGCTTTTACTGCTTTAGGGGTGATTACATCTTGTTTGCGTGACATATAATTATATTAGATTTACAACTTTAATTTTATTTATATTTTTGTTTGTTTTATTTCTTTAAATTAATAAAGTTATCAAATTGCTGTTGAGTAACTCTATAACTTTTACCCACTTTCATTGCTTGCAACTTTCCAGATTTAATCCACCTATAAACTGTAAGTTTTTTTACCTTCAGACTTTGGCAGATTTCTTTTATAGTAATATAACTATCTAGTGACATAATAGTTAATATAGTTATCTTTTGTTATCATATGTCAATTAAATTTACACAATCTTGATACCATAAAGCTTTGTCTATATCATATATAAAGCTATAATAGTCATCTGGAAGGACCAAACTTTGAAGCTCCTTAATTTCATTCAATAATCTATACCACTCTCTTTGCGAATGCCCCTTCTCATATAGCCTCCTATAAACTTTTAAACCTTCATCATCTTTGGCTAATAATACTAAAGCAAGCTTAGCCCTAATCTGAGTGTCAGTAGCTTTTATATACCTGCGTTTAATTCTTTCATACCAAGTTATATGGTTATCTTCAAAACTAAAAGCCAGTCTATTGCCTTCTAAAAAACTAAATAGGAAACATTCTCGTAAAACAGTTTTCCATATCTCTTCGTTAAACAGCATTCCACAACTAACTTCATCAGTTTCAGGATAAAACCTTTGGAACAATTTTAACAGCTTTTTTTGATCCCTGCCATGTAACTCTAATCTTAGAATCTCTTTATTTTTTAAGCTTAAGTACAGTTCTTTGTTTTTACCACCTAGCTTATCTATTCTTTTGTATTTAGGCTTGATATAATCTTCTTTTTTATCATATGCAACTAAATTCCACTTACCAGTATGTAAGTAAATTGCATGACCTTTATCTCTAAAATCTCGCTTATCAAAACTTACATTTTTAGAGGTATAGCCTTTATAAAGATACCTAATAGCCTGTTCTGCGGTAGAACCTCCTGTTAAATGAATATTTATTGCTGGGTCAAAGCCAATTACTTTGCAATTTTTAAGGTTGGTTAGTATTTCCACACCCAACTCTATACATTTACTTTTAACTATAGAATAGAACTTGTCTTCATCTTCAACTTTAACTTGTTCTACATTATTGCCATATAGAAGCTTAGGAACTGAAACTTGTATCTTTAAAACAAACTGATAGCCAAGTTTTTTGTTTGGCCTTCCATGAATACTTATCTGAGGGCAATAGCCTTTTAGATATGCCTTAGATAAATATTTCCTATATTCATAGCCACCAATAATTGGGACTTAAAGAAACAAACAGGGTGACAAAAATACTACCTTAGCTCATAATTACAAGGTTTATTAATATTAAACTGAGATACTATGAGTTCAGAACCTAAAAAATACACAAAACCATATAAAAATT
>JBILXY010000009.1:0-36135 GCA_044378055.1 Bdellovibrionales bacterium | reverse complement strand
ATTTCAAAGCTGATTCTATTGGAGTAACTAGTATTGGAGGTAGTGGATTATAGTCCTTTTGCCAAGATATAATTCATAAGATATAATTAAATAAACAAAAACAAAATATGGCTAATTCACGCTCAATATCACTTAAAGCTGTTCCAAGAAAAAAAAGTAGATGGAATTTATCATTTACAAGATTTGGTAGAAGAAAACAGCTGATCGTATCAGTTCTTGCCGTTTACTTTATAGTAGGAGGTCTTATTGGATATTCATTATGGAACACTAATGGTGAAGATGCTAAAGCAAGCGAAAATGCTTCAGTTTCAGCATCAATTCGTTTAAATGAAGAGAAAGATTTTTCAGTAGGGGATACCATTAGCTTAAATGTAACTATTCAGAATACAAGCGTAGTTGAATCAATTAATAGCATTGCCTTAGACTTATTTTCCACAAATTCATCAGTAACCTGGAGCACAATAAATGGCGGTAACATCAGAAGTTTAGATTTAAATTCAGACAAACAAGTAAACAGTTTTAAATTACCAGTTCTTTCCTCAGGGGAGCGTGTTGAATATATTGCAACTGGTAAGATTGATAAAGCTGATACAGAATATTTAACAATTTTAGGAAAGATTAGATTTTTGAATAAAAGTGGGCTACAAGAAAGCAGCACAAACAGAGTATTTACCAAGTTAATCAATTCTGGAGCTAAAATTGGAAGGTCTTTAGAATTAAAACTTGAATCAGATAAAATTAGTAGTGGAGCTGGAGCAGCCTTTAATTTAAGATGGCCAGAAGGAACTGTAAATCCTAGAACTTTGACCGGTAAGGTTTATTTATCCGATAGGAATTCCACAAATGTAATTGCTAGTTCTGATTGCCAAGTTTCAGAGTCTGCTTGTACAGGTGAATTCAACAATCTTTCAACTGGAAACTATTCGTTATTATTCGTAGATAGTAATGAAGAAGTGTACAGTAATATAGCTAGTTTAGATGTGGCAGGTAATTTTGCAGAATTCGTTCCAAATGCACTTTCATCTTTAAATTTGCCATTTGGTTCAGTCTCTATAAATGGCCTAACCCCAGTAATGGCTAAAAAAGTTCTAAGTTTAAATAATACGCTTAAAGAAACTGATGAGTGTAATTTTGAAGTTAAGAGTGGAAATAATGTTGTTTCAAGTATCAAAGCTAAGGTGAATAACAATAGAAGTTGCTCTGCAGATATTCTCACCTCTCAAATTCCTACTGGCGAAGGTGTTTATAAAGTAACTTTGAAGGGCACAAGTCTTGAACAAACAGTATCGTTCTTGAACAAACCAGCTACTTTGATTAATTTAGAAAACAAAACAGTAGTGCAAACAAAAGGTCAGCCAATTCTTTTGCAGTCTAGTGGTTTGGTTGATGATGCAAATGTAGCATTAAACAATGTACCGGTAACTTTAGGAGTGTATAGCAATACAAATTTTAGCTATAAAGAATACAATAGTATTGATGGTCAGGCTTTAAAAGTTGATAATGGAACATTTAGTTTAACTGCTCCTGGTGATATTTTTGCTGAAGGAGGTTTCTACAAAGTTTTCATTCGTCTAGGAAATGGCCAAGTTTCTGACTTTGTGAATATTAATTTTAATGATTTCGAAACTGGTGTGGTAACAAGTGGCGTGAATATAGAACAACCAAGCTCTCTAAAGGCCGGACAAAGAATGACTTTCTCTGTAGCAGACATTGTAGATAGAAGTAAAGTTCAAGTACCAGATGGAGATTGCGAAGCAATTATTTATGCATCCTCTTTAACCAGCCAAGGTTTAAGTGTAAATGGTAGCTTAAAACAGGGCGTTTGTAAGGTAGTTGTAGAATCTAATCAAGTTGTTCAAAGCGGGCCAGCATTAATTACTTTCCCAGCTTACAGCCAAAGTAGGCAGTTCAATGTGTTTTCAAATACACCTACTACTTTTGGAGGGTTGAAACTTGAATACGAACCAGCTCAGAAGAATTTTGCCAATACTTTGATTCTAGGTCCAATTGCTGATAATTTTGGCAATTTAACAAACACTTTCGGATTAAAGGTAGAGGCAATTAAAGGAGAAGAGGTAGTACAAACCATCGGCCCAGTTGATGTATTGGATGGTTTTGCAAAGGTAGTTCTACCAGCAAGTTTATTTACTGAAGAAAACTTGAAATTAAAAGTATATGATGCAGAAAATAATGTATTGATGGAACAGCTGTTTGAAACAGTAGAATCAGATAAGCTAATTTTACCAAGTATTCCAACTGAACTAAATGGTGATGCTAAGTTAAAGTTAAGTTTGGGTTTGAGCGAAACAGATATTGAAGCATGTAACTTTGAATGGATTAAGTCTGAATCAGAAAAAATTTCAGAAACAGTAACTTTCGATAAGGATAATAAAACTTGTAGCCTTGATTGGAACCTTAACCAGTTTAGAAACACAAAGCATGCTTTGGTAAAAATTACAGCTAAAGATAAAGTTTATAACCAAGTAATTAACCTAACTAGCGGAGATCCAGGTAATATTTTTGCCTTGGGTGCAAGTGTAAGATTAGGGCAAGATCAGGAATTAGACTATAATATATTAACAAGTCCAATTCAAGATAAATTTGGACTTCCAGTAAAGTCTGGAAATGTTAGATTTACCTATAATGGAAAAGTGGCTGATGTGCCTGTTCAAGATGGTTTTGCAAAATTACAACTATCGGCAAATAAACTAGATAATAACGACCTTAGATCTATCTTAGGAGGTAAAATTTTAGAATTAGCTATAGACTCAAAGGCTAGCCCTGTTTCAATAAGTAGAACAAACACAATCACTTCCTTCCTAGGACAGTACGATATATCAAATAGACCAGAAGAAATTAAGCTTTTGGAGGGTGCTACCATTGTTCCTGCCAATACTTTGAAAACCTTTAGTTTCAAGTCTAATACCTGCAAAATCAGACAGCTATCTGATAGGCAAGATTCAACCATTCTCTTAAGTCACTGGCAAGGTGGAGTTTGCTATGTTGAAGTTGGAGGTGTAGCTGGAAATTATACTTTACAAGTTCTTGATGGAAATTTTGTATTAACCGAATTTAAGTACTTGGTAAATAATTCAAAAGATGAAGTTCTTTGGTGTGTAGGGGAAAGTAATTGTATTATTCAAGTTTTAGCCTCTACTCTAGGTCAACCAGAAGCGATTATCATTGATGGCGAAAGACAATACAAGTTCCAATCCTCTAGTTCAGACAATTCTATTTCTTTGAAAGAGACTTCACTTAATCCTTTGAAAAAATACTCAGTAAGAGTGAATTATACAAACATGAGCAATAACCAGATAACTTTCTATCATGAAATAAATGGGGATAGACTTGTGAAGTAAGTGATTAAATACTAACTACTTCAGATTCAACAGTTTCAACTTCTATTTTGGCAAAACCTGTGGCTTTCATAAATTGCCAACCAAGCCAAGTTAGCATTTGAATCAATACACTGAAAAGTGGGGATAATAGGCTAAGTACTAGATACAAAACTGCTGCTGAAATTCCAGGAAATAGATATGCTCTGGGTAAAATAATATCGCTGCCAGTTTCAAATTCTGATACTATGTTTGAATAGTATTGTTTGGAAATTTCACGAAAATTATCTTTGTCTAAAACAGTATCAAGTGTATAAGGCAGCTTTTTGTATGCCTCAAGTCTATAATTTTCCAAGCGAGAATTTCTCTCTTCTAATACTGCGTTGGCGCATTTTCCACCTCCAGATAGGTTCTCACAAGAAATAATAATTTCAGGTTCTTCAGATTTACTAACTACATCTTCTCCTCTTTTGTAATTCACAGAAAGGAAGTCCTTGAAAGTAGTTTTTACAGTATTGGTTTCAAGTGTTGAATATAAGCTAGCACCGTTCATCACCAGTCTGTTAAGTGATATTGGCGATCCTTCCCCAACTATTAATTTAGATACAAATGTGTCGTTACTAAATAAGGTTCGGTTTAAGAAATTGGAACTTTTTTCAGATACCATTTGATTAAATAATCCAAGTGAAAGAATTAATATTGCAGCTCCAATAAGTATTCTGGTAGAAGATCCCACTATATTAGAAATAGTAAATAAACGGCTTCCAAGTTGAATTTTTTCTATTTCACTATAGGCAATATATGCAAGCAAAATAATAATTGATACTCCTGCTAAGCTTACAATATTAAAGGCTTGCCCTAGAAAACTATAAATTAAAAGCAGCCCGATACCAATACCTACTAGACTTAAACTAACATAACTACGATCTGCTACAATAATATAGAATAAATTGGTGATTGAAACAAAAAGTACAAAGGTTACTAAAATTATTAGTGGATTGAATGTTAATATATTAAGCCCAGCCCAAGTTAGAAGCAGAAATGAAAATAGATGTAATACTAGGAATATTAGTGATTTCCTAAATACTCTTCTAATTCCGGTAATCTCCTCATGATCTTTACTAAAAATAGAACCTATTGAGTTTGGGTTAGTGTCACCATTAAAGGGCAACATTTTAATTTCCCCTTCTAAACTGTTTGTGACACTTTGAAGAATTTTATTTTCCTCCAAAAACTTTGGTAAGTTCATTTTATTAGAAGAAGGGGTTGGTTCTACCTCTTTTTCAGCCAATTTTTTAGTAAACATTTTACTACTATGATCTGGGACAGACCAATCATCTTTTGATTCGTGCAAGTTTTCAGCCGCTACTTCGATCTTTTCCTCGATTACAACTTTTTCTGTTTCTACAGATGTAGAACTTTCAGGCGTGGTAGCAATCTTTTCATCAGTGATTAATTCATCTGATGGTTCAGGATTACCTTGGCCTAGTTTTAAGTGGGTGAGTTTGGAAATGGGAGCGCGCTTACTCATAATTATTCTTCTGTGAAGTTTTCAGAATTTTCTTGTTTTTCTTTTTGCTTAGCTGTAATGTCTTCTTGGATTTTCTTAGCAGTTTCTAAGTCAAGAAGGGTAAGATATAGTTTTTCGTCGGTGTCAATAGATAATACTTTAAATTCTTTTGTTTCACCTATTCTAAGTAATTCATGAATTTTGGCAGGGCTTTCTAATGGTGTTTTGCTTAGCTGGGAAATGTGGCAAAGAGCTTGAATATCTTCTTCATTTACTATAATTGCACCGTAGGTAACTATTTTGCTTACAGTACCAACGAACTTGTCACCTGGTTTTACATTTTTAACAAAGTCAATCCATGGGTTTGGAAGAAGTTGTTTAACAGAAAGATTAATTCTATTTTCTTTATCAATTTCAACAATTTTTGCTTTAACTTTATCACCAATTTTGAATTCAGTTTTAGGATCTTCAACTTTTTTCCAAGCAATTTCAGAAATGTGTACTAATCCTTCAAGATCTTCATCGAATCTTACGAAAACACCAAAATCTACTGAACCTACTACTGTTCCTTCAACAATATCACCAATTTTATATTTAGATAATTTAGCCTGAGCAATCTCATCGCTTACAGATTTTTCTGAAACAATAAAGGTATCTGCTTCTGGGTTAATACTAATAATTTTAACTTTGAAGATCTGACCTATGTACTTTTTCATTTGATTCAATACACTTTTGTCCTCAATACTTCCTTGTTTAACAGCATGAGTTGGGGAAAGTAGGGAAGCTGGTAAGAAACCATCAACTCCGTTAACTTTTACTAAGAAACCGCCTCTATTTGCATCTTTAATTTTGGCTTCCATAATTTTTTCTCCTTCATAACTTTCCTTAATTTCAGACCAAACTTTATCGTGTCCAATTGCTCTGAAACTTAATTCAAGCATACCCATTTCGTTATCAAGATCTATAACAACTGCTTCAATTTCTTCATCTAACTTTAGTCTAGATAAATATTCTTCGTTGTACATTTCTTTCCCGCGAACAACACCAATTCCTACATTTTCAATATCAATTAAAACTTGACTCTTAGAAATTAAAAATACTTTTCCTTTGATAGTATCACCAACAGATACTGCGAAGGTTTTTTCTACATGAAGTAGCAAATCTGCCATTGTTGGTTGTTTTTGGCTTGTTTCTGACATATAATTGTTCTCAAAATATGGTTACATAGAGGTATCTTGTCAAGATTCTATTTTTATAAATTAAAAATTTTGTAAATCTCGATATAAAAGTATTTCATACTCTAAGCTTTTCTTCAGCCCAAAAACATTTTGAGAACCAAGAAAATCATAAATATAAAACTTGATATTGGAATTAATAGAATTAATAAATATAGGAATTTTGCCATAAAAGGTAATATATTTATCATATTTTAAATATTAATTTTTATGCAACAAAAAAACTGCCCACAGATTGGGACAGCTAGTTTTTGAATTTTTTAAACGAAGTAAAGGCTTAATATTCTAACAACTATGAATGCAATAATTGCTATTGAAGTAAAGTTTACTACTCCTTTTTCTATACCTCTTCTGGTTAAGTATATTTCATTTTTGCCACCAAAAGCACTGTCTAAACTTGCCCCGCGGTTTTGGATTAAAATTAGGATAACAGTAATAATTAAAGTTATTGCCTGTGCCCAAAGTAGGATTGATTGATTGTTCATAGATTAGTTTTTAAAAGTTGGATAATTGTTTAAATGTTTAGAAATTTCTTGCTCTGCTTCTTCAACGCCTGCAAAACCTAGAATCTCACATTTTTTATTTTGTAATCTTTTGTAATTAGCAAAAAAATCTTCAATTTCTAAAATAATATGGGCTGGAAGTTGCTTGTAATCAGTAACATCTTTGAATCTAGGGTCATTAACTGGCACTGCTAAAATCATGTCGTCTTGGTCACCAGAATCAATTTTCTTTAGAATTCCGATTGCTCTTGAAACAACCACAGTGCAGGGTGGAACAGGATTTGTTAACAATACCGCAACATCTAAAGCATCTCCGTCTGGGGCTTTTGTGGATGGAATAAATCCATAATTGAAAGGATAAAATTCTGAAGAATAAAGCACTCTGTCAAGAAATAAGGCACCAGTTTCAGAGTCTAGTTCGTATTTATTTTGACTTCCGTATGGAATTTCAATTACCACATTGAATTTTTTAACTTCTCCTGATGGTAGAAAATATAAATTCGAAGATTGCATGACTTTAATTTTGTTTTTTATAGGTAATTTGTCAAGTTAATCCAAGAAGCCAGAAGATAAATTAAATCAGTTGTCAGGCAATGCGATGTATGGTATAATTTTTCTTATGAATATGCCCAACCTACAGAATGAGACTCTAAGCGAGGAGCAATTCTATATTTTAAAGAAAATAGAGGAAGAATACAAAATTGGAATGTTGTCTTTAAATTCTCTTTCCAGCAACACTGTTACTTTTTATGGTGGATCTTTGATTAGAGAAACTGACGCTGCATACACACATGTTGTAAATATTTCAAAGATGATGGTAGGGCACGGCTGGAGTGTTGTATCTGGGGGAGGGCCTGGTATAATGAAAGCAGCCCTGATCGGAGCAAGAGAAGCAGGCGGAAAAGCTATTGCCTTCGCAATTGATATACCTGGTGAACCTTTAGCTTTAGATGAGCCAGATCTTTCTGTTGTTTTTAGCCAGTTTTCTGTAAGAAAATACATGTTAAGACAAAGCGATGCTTTTGTTTTTTGCCCAGGAGGCCTCGGAACCTTGGATGAATTAATGGAATTGTTAACTTTAATTAAAACCGATAAATACCCCCTAAAACCTATTTTCTTAATGGATTCTGCCTTCTGGAAAGGCTATATTGATTGGTTACGAGACATTCTTTTAAATAATAGAAAAACAGTTGCTGCCGATATTTTAAGTTTGTTTCACATTGTAGATTCTACAGAAGAAATTGAAAATATTCTATTTAAAAATGACTAACAAAAGTTTTACGAATAAATTATTTTGGCTTGCTGGACTTGCCTGTATTATTTCTTTGTTTGTATTTTCTTTCTTGTTATTTCAAAGTAGTCAGTCAACTAAAATTGCTAAGGCTGATGGCTATAGCCCTGATCAAATTATTGTTGCTGTAAATCAAGAAAGGTCAAAGAAAAATATTTCTCCACTAATTGTGAATTCTCAGCTGATGCAAGCTGCATCGAATAAAGTAAAAGATATGGCTGGTAAAAATTATTTCTCCCATATTTCTCCAGTTGATGGAAAAAAGTGGTCTAGTTTTATTAAAGAATCAGGATATAAATATGTAGAAGCAGGTGAAAATTTAGCAAACGGATATGATTCAGTTGAAGATATGGTAAAAGCTTGGATGGATTCACCGACGCATAGAGAAAATATTTTGAATCCAAATTTTGAAGAAACTGGAATGGCCATAGAATATGGCACTTTAAATGAATTTCCAACTATATTTGTAACACAAAGCTTCGGTAGGAAAGAAAAACAAGTAGTTAATAAGATAAGTAATGTGCAGGATGCTGAAAATATTAAACCACCAGAGGAAAGTAAGGTTGAAGTAGTCGAAAAAATCGAAACTAAAACTGAAAACAATCCAGAATCTATTGTTACTGCAAACATTGGATTAAATGAAACTAAGTTTACGCCAGCAAATACATTTCAAGAAATACTTTCTCCGTTTCCAGAAATTGCCTTTTAAAGTTAAATTAACTTTTTAGCGCCTAAAGAATCAAGTGCTCCAGACCAGATTAATGCTTCAAGGCTGCGTTTGGTGAAACCCTTATATCCACTCATTCTTTCCACAAAACTTTCTAAATTGGGGAAAGCTCCGTGCGAAGTTCTATCTTCAGTAAGATAAGAAATTACATCTTTACCCAAGTTTTTAACGCTGGATAAACCGTATCTAATTGTTCTGTCATCATCAATAGTAAACGAGTTATATGAAAGGTTAACATCTGGGGGCAGTACTTTAATATTTAACTCGCGGCACTCTTTAATTGCTGCAGCAATTTTATCCAAATCGTTAGCTTCGCTGGTCATTAAAGCCGTCATAAATTCTACAGTGAAGTTAGCTTTCATATAGGCAGTCCAGTACGCCACCATACCATAGTTGGAAGAGTGTGACTTGTTAAAACCATAAGCTCCGAAAGGCACCATCATTTCCCAAATTTCAGTGGCTTTTTCCCTTGACAGACCTGATCTTTGGATTGCCCCTTCAATAAAAATAGGTTTTTGTTCATCAATTACAGACTGAATCTTTTTCCCCATACCTTTTCTTAATACATCAACTTTACCCCAGTCATAACCAGCAAGCTCGATTGCGGTAAACAGTAAATCTTCTTGATAAACAAAAATTCCGAAACTTGGAGCCATCCATTTTTCCATCTGTGGTACAATATATTTTGTTAATTTTGGGTTTTTCTTTCGGCGAATATATTCAGGAATACTGGCCATTGGCCCAGGGCGGTATAGCGCCACCATCGCCATTAAATCTTGAACTTTGGTTGGCTCTAGCTCTACTAAATAACGGGTCATGGTTGGTCCTGAAAGTTGAAAAGTTCCCATGGTTCTTCCCTTAGCTAACAGTTCAAAAGATTGCTTATCTGTTGTGTCTATTTTCTGTAAATCAATAGAAATTTGATGTCTTTTTTCGGCCAGCTCTACCGCATTTCCCAAGATTGATAGGTTGGTAATTCCCAAGATATCCATTTTCACAAGTCCTGCCTTTTCAGCAATTCTCATATCGTATTGGCAGATAATCATTTGATGTTCAGAATCCCATTGAAGCGGAGCGAATTTAGTTAAAGTGTCGGGTGCAATTATTACTCCGGCCGCGTGAACTGAAGCATGTCTGAAATTACCTTCTACCTTTTTGGCGATATCAATAATTCTTCGCACTTCATCGTCTTTCTCGTAAACTGTTTCTAATTCTTGGCTGGTTTGAAAAGCCCATTTAAAGCTGGTTTTTTTTCCTTGTGGGGCAGTTGGAATTAGCTTGGAAAGTTTATCACATTTCCCATAGGAAATACCAAGAACTCTGCCTACATCACGAATGGCAGCTTTGGGTAACATGGTACCAAAGGTAACAATTTGGCAAACTTTTTCATTTCCATATTTTTTTGTAATGTATTCAATAACTTCGCCCCGTCTATCATCGGCAAAATCTCCGTCAATATCAGGTGGGGAAGGTCTGAACGGATTTAAAAACCTTTCAAATGGCAAGTTGTATAGTAAAGGATCCAAAATATTTATACCGGTTAAGAAACCAACTAAACAACCAGCCGCTGAACCTCTTGTATTAATAACAATTCCATTATTTCGGCAAAATTGCATGATATCTGCAAAAACCAAAAAATAGTCTGCATATCCTTTGGTTATAATAACTTCCAATTCAGTTTCCACTCTATCAACATAAACTGCCATCATATTGGTATTCTGCCAATATTCTTTTGGATATCCTGGCAAGTCTTCAGAAAGTGGAGTAACTTGAGCAGCATATTCTTTTAAGAGATTCAGATCCGAATATTTAAATTTTTCCTCCCAATCTTTTCGCTTCAGTTTTTCAGGAGAGAATCTTTCCAGTAAACCAATGTAACTTTCCCATCTTAATCTATCGGCGGGGTTTTGCTCTGCTGGTAAATTATATATTGGGAAGTAGGCGTCATCAGCGTTTTTATCGAAATTAGTTGGAATTTGAATATCAATACTTTCTTCAATTAATGCAGTATCAACAGCTTCTGGAACATAGTCAAAATCTTCTCTTTGTTGGCTAACGCTGGGTAAATTAAAATGTCTGGTTAGATTTATTTCTGAAAGTCTTTTTTGTTCTCGAATTGCCAGCACAACTTTGAAAGCCTCCTCGTCTTCTTTCTCCAGATACCTAGGGTCTGGGCTTGCAATAAACTGGACTTGGAATTGCTTACACATTTGGGCAAGTTGCAAATTTAATTTTTTAACTACCTCAGGGCTTTCTTCTAAAAGGGGATAGGCCAAACCTAATATTAAATTTTGTGAACCAAAAAGCTGACAATAGTTTTCCAGAATTTTATAACTTTGCTCAATTTTATCTTCCCTAGCTAGTTGAATTATTTCGTGATCGTTTCCGCCTAGAAAAATGTAAAAATTTGCAACAGTGGTATTGTTTGGAATATACTTAATCAGGTTTTTGGAAGTGATATGATAAGCAGGTTCTTCTTGGACAGTTCTGGCAAGGCTAATTAATTCCAGCAAAGCCCGGTATCCAAGTTCATTTTTAGCCAATATGGCAATTTTACTAAAACTTTTATTCCTACCAAAAACTTTATTTTCCTTGCTTTGGTTAGGAATTCTTAATGTAGCTCCCAATACTGGTTTAATCCCTTCTTTTTTGCAGGCATCATAAAATTCAATCAGACCAGAGCCAGTGTCTTCATCTGTAATTGCTATGCAAGTATAGCCTTTTTCCTTGGCATTTTGAATTAAAGGCAGAATTTGTGGCAAGCTGGATAATAGCGAATGATGGGAAAATGATCTAGCCAAAAACATATATAAATATATGCTAAAATGCCTATTGCTTGTCAAAGAAACAATCTAATTATTTTGACATATAAAAGTTAAAACTATAAATTTTTTTATAATGTCGTTGGTTGTTAAATTTTTGTTGGTGGCTATGGTTATAATTTTATTTCCATTTTGGTTATTTACTATTCTGGCTTTCGGTAATGTTGTACCTATTTCTCAAACTCCAAATACAATAATAATCCTTGGAGCCGGAGTTCAAAACGGACAGCCAAGTAAAATTTTACAATTGCGTTTAGATGAAGCGGTTAAAATTTATAAGTTAAAAAAAATAGAAACCATTTTGGTGTCTGGTGATAATAGAGATATATATTATAATGAACCAAAAGTAATGAAAAATTATTTGGAAGATCAGGGAATTCCATCCGATATAATTCAGATTGATGGTTTGGGAGTTAGAACTTTAGATTCATGCCAAAGAGCATCTAAAAATTTTAATATTAAAAAAGCTTATTTAGTTAGCCAAGCATATCATTTAGCCAGGGCTAGTTTTTTGTGTAGACAAGAAGGTATGGAAGTTGTGCCAGTTTCAGCCGAAGATTCTTGCACGCCCATTTATTGCAGTCAAATTATACGAGAAATAGGTGCTAGTTGGCTAGCTGTTCTAAACATCAGTGGAGTTTCGGGACTTTAAATCATTATACACAAGCTTCCTCGTTACCATGTAAAACTCCATGCAGCCTTTCAAATTCTTGTTTTATAATTAAACTTTCTTCTTCAGTTAATTTTCTTCCTAAGCAATAAAAAAGTTCAAATTCACGCAAAATAGTGATGAATTTTTCTAGGTAATTGTTTCCCTCAGTGGTGATGTTGTTTAATTCCATATTCATATATTTTTGTTTTGTTATCGTTTGTTTGTTTTCATATTCTAGTACAGTAAATTTCCTCTGTCAAAAATACTTGCTAATTATAAAATTTATATTAAGCATAATTTATGAACAAGGTAGCAAAAGTCTTTATAGTAACTTCTGATTTGTCTACAGCCACCGATTCAAGAGAAAAAAATATGGCAGATCTTGCCAAAACTGTTTTAGAAAGTTGCCAAGCACAGGAATTTACAGTAGATCTTCTAAATTTGGATCAAGATACACCATCTAATTTTTTTCAAGCTACTGAAAAAGATAGCATTATAATTGAGTATCAAATTAGATTTCAAAGAGCAGATCTGGTTATTTTTATTTATCCAATAAAGCTTGGACAAGTTCCTTCAAAAGTTAAATACTTCCTAGAGTCTATTTTGTCACGAGGTTTTTCATATAAAGTTGTAAGAGGCCAAATTCAAGGTTTGTTTGATGAAAAAGAAATCTGGTCAATCTCCATTACCGATTTACCAAGTTGGAAAGTGAACACAATTTGGGGAAATGGACACAAAAACTGGTGGCAAAGAATTGTTAAAGAATATTCTGGAAGCACAGTAAAAACCTGGGTTTTATCAAATTGGAGATCAGTTTCTGAAGATAATATTTTAACCTGGAAAGAAAAGTTTAACAAAATAATAACTAACTTAAATAATAGCAATAATAATTTGTTTGATTTAATCTAGGTTTGTTTTGCTAAGAATCTTTTGCAATTTTCTCAATTTGTATTCACCAGAACTAATTTACACCATAGGAAATACGAATACAACCATTTTTATTTGATGTTTTTCTAATCGTTATCATGCCTATATCCCCAAGCTTATTAACATGGGTACCTCCACAAGGACAATCTGCAAAGCCTGCTATCTTCATTATTCTTTGAGGTTTGCCAGACAAATGTTTATCACTTGAAATTTCAAAACTAATCGGTAAGTTTAAACCAATAATATTATTATTTTCAATGTTTAATTTATCCACATCAATATTTACATTCGAATCTTCACCAAAAACAGAATACTCTAAATATGGCCCTTCTGGATAATGATAGCCTTTTGATGGCGTTAGATTTGGGTATAATTTTTGTATAGCTAAGTCGATTACATGGCCAGCTGAATGAATTCTAGAATTTAGTATTCTTTTTTTTGAGTCAATTTCAACTTCTACATTAAAATTTTTATCAAAGTTACCTGAAATAATTTCACCGAAATGATAAACTTCTTCTTCTATGTAAACTACTTTTGCAACACTGAACAAGCCATTCTGATTACTAATAATTCCAATGTCACTAGGTTGCCCACCACCTTGAGGATAAAAAACTGTTTGATCTAAAACCAAATAATGTTTTCCATCATTTTCTCCAATTTTAATAATTTTAGCTGAGCACGAATATTGTTCCATATTCTGCAAATATAATAATTTTGTCATACCCTTACCTTATACTTTATGAACAGAATTATCAAGCACTATTTATTTTCCTATCCTTTAATATTTATTTGACATGCTTTATATGTCGTATTATTTAGACGATATTAATTATGTTAGAAAAAATATTTTTTAAATTAGGTTTAAGCCCTAAAGATTTACAAATTTATCTTCGATTAGCCACTACAGGCACTAATAAAGCCAGCGAGATTGCTCTCGAGCTTGAACTGCCTAAAACAACCGTTCTAGAAAGTTTATACAAACTTGAAAAAGAAGGCTTAGTTTCAAAAATAACTAAAGGAAATAAATTCATTTTCTCGGCACAAGATCCTGAGATGTTAAAAATGAAAATCAAAAATCAGCTTGAAGAACTAAATGAAATTCAACAAAATATAGACCAAGCAATTTTTACTATTAAGCAAAAGCAAAACAAAAAGAAATTACCAAAAGTTAAATTTTTTCAGGGCAGAAACGGAATAATCCAAATTTACGAACAAACACTGCAGTCAATTGGAAGAATTTATGCCTACGGAGATTTCAATTCGGCTAAAAACTACCTTAAAGAATATTTAGAAGAGTATTGGAAAAAAAGGACGGCCAAAAGAATCAATTTAACAGCTTTTATACCCGACAGCTTAGTAAACAGACAGATTTCAAAAAATACCGATAATTCCTATCTTAGAACAAGTTATTTTTATCCAGCTCGTTTCCAATCGTCGGTTGAAATAAATGTTTATCAAGATACTGTTACTTTTGTTTCTTTCGAAGAAGAAATTGCGGTTTCAATTGAAAGCCGAAGTATCGCAAACTCAATAACTAACTTGCTTGATACACTGAAGGAAAAATTACCCAGTTAACTTGGGTCATAAGGGTTGGATAAAAATCTTGTTGTTGTAACATACAGTCGAATAGAAATGCTTAATAATAAAGCAAAACCGAGAAATAATCCAGCAATTTTCTTGAAAACCACTTACAATTTTATCCAAAAAAATGGAGCAGGTTGATTTCTAACATTGGCAGGTAAATCTGGGTCTGTGTCTAGATACAAATTTTTTATATTGGCATCGGTGCTTCTAAAAACAATTCTTTCCCAACTTAACAAATTTTCAGTTGTAAAAGTCGAAAATGTTCCTTTTTGCCTGTCTTTAAATGGTTCGTCAAAATTTATAACACCAATTTCTTTAAATTCATAATCTAACCCGCTACTGGTTTTTCTAGCTAGCGAAATACTAAGTTGCTTTGGTATTGATAGTTGAGCTTTGTTTTGTAACTGACCAACGCGAACAGGGGCATCTTCAATTCTGAATAGTAAATTGGTATTTTCTTTTTCAACAATATAATACAGCTTCCCAAAAGATCGGATGTCTTTAGAATTTTCAGACCCAAGAATATCTTTAATTTGGATTTGTGAAAGAGGGTTATTCTTTGCCAAGTTTGGTGCAACAATATTTATAGTATCAGCCGATTTATCAACTTTCTCCCTATTTCCATAAAGAAAACCAGCGTAGAAAATTAACACTACTATGGCAGCAGCGGTTAAAGTATACCAAATAAATTTTAAACTCATACTACCTATTTTTTAAGTAACATGGCTTTGGTTCTTTCAGCGGGAATTGGCAACAACTTAAATGGTTTATTTAAAACATCATCAGTTAATTCGCTGAAATCTTCATATTCAAGAACTTCTTTTTCAATTAAAACTGAAGATATCAAATCTAATTTTTCTCTGAATTCAATTAAAATACTTCTGCAAATTTGGTAACCCTCTAAAACAATTTGGCTTACCTCTTGATCAATTATTCTTGCCGCATCCTGGCTGTATTGTTTATATTCAGTATCCCTACCTAAATAATTCATACCCTTTTCTTCTTGGAAAACAACTGGCCCTAAACCTTCGCTCATTCCATATTTCGTCACCATGTTTCTAGCTATTTCGGTAGCTTTAGATAAGTCGCTAGAGGCCCCTGTACTAGTTTCACCAAAAACAATTTCTTCAGAGCAATAACCACCAAACAAATGAGCAATATCAGCTAAGAATTCAGATCTGCTTCTGGTTATAGCGTCGTTTTCGCCTTCATCAGAAAAAGTATATCCAGCAGCTCTACCCCTTGGGATTATAGTAACCTTTTGTACTTTCCTAGATTTAGGAAGAACAGTGGCAACCAAAGCATGCCCAGCCTCATGATAAGCTGTTAATCTTTTTTGTTCTTCAGTAATTACTTTACTTTTTAATGATGGCCCTAACAATACTTTTTCAACAGCTTCTCTTAAAATAATATTATCAATTTCACTTTTCTTTTCTCTAACAGTTAAAATAGCAGCTTCGTTTAGCACATTGAATAAATCTGCAGCCGAAAAACCAGCAGTTCTTTTAGCAACAATTGAAAGGTCGGCGTTGGCGGCTAGTTTTTTATTCTTTGAATGAATTTTTAGAATCTGTTCTCTTTCTTTCCTGTCAGGTGAAGTTACAGTAACTTGTCTATCGAATCTTCCTGGTCTAAGAAGAGCAGGGTCAAGAACATCCGGTCTGTTGGTTGCCCCAATTACAATAACCGAAGAGGATGGTTCAAATCCATCAAGTTCTACTAAAATTTGGTTTAAGGTCTGTTCTCTTTCATCGTTACCTCCACCCATTCCAGCTCCTCTTTGTCTTCCAACAGCATCAATTTCATCAATAAAAATAACACATGGGGCTTTCTTCTTGGCTTTTCTAAACAAGTCTCTTACTCTTCCAGCACCAACACCTACGAACATTTCCACAAATTCTGAACCAGAAACGAATAAAAATGGAACTTCAGCTTCACCAGCAATAGCTTTGGCCATTAAGGTTTTTCCGTTTCCAGGTGTACCAACAAGCAACACACCCTTAGGAATTTTAGCACCCATTTTAACATATTCTTCCGGTCTTTTCAAGAAATCTACAACTTCATTTAATTCTTGCTTTGCTTCTTCATTTCCAGCTACATCTGCAAAAGTAATTTTAGTTTGATTTTCTTCATCATACTGCTTGGCTTTAGAATTACCAAATGAAATTGTTTTATTATTAGCTTCTCCAACTCTTCGTAATAAATAAATACCACCACCTAAAATTAAACCAATAATTAAAATATTTTGAATAAACCCACTTTCAATCATTTGGTTAAACCAAGACCTTGGAACTTCTGAATAAATTATTTGTTTCTCACCATTCCCTATAGCTAATTTTTTATCACCCAAGGCAAGCTGTAAATTATCTAAAACAGTTTTGCTTTTATCTTGGCTAACATTAGGGTAAATAACCTCTTTTACATCATTTCTTTCTCTTTTATCGGTTTGATAAACTTTGGTAATAAGCGTATCTTTTACTTCAGAAAGCTTTATTTCGCTAACTTTATCTTCTCTAATTAAACTAACTAAATCGGTAAAACTTCCCTTGTTTTTAGATTGTTGTTCAACATTTTGTGAAAGTAATACAGTGGCTACAACCAGAATTATTATACCAAAAAGATAAGCTAAATTAATAATAACTTTTCTATTCAAATTATTTTTTTCATTTTTAGGTTTCATACTTCCAAACTAGTTACAGCCTTTTGCTTTGTCAAGGTTAAGGAGATAGCTTTTACGAGTATGTATAAGATGAGCTAAATTTTGACTTTTTGATAAATCTATTTTTTTATTGCAATAGTTTTAAAAGATTCTGCCAGAACTTTAGACTTTTCTACTTTAATTTCAAAATTAGGAAATATTTCTGTTTGTAAGGGTCTATTAATAATTTTATTAATCTTATTTTGGCTACCAGAAGAAAATAATTGTGGATCAGTTTTGAGTTGGTTGTATCTTTGAATGGATAAATCTAAATATTCTTTTTCCATTTCTATTCCAACAAATTTTCTATCCTGACCACACATCATTGTAGCAATACCAGTTGTTGATGAGCCACTAAATGGATCTAGAATTATTGAATCAGGAGCAGTGCTGGCTAGAATACATCTTTTTAGTAATTCCAAAGGCTTTTGTGTTGGATGTTTACCAAAAGTTTTTTCAGTTGGCTTAGGTGGATTAATAGACCAACAATAAATTAATTCTGAAAAATTAAACTTGCAAAATCTCTAACAATAAGTTTTTGGAGTTTTGTTTGCTCTTTAATGTTGTCTAGGCACCAAGTACTAGCCTTGGTTTCGATTAATAATTTTAGATATTTCTTTGCTTTATATTTAAATATTGGTGATGATTTATCTATTTTGGTTAACTCATTTTTTAGATTCTTTATATGAGTTATATTTTTTTGATACTTGTCTTTTGTTAGCATATTATTAATTAATTTTATAATTTCCGCCACCAATAAATTCAATGTAGCCTTTGTCTCTTAGAATTTGGAGTTGTTGCCTAATTTTATCTTTTATATGGTTATTTTCAGGATGTTTTTTCTGTAACTCATTTTCAAAAGCATACATATTATTTAAAGAGAAACTATTGTTTCCAATCAATTCAATTACTTTTAAAATATCAAGTGTCCACCCTCTAGCTTCTAAATTTGTACTTCCCTGAAGAAAGCTTGTCTTATGCCACAAACTCTTTATTTCTTCTTCGTGCCTAGCTATTTTATTCTGCACTATTGGAATTATTCCAATTTTAGGAATTTTTGAGTAAATAATGTTACACCCCACCCAGCCTGCTCTTCTCGCCTTTTCTGAAAGTGGTTTTCTTTTTTGAATAATATCAGTAGTAAAAAAATATTTTGGTATTGCTAAAAAATTATTAACTTCAAAGTGTTCATCGTAATCAAGAAAAAATAAATTAGGATTTGTGTTAGAGTTTAATCTTTCAATCATTGTTTCGAAGGCTCCATCTGGAATTGATGTTTTTGGTAAACCATTTTTCGCTTTAAGCTCGTATTGTTCTGAACAATTCGAACAGTAAAAGTCTGCCACTTTTTTGTTGTTAGAAAACGCTTTAATGTTGAAAGCCCCACAACTCGGGCAGAAAAGATTGTTCCCAACCCAACTTTCAGTTATAACTCTTATTTTTTGAGAATTGCTTGTATAATTTATACCTAATTCGGTTTCTAGTTGCAAATTCATAAAAGTTTAATTTTTTTTAATTACCAACACCTATGCCATTTTTAATCATATTAATAATTTATACTACTAGACTGACATTTTTTAAATATTGTTGTAAAGGTGTTTACATGTTCTTTGTTTAGACAGAGTAGATTCATTTATTAATTAGAGCAAAATTACATTTTTTATTTCTTGGATAACAATTTCAAACTCCACCTTAAAGTTTCGGCTAAATTTTGTTCGTCCCATTTGTCCAGGGTTTTAAGCTGGGTTATGGTTGTAACAATCTCCGACTGTTTATAGCCTATATTTTTTAACGATTCTGAAAACTGCAAAGCAAATGGGTTATTATTGCTTAAATTGTTCATATCGAAATCTTTTCCTTGAAACTCTAATAAAATCTTTTTGGCGGTCTTCCCTCCAAGGCCTTTAATTTCTTGCAAAGCTTCCAATTCTCCTTGTCTTAAAATCTGTCCGATCTTATTTCCTAGTGCAAAAACAATTGTTGCTCCCATTTTTGGCCCAACACCAGGAACTTGAATAAGTTTTATCATCCATTCTCTTAAAGAAAAATCCTCAAATCCAAATAATTCCTGCTGGTTTTCACGGTTTACAGAATTGTATAAAAAAAGCTCTATGTTTTCATTTACTAAAAAGTTAGAATTCGTTGCCACTTGAACTAAATATCCAAGTCCGCTGGCTGTTCTAATTACCAGATTATCACCACTTTTATGAACAATTTTCCCAGATATAAAAGCTAGCATATTAACTAAGTCCAATTAACTGATTTCTAGCCAAATCTTTCTGAGACTCGTTTTGGGTATGTTTTAAAACCAAGGCGAAAACTTCGATTGCCTTATCTTTTTCACCATATTTTAAATACAATTGTCCTAATTCTAGCCATAAATCATAATTACCAAGTCCAACTTCTTTTAACTTCTGCAATATTCTATTTTCCAATTTTTCAAAAATTCCACTTTCTTTACTGCCATCGTTTTTAGAAATACTGGAAGCTAGATTTAAAGTTGCAGTGTTATTTTGTAATTTAGGGTTAGGAATATCTGGGTTTTCTACTGCTAAAATTTCAGTTTCTTCCTCAACCACTGATAAAGCAGAACTTTGGTGATTATTTTCTTCTACAACTTTATCAACAAAATCTTCAATTTCTTCAATTTTTCTTTGTTCTCTAAATGCTTTTACCCTATCGGTCTTAGTTTCTTCTTTAGCTGGTTTGGTAAGAGAAATAAGATATTTAAACCAGTTAGACAAAGTTTGCCCAGTATTTATTTTCAGATTATTTAGTTGATTAAGAATTGAAGAAAACCAGTTAGGATAATCTTGGTTGGTAATTTTAACCAAGGTTTTGTCATAAATATTAGAAGCTTTGTTTAATCCTGCTTTACTTACTTTAATTAAATCCAAGCTTGTAAATTCTCGGCTAACATCACTTTTAAATAAAATGGAATTATCATTATATGAATTATGTTTAATTTGGCTGGCCAAAGCATCAACTTTTTCGCTCTCCCAAGAAATTACTAAGAAATTAATAATTAAAGATATACAAAAAAATGAAACTAAAATGATTAAAAAACTAAAGAAAAGTAAGTTCATATTGTAAACACAGCTTGTTAAAGGCTGTTAATATAGTTTCCAGTGATTGTTTTTTATGCTGTCTTGTCAAAAGCTTTTTTTTGTGTTTAGTTATTTGCACCAAAGAATTGTATGCAATTATTTAAAACTACCGAGATTAGCTTGAAACAATATAATATGCATCCAAGAAATACTGTGGTTACACCCAGTCTTGTTTTTACCAATATCCAAACTAATTTTGATGAGCAGAACTCATTTTCAATTGTTGAAAACTACCTAAATTGGCTAAATAATCAATCAATACCGAAGTGGGTAGAAACGCTTCTGCATCTGTATAATGATACTGGGGCTATATTTAATTTCAATCTTCCACAGCTTGAAGGTTGGCACTCGTTTAATTCAAGTATTCACTCCACTAACCCTATAGCTGAAGCAGAAAAGTACTATTTATTGCTCAATAATAAGTTTCCAGTTACCAGGTGGCAAGATTTAGAAGGGAATTTAGATTATAGCCAAGAAAAACAATTTGTTGAAAATCCTAATTTGCTTAAAACAGGTTGGCCTTTAGAAATTCATATTCATTCAAACAGTATCCAAGTATATAGTATAAATAAAAAATCCAAAGCAGTGCAGGACATTAAGAATATTCTACCTGAATATATAAATTTAGAAATACTTATCAGTTCAAGAATAATCGGAGAAGCCTTATCAGAATACATTGAAAATAATTCAAAAAATAAAATTCATTTTGTTTCGAGAGAGGAGGTTGGTCAGATTATGCCGGATGTTCAAGGTTTACAACAGCTTTGCCTTGGTTCACAGTCTGCTCCAGATACTGTTATACGTAACCTGCTGTCAAAAATATCTAAAATAGAAGCTAGAATTCCAGACTCCATTTTGAAATTTGTTCAAATTTAAATTAACTTAAGAATCAAAATTATAATTTTTAGGATGTCAGCAAAAGCCTTCAGAAATTAGATACCCTTGACAAACTGTCATTCCTCTTTTACTTATTAATACTGCTACCTATTAACCGATATGTCTGGAACAAAAATGAGAGTTAGAGTTTATTCTTTTGACCACAAAGTACTTGAAGAAGCCGTAAAAAAACTGGTTCAAGTGATTGTTAAGTCAGGATCTAAAGTTATTGGCCCTGTGCCATTGAAAACAAGAAAAAAGATTGTAACCATCAATCGTTCTACTTTCGTTTTCAAAAAATCTAAAGATAAATTAGAATCCAGAATCCACAAAAGATTAATAGATATTAACGATGTCAGCAGTGAAGTTGTAAACAACTTATCGACACTTTCCTTACCTGCTGGAGTAGAGATAAACATTGAAACAATTTAATTATGTACGGTTTTGCAAAAAAATTAGGAATGACTAGAATCTTCGTTGAAGGAAAGGCTTTACCTGTAACTGCTATTCAGTTCGACAAGCAATACATTCTTCAAAGAAAAGAAATAATAAAAGATGGTTACGATGCTGTCCAAATTGCTGCATTCCCTAAACATAGAACAAACAAATCTAAAACAGGACATGTTCAGAAGTTTCACCCTGATCAAATTAATTTCCAAACTGTTGAAGAGTTTAAAGTAACATTAGATTCAGACATTAAAGAATTAGATATTAGCGGTTTTAGCGTAAACGATACTATAGATATCACAGGTTTAACAATCGGAAAAGGTTTTACAGGTGTTGTTAAAAGATGGGGTTTCCACGGACAACCAGCTTCTCACGGACATGACCATGTAAGAGCCCCTGGTTCTATTGGTATGAGATGGCCACAAAGAACAGTTATTGGTAAGAAAATGGCAGGACACAGCGGACACGCAAACCAAACTCTTCGAAAAGCTAAAATTTTAGCCATTGATTTAGAACAGAATTTGCTATTCGTAAAAGGTTCTATGCCTGGTCCAAACGGAGGTGTATTAAAAATATTAAAGAATAAATAGAAAGATGTCTCTACAAATAACCATACTATCAGATAAAAAAAGCACACAAGAATCGGCTTTTGATTTTCTTACAGAATACGAAGTAAGAGCTAAACTACTTGCTGAAGTTATTAGAAGCGAAATGCTTAGTCTTCGTACTGGCAACGCTAATACTAAAACTAGAGCAGAAGTAAGAGGTGGCGGAAGAAAGCCTTGGAAACAAAAAGGAACAGGAAGAGCAAGGCACGGCTCAATCAGGTCACCATTATGGGTAGGTGGAGGTGTAGCCTTTGGACCAAGAAGCGACAGGAACTGGAATAGAAAAATTAACAAAACTGCAAGAATCGCTGCATTAAAATCAATTTTAAAAGATAGATTGGTTGATCAGAAAGTATTCCAATTAGATGAAAAATTAGATTTAAACAAAACAAAATCTGCTGTAGAAATTTTAGAAAGAAACGGAATTACTGAAAGAAAAACAATTTTATCTTACACAACTGCAGATAAAGAAATGCTTAAAGGTTTTTGCAATACTCAGGTTACATTAATTAATGTTGCCAACATCAAAGTTTTCAAGTTAGTTCACAAAGAAAGCTTGGTATTAACTAAGTCTGCAAAAGAAGCTTTAGAAACTAAATTAAATCAAATCTAAGAATATGCCTAAAATTATAGTACACGAAACTGAAAAAGCCTATTTATTGCAACAACAAGGAATTTTTACTATTTCTTTTGACGATGTAAAATATCAACCAAATAAAATTAGTCTTGCTAAAATTTTAAAGAAGCAAAGTCTAGATGTTATTAACATAGGTGTTGTAAACCCTTACATCAAATCAAAAGTTAGAGGCAAAAGAGGCAACTTAGTAAGACAATTAAGACCAAAGAAATACCTAGTTAAATTAAAATTAGGACAAACAATTAGCAACGAAACCCCATTAGAAATTTAGATATGTCACGCTCATTAAAGAAAGGCCCATTTTGCGATCCAAAGCTAATTGCTAAGGTTTCCAAAGTTAAAGCTGCAACAACTAAAACTACCATTAAAACTTGGTACAGATCCAGCACAATACTTCCAGATTTTGTAGGTATTACTTTTGGTGTACACAATGGAAAAAAGCATGTTGATGTTTTTGTAACTGAAGACATGGTAGGCCACAAGTTAGGTGAATTTTCTCCTACAACTATTTTTAAAGGCCACGGTGGTAAGAAAGCTAAATAATATATGTCTTCAATTAAAGTTTATAAACCAACAACTAATGCCAGGAGAAAAACTTCTGTTATTAATTACAAGGAAAGCTTAACCACAGACAAGCCTTTCAAGAAGTTATTAGTTAAAAAATCCAGAGCTGCAGGAAGAAATGCTAGTGGTAAAATAACTGTGCGTCATCAAGGTGGTGGTGCTAGAAAATTAATTAGACAAATTGATTTCAAAAGAAACTTCCCAGAAGGATTTAAAGTGTTAACTGTTGAATACGATCCAGGAAGAACAGCTTTTATTAGTTTAGTATCCGACTTGCAAAGTGGCGTTAAAAAATACATTATTAACAGCCAAGGTATTGAAGTAGATAAAAAATATATTCCATCCAACGAAATTGTTGATGGTAACCAAGTTCAATTAAAATTTGTTCCAGTTGGAACTGCAGTTTCTCAGGTTGAATTTAAACCTAACCAAGGTTCTAGATTATTAAGATCTGCTGGAACTTACGCAACTGTTACTGCTAAAGATGATGGATATGTAACTTTAAAATTAGCCTCTGGTGAAATTAGAAAGTTTCAAGAAACATGTTCTTGCGTAATCAGCAGAGTTTCCAATGAAGCTCACAACCTTGTTCGTTTAGGTAAAGCTGGAAGAAGCAGACATATGGGAATCAGACCAACTGTAAGAGGTAAAGTTATGAACCCAGTTGATCACCCTCACGGAGGAGGAGAAGCTTCCAACTCTATCGGTATGGCCTATCCAAAAACACCTTGGGGTAAGCATGCTTTAGGTGTAAAAACTAGAAGTAAGTCTAAATTAAGCAGTAAGTTTATAGTTAAAAGAAGAATTAAAAAATAATATGTCAGTTGCAAAAAGAACCACAGCCAGTACAACTATCAATTACTCTCCTAGAAAATCTAGATTAGTACTTAATGTAATTCGTGGATTAAAATTAGATCAAGCATTAGAACAGCTTCAACACCTTAATAAAGGAAAAAACAAAAAATTCTTTGACTTATTAAAGAATGCTGCTAATAATTTAAAAATCACTGAAGCTGAGTATAAATCATATGTAGTTTCCGAGATTGTTGCTGAAGAAGATAAAATCTTATACCGTTTTGTACCTCGTGCAAGAGGATCAGCTTTTAAAATCAGAAGAAGAACATCAAGATTAAAAGTGATGCTTAAACCTTTCAGCGAAATTTTGACAAAAGGTAAAGCAAAATCAAAGATTAAATAATAATATGGGACAAAAAATATCAACAAAACTGTTTAGATCATTTCAAACTTTATCTCAGGTAGAAATTTCCGGAGCTGATCCAACAACTTTACAAAAGTCTGTATGGTTTGCCACTGGCAGAAACTATTCTAAAATTCTTTTCCAAGATTCAGCTATCCGCGAATTTGTAAAAAAGGAAATTAAAGCTGCAGGACTTGTAGAAGTAATCATAAGAAGATACTTCAGAAGAGTTGAAATATATCTATATGTTACTAAGCCTGGTGTAGTTATTGGAAAAGCTGGTGCAACAATTAATGCATTAAGACAAAATCTTGTTACTAAATTTAATCTTCCAAAAGATTTGAAGGTAAGTATTGAAGAATTTAAAGATCCATTTAGATCATCTCAGGTTATTGCAAGTGAAATTGCAATGGCTTTAGAAAAAAATATTCCCTACAGAAGACTAATTAAAACCATGCTAGAGAAAATTAAGTATTCTGGCATTCAAGGTGCTAAAATTACTGTAAAAGGTAGATTAAACAAGGCCGAAATTGCTAGAAAAGAAGAACTAGCTTTTGGAAGTATTCCAAGACACACAATTAGCTCTATTATTGATACTGCTAATGTAGATGCTAAAACAGCTGCAGGTATTATTGGAGTTAAAGTAATGCTTTATAAAGGAAACAAATTGACAAATTACACTTACTAGATATATGATTGGAACTATAACTTCGAATAAAATGCAGAAAGCCTTAACAGTAGTAGTTTATACTACAAAGCTTCACGCAAAATATAAGAAAAGATTTAAAACTAAAAAAAGTTACGCAGTAGCTTGCACAGACTCAACTAAATTTACTATTGGGCAAGAAGTAGAAATTCAACCTTCTATTCCTGTTTCAAAAACAATTAGATTCAGAGTCGTTGAATAAACCATAGAATATGCTTACACCAAAAAAGATCGTCCATAGAAAAGTGTTTAATCGATACGGTCAAACACGAAAAGGCACCCTATTAAGAGGTAGTACTTTAGTTAATGGTGAATTTGGTCTAAAAGCCATGTCAACTAACTGGCTTTCCAGCAGACAAATTGAGTCGGCTAGAAGGGTAATTAGTAGAAGGTGCAAAGGAGCAAAAATTTACATTAGAGTTTTTCCTTCAAGACCAGTTACCAAAAAAGCAAGTAACATTCCTATGGGAGTTGGAACAGGTAGTTTAGAATACTTCATGTTTCCAGTTAAACCAGGAAGAATTATTTTCGAAGTAAGCGGAGTAGCTGAAGAGAAAATAAGAGAAGCCTTTAGAATTGCAGGTCACAAGCTTCCTTTCAACACAAAAATAATTTCAAGAAACGATAATCTAATATAATATGTTACAAGAACGAAGTATAGTAAATATTGCAGATAACTCTGGAGCAAACCGAGTTATGTTATTTGCAGTTAACGGAAAAAATCACAGAGCCTCTTGTGGAGTAGGAGATATAGTGGTTGGATCAGTAAAAAAATCTTCCCCAAATGGGAAAGTAAGAAAAGGTCAGGTAGTTTCAATTTTAATTGTTAGAACAAAAGCTGCAATTAAAAGAAAGGACGGAAGTGCAATTAGATTTTCAGATAACGCTGGAATCGTTGTAAATAAAGCAAGCAAAGAACCAATCGCAACTCGTATCTTCGGACCCGTAGCCAGAGAATTAAGAGATGAAGGTTTTAGCAAAGTAGTTTCATTAGCAGAAGAAGTATTATAATATGTCTATCAGAAAAATTCAAACAGGAGATAAAGTAAAAGTTATTTCAGGAAAATACAAAGGTACACTTGGACAAGTTGTTAAAGTAGTATCTAAGGAAAGACCAGGTAAGTTGCCTCAACTTCGCGCTGCTGTAACTAATATCCCTAAAATTGCTAAATTTAGAAAAAAGAATGTTGCCTATAATCAACCAGGCCAACAACTTGAAATCGATAGATTATTAGATCTATCCAACTTATCATTGGTTACTTCTGAAGGCGAAGTATCTAAAGTAAAAATTGAACTTAAGGATGGAAAGAAAGTTCGTGTTTTAAAGAAAAACTCTCAGGAAATAACTTTGAACTATACTTCCAAAAAAGCTTTAGCTAAATTAACTGAAACTGCTCCTGCAAAAAAGGAAACTAAAAAAGAAACCACCAAGACTAAATAAGAATATATGGCTAAATCACAAAATACAGTTGCTTTAAAAATAACCTCCAAGGAATTTTCAGATGGAGCTTTAGCTTTAGTAAGCAAAGATCTAGGAACAGTTAATCCATTTGCTCTTCCAGGAATTTCTAAAATTTCAATTAATGTAGGTGTAGGAAACAAATTTGATCCAAAGCAGAAACAAGAAGTTGGTGAATACCTAGAAAAATTAACTGGCCAGAAACCCAAGGTAATTTTAAGTTCTAAATCAATTGCTGCTTTCAAATTAAGAAAAGGTGATACCGTTGGCTTGATGGTAACTTTAAGAGGATTAAAAATGTACGACTTTTTACTTAATCTTGTTTATGTTGCCTTACCAAGAAGTAGAGATTTCAAAGGAATTAAAGCTTCTTTTGACGCAAATAATACCAGCTACAGTCTTGGATTAGATAATGCAAACATTTTTCCAGCAGTAGGATTTGACACTACCGTTAATTTCGGACTACAATTAAATATAACCTTTAAGCAGTCAACAGTTAACAATAAACTGCTTTTAGAAAAACTAAATTTCCCATTTAAAAGATAATACCAAAGATAACAATATAATATATGGCAAGAAAAGCATTGATAATAAAAGCAGAACGCACTCCTAAATATTCCACAAGGATAGTTAGAAGGTGTAAAAAATGTGGAAGAGTGCATGGTTACATGAAATTTTTCGACATGTGCAGAATCTGCATTCGTGAAGCAGCAAACAAAGGAGAATTAAACGGATTTTTTAAAAGCAGCAGGTAATTTATAATATATATGTCAATGAATGATTTAATCAGCGATTTCGTAGCCAGAGTTAATAACACAATTATGGTGGAGAAAACAGAAGTAAAAGTTTTAAAGAACAAACTAGTAGTAGATCTTTGTAAGAAATTAACAAGATTAGGATATTTTGAATCTTTTGAACCTTCCGAAAGAGAAGTTACTATTAACTTGAATCTTAAGAAAGTTCACAAACTTAAAAGAATATCTAAACCAGGTCAGAGAGTTTACACTTCATACGAGACTCTTCCAAGAATCGTCGGAGGAGTTGGGTTTAATCTTCTAACTACTTCAACTGGTGTAAAAACTAACTTTGAAGCCCAAAAAGAAAAGATTGGAGGTGAACTTCTTTTCCAAGTATTCTAATAGAATCTTGACAACACACAATATACAAATTTCTTTTAAATAGCCATTGATATGTCCAGAGTAGGCAAAAAAACCATTACAATACCAAGCCAAGTAACCTTAGACTTTGATTCCACCAACAGGGTGGTTCTAGTTCGTGGGCCAAGAGGTGAATTAAAACTTGAAAAAGTTCACAAAAATATTTCTCTAAAACAAGAAGAATCAACTCTTAATGTTCTTATTGATGATGAAAATGATAAATATCAAAAAGCCATTTGGGGAACTACAAGAGCTATTATTTTTAATTTAATTGAAGGTGTAACTGTAGGATTTAAAAAAGAATTAGAATTGAATGGTGTTGGTTACAGAATGGAACTTGCTAACAAATTAACACTTTACATTGGGTTTTCTCACCCTGTTGTGTTAGATATTCCTGCTGGAATTAAACTTTCACTTAATAAAAATGTTTTATCTGGAGAATCTTCCGATAAACAACTAATCGGAGACTATTTTACAATGATCCACGATAGAAAGCCTTGTGAAGTTTACAAACACAAAGGATTCAAATTCCCAGGAAGAGTTTACAGAAAGAAAGTAGGAAAGAAAGGTAAATAATTATGCCCAAAATAAACATTAGAAAAAGACGAAGCTTAGTAAAAATTAACTTTAACTTACCAGTAGTATTGGTAAAAAGAAGTAATAAGCATATTATTGCCCAGGTATTAGAGCCTGTAACTAAGAAAACAATTTACTCTACTAATTCATACAAGTTAGTTGGAACTAAAGTAGAAAAATCTGCTTTGGTGGGTAAGGAAGTTGCTAACTTTTTAAAGAGCAAAAATTATGATCAGGTAGTTTTTTACCGAAATGGTTTAATTTATGAAGGAAGAGTAGCAGCCGTAGCTGAAGCAATTAGAGAAAACAATATTCAAATTTAATTTTATGGATGATTTAAAAACTACACCAGAGACTAGTAATCAACCTAGCAAGATTAATGCCCCAAGAGTAGAGGGTGCTAAAGCTCCTGCTCGATCTTATCCACCAAGAACTGGAGGATTTAACAGAACAGGTGGTACTGGAACTGAACAAAGAAGACCATACGACCCTAATCGTAAGAGATCTTTTGGTCCTAACCAACCAAAAACTGATGGTGCAGCTAATAACAGAGGGCCAAGAAGAAATCCTAGAGAGGCCAGAAAGCAAGATGACGAAATGTCCAACTTGGAGGTAGCAATTATTGAAGTAAGAAGAGTTACCCGTGTTGTAAGAGGAGGAAAAAGAATGAGATTCTCAGCTCTTGTAGTAGTTGGAGATAAAGCTGGTAAAGTAGGATATGGGATTAAGAAAGGAATGGATTTCCAAGAAGCAGTAGCAAAAGCAACTAAGAAGGCTAAAGATAGCTTAATCAGAATTAATATTACCGATCAATCAAGTTTAGCTTTCCCACTTCAATATAAATACAAGTCTGCTGAATTTTTATTAAAACCAGCTACAACTGGAACTGGATTAATTGCTGGAGGATATTTACGCCCTGTTTTAACATTGGCAGGAATTAAAAATATTTACAGTAAATTAATTGGTAGCAGAAATAAAATTGTTGGTGTTCAAGCCGCAATTCAAGCCCTAGAACAATATAAGTATGTCTAACCTAGAATTATTAAAATCTATTCGTCACAAAACAGGTCTTCCAATTAAGGACATTAATAAAGCTATTGAAAAAGCTGGTGCTAATGAAGAAGAAGTAATTAAACATCTTCGCGAACAAGGAGTTTTAAAACAACAAACTAGGGAAGGCAGAGAAACTAATTTTGGTGGAATTTTTGGATATGTACATGATGGAAGGCTTGGAATTTTAGTTGAAATTAAATGTGAAACTGACTTTGTAGCAAGATCAGATTCTTTCCAAGAATTCGGAAAAGACTTGGCTTTGCACATTGCTGCTTACCAACCAAAATTTGTATCTAAAGATCAAGTAGATCCTGAATTTATTGCCAAAGAACTTGAAATTGCCAGAACTCAGCTTTTGAATGAAGGTAAGTCTGAATATAAAATCGAAATGATTTTAGAAGGTAAAAAAAGAAAAATTGCTGAAGAGTTCAGTCTTCTTTCCCAGAACTATCTTAAAGATCCAACAACAACCGTTGAAGGTTTTGTAACTAGGATTAGCCAAGCTACCGGAGAAAAAATCGAAGTAAGTAAATTTACTATTTACAACCTTAATGCATAGCAATAGACGAAAATATGACAAAACACACCCAATTAAATGCTGAAATAAGAACCGTTTTAGGAAATAGCGTAAGAAAATTAAGAAATCAAGGTATTTTACCTGCTGTTATTTACAGTAAAGATTTAGGATCTATTTCACTTCAATTAAACTATCTTCAATTTTTAAAGGCTTTCAAAGAGGCCGGAACTTCTCATGTTGTAGATTTATTAATTGATAGCAAAAAGTATCCTTGCTTAGTACACGATCTTGATATTCACCCAGTTACCGGTAAACTTAGACATGTAGATTTTCTTTCTGTAAATCTTAAAAATAAGGTTACTGCAACTGTTGAACTTAAATTTATTGGTGAATCACCAGCTGTTAAAGAATTTGGAGCAGTTCTTGCTACACCTTTATTAGAAATTGAGGTTGAAGCTTTACCAGACAATCTACCTTCAGAAATTGAAATCAATCTAGCAAATCTAGTAACATTAGACGATGTAATCAGGGTTTCAGATTTACCAGCTGCCTCAGACTATGTTATTATGACTAGCCCTGAAGAAGTTATTGCTACTTTAGTTTATCAAAGTGAAGAAAAAGAGGAGGAAGAAGTAGCCCCAGTTGAAGAAGTTGCTGCTGTAGATACAAATACTAATATTTAAGTTTATGATTAATTTATCAAATATACCAAGAATCGTTCAGAAAAAGAGAAAAAGAATAGGTAAGGGAGAAGGCTCTAACAGAGGAAAAAATGCTGGAAAAGGACACAAAGGTCAAACCAAACATGGTGGTAAAGTACCAATTTGGTTTGAAGGAGGTCAAAAATCACTTTCCAGAAGATCTCCAAAGTTTAAAGGCTTTAAAGCAAGAGAAAATTACTTCAGAGTTACTTTACCAATTTCTGTTTTCAATGTTTTTGCTGAAAATGAAATCATTAATTTAGCTTCTCTTGTAGAAAAAGGAATCATCACAGATTCAATCAAAGAAGTTAGAGTTATCAAAACTGGAGAATTAGACCACAAATTAACATTCGACAGCTCTATTTACTTGACAAAAGGAGTAAAAGAAATGTTGAATTCTTAGCATCCCAGCTAAGGAATGGGTGTGTAGCTCAGTTGGTTAGAGCACTTCACTGATAATGAAGAGGTCGGAGGTTCGAGTCCTCCCACACCCACCAAATTAAAACAAAATTGACATTATTAAAACGAAATGCAAGAAATAAAGAATATTATGTTATCCAACTTCCACTTAAGTTATCCTACAATTAAAACTAACTTAGTTTCCCACTCCGATACTAGACATACACTAACCATTGATCCATTGTTGCCAGGTTTTGGTCACACCCTTGGAAATAGTTTAAGAAGAATTTTTTTGTCTTCTATTCCTGGTTTTGCGGTTACTAAAATTAGAATTAATGATGTTACTCATGAATACCAAACAATCCCTGGTATTGTAGAAGATGTTATGGACATTGTTCTTAACTTGAAATCCTTAAGATTTAGTTTAGATGCTGGAGAAGAAAAAGGAACATTACTACTTACTAAGAATGGAGCAGGTGAAGTTTTCGCTTCAGATTTCCAGAAAAATGCTAAAGTAAAAATTATCAATTCAGATACTTATATTTGTTCTTTAGACAAAAATGGTAAATTAGAAATTGAAATTGAAGTTACCCAAGGTTTTGGATATTATTCTATGGATCAAATCGATCAATCTGATACTTCCAGTCCTCAAGATATTTTAGTTGATGCTTTGTTCAGCCCTGTTACAAACATCGCTCTTGATGTAACCCAGGTTCGTGTTAACGACAAAACTAACTTCGAAAAAATCGAAATGAACATTGAAACAGATGGCACTGTTGAAATTAAAGAAATTGTAGAATATGGTTTAAAACTTTCCGTTGATCTATTTTCTAATATTCACTCCAGTTTTGCCTCTGCGCAATCTGTTCAAACTGTATTACCAGCTCCTGTTAAAGATATTGCAGACTTGTCCACAGAGCAGGTTTTCAATTTTTCCAAAAAAGTTAATGGAATTTTAGAGAAGAATGGTATTTTATCTAACGAAGATTTAATCGCCAAAAAAGATGAAGTTGCTGAAATGTCCGGACTTTCTGAAAAAGGCTTAAAGGAAATTCAAGATTACATTAAAACAATTTCATAATAATAAAATATGCTAAACATTGACTGGTCTCGCTTCATCGATCCTAAATATTGGCTAGAAGGTATTGCTGGTGGTATTTCTCAAACTCCAGCCCTAACAAGAGATGGATTCTTTTTTTCCTTCTTCTTGTATCTTTTTTCTGGTTTCTTTGTTTTAGCAATTATAATGAAAGTAGTTCAGGCTTTTTTGCATGATCAAAACCCATTGCAATCTAAATTTCCTACTTGGAGTGATAATTTTCTTTGGATGGGAATTCTAGGTTTACTTTGGTTTATTTTAAGAAATATTCAAGTTGGATTCCTAGGTTCTAGAGTCTGGATTTTAATTGGGTTGGTTTGGTTCTTAATTTTAGCATACTTTATTATCAAATATTTCGTTATTAACTGGAGAATGGAATATAAATATTTCAAAACCAAAGTGTTAAGTGAACTTACAAAAAATAAGTCATAATAATTTAATGCAACTATCTTCAATACAAAATAAAACTGTGTTGGTAAGAGTTGGATTTGATGTTCCAGATTTTAATAATATCAGCAGAATTGATTCCTGTTTAGCAACTTTGGATTTTTTGTTAAAGAATAATAATAAATTAGTATTAATATCAAAGTGGGGAAGACCTGAAAATTTTGATAAAGAATTTAGTCTGAATCGGTTAGTATCAATTTTAGAATCAAGATTGAATAAGTTTTCAAAGAAAAAAGACTCTGTAATATTTCTTAACCAGTTTAGTGACTGGAAAAACACTGAATCAATAATTAAGAATGATTTAAGTAATAAGATATTTCTTCTTGAAAATTTATATTTTGATTCTCGCGAATTTTCTAGTAATGAATCTGAAAGAGAAGTTATTGCAAAGCAGTATTCCAAGTTAGCAGATTATTTTGTTGATGAGTGTTTTATATCGTCCCACAGGCAAGATGCAACTAACACAGAGATACAAAATTTCCTTCCAACCTCACTAGGTCTTCAATATCAAGCCGAATTAGATGCTCTTGGTTATTTTAAGGAAAAACCAAAAAAACCTTTTATTTTGCTTGTGGGAGGGGCAAAATTATCTACCAAGCTTCCTTTATTAAAAAAGCTGCTACCCAAGGCTGATAAAGTAATTTTAGCTGGTACTATCTGCTTTCCATTTCTGAAATCGTTGAATAAAACTTTAAAAATTAAAGCTGATGATTCTGATATTTTGTTTGCAACTCAGATGCTTCAAGAATTTCCGGAGAAAATAATTTTAGCTGAAGATTTTTTACCTAACCAAGATCAAGCAAGAGATATTGGGCCTAAAACCATAAAGTCCATTAAGAAAATTTTAAGTTCGGCTGGTTCAGTTTTTTGGAACGGGCCACTTGGTGAATATGAAAAACCAGAATTTGCGAAAGGAACGCTAGAGATTGCCAGTTTTTTAGCAACTCAAAATCAAATCTATAAGGTTTTAGGTGGGGGTGATACATCTGCTGCTGTCCCTCAGAAACTTTTGGATCGATTTAATTTTGTATCCCAGGGAGGTGGAGCTACATTAGATTATTTATCTAGAGATTAAATTTCAAAGTTGTTGTTTACTTTGGAAGTTTATTTTATTAATTAAGAAAACCACCCTTGCGGGTGGAATTAGTTTTGATATTTAATTATAATTTTATTTTTGTTCTGGTGGATCCGGTGGGGATCGAACCCACGACCACTGGCTTAAAAGGCCATTGCTCTACCGACTGAGCTACGAATCCATTATATCTATATCTTTTTTGTTTTGGTGGCGGAGAGGCAGGGATTCGAACCCTGGGTCCTTGTTGAAGGGACGCCTCGTTAGCAGTGAGGTACTTTCGACCACTCAGTCACCTCTCCTCCATGTATTTCTGAAAGAAACGCTTTTTTGTTCGTCTGTCAAGGTATTTCCAATTAGAGTGAATTCTAATTAGGGGCAGAGGTTATATCTATTGTGGAAAATATACCGCCAACCACTGTAACTATTGCAAAAGAGGCTATGGCAATAATAAGCCCTAATACAGCATATTTTAATGTATCTAAGCCAGCTCCGTATTTCTTTGGGTCTCCATTGCTTGAAACCATGTTGTATCCTCCAATTACCATGAACAAAACTGCAACAGCCCCTAAAATGTACACAAAAATATAGGCTATAGATAGAAGTAAATCTACAAAACTATTAGTTCCACCTTGGCTAAATCTTTCAATCCCTCCAGCGCAGTTGCCAAAAACCTCGCAGACATCAGCTGGTTGGGCTTTGGTGAAAACAGGAATGAACAAGGCTAAAAAGCCAACTGTAATTACAGTCCATAATATAATTTGTTTAATTAATTTTCTTCGAGTGGCAATGGTTCCCATAATGAAGTTATTTTACCCTATTCAAGTTTCTCTGTCAATTGTATTTTCTGTAGGGTTATTAAATTGACAAAAGCCCAGCGGGGGAATTCTATATAGCCATGGTATTTTCGTTGAATGAAATAAGAGCAAGAGCCAATCAATTTAGTAATGATTGCTTTAGTTTATGCACTGAAAGAATAGAGTGGGTGATTAGGTTGGTGAATTGCCCTATCAATTAATTATATGTCCTTCTTTGATCCATCAAGTAATTCTATTATTTCAAAAGAATTTAATATTACCAGTGCAAATTTAGATGAGTTAGAAATAAACCGTTCAAGCGATGGTACCAAGTGTTATATATCAGAAAAGGGTAATAAGCTTAATGTTTATGATAGGTTTATTTTATCGGATAAACTTACAATTAAAACAATTTGTGAAATTAGTTTTTGGACTGAAATTGGTAATACTAAATTTATACCCAGATTGACCTTTAAAAAAATAATTAAAAAAACAGGTGAAATTAAAGAGTCTAAAAATGATATTATAATAAGTTTTTCTAGTTCCGAAGATGGAAAAAATGAGTTCTGGAAGTTAATAAGTTTTTTAAAATCATTTAAAGACTTTATAGATATAGGAGACTTTGATAATAAGTTTTCAGTCGTCGACCCAGAAAAAGTTATTATTACAACAAAAAACAAAGCGGATGTTATAAAAAAAATTATCAATGAAGGTTATACTGAAGAATTTTGGGAGGATTTGTCTGAATCTAATCCAGATTTGGCCACAAAATTATCGTTCGCAAGAATTCATAAAACTAAAAAAAATATTATATCTAAATTTGAAAAAAGACTTTCAGACGGTAATTATTTTGAGACAATTGGGGGTGATTCGTGGCAAACATGGATTTATAACAACAATTGGCTTTTTGGTGTAAACTACGATCAGCCCATTGAGAAAACAAAGATAAATTTAACGGGGGTAATGCCCGATTTTCTATTTCCAACTATTGATGGCTTCGTTGATGTTTTAGAGATAAAACTACCAAAAGATGAGGTTATAGTTGAAGATTCAAGTCACGCAGGATCCTGGATGTTTAGCAAAGAAGCAAATAAAGCTATAGGTCAGGTAGTCAATTATTTGTGTGAAATAGACCGTCAGAGATATGAAATTGAAAGATTAATTTTGCAAAAGTACAATCGTTCAATTAGCTTGCTCAAACCAAGGGCTTACATATTAATTGGCGACAGTGTGCATTGGCATGATTTAAAAAAAGAAGGCCTTAGAAAACTTAATCACTCATTACATGGTATTGAAATTTTAACATACTATGATTTATTGGAGAGAGGTAAATCTTTTATTAAAGATATTTAAATTATAATACCAATTTTGACAATATTACAATTTTGCTATATTATGAAATTGGATTGTATATGGCAACAAATGTATTTG
>JBILXY010000026.1:0-9994 GCA_044378055.1 Bdellovibrionales bacterium | reverse complement strand
TAATATATAACAATAAACGATTAGAAAAAAGCATTAATAAATTAATAAAAAACCAAATTAAAAATTATGATAGATAGAACAAAACACGAAATTGTAATGAAAAAGATTCTAATGGATATTTATTTACACCAAAGTTTAGCTTCAAGTTTAGCTTTTAAGGGTGGAACTTGTTTATACTTTTTCTATAATTTAGACAGATTTTCAACAGATTTAGATTTTAATTTAAGAAATGATACTTTTGAAGTTGAACAGTTAAACTCTATAATATCTAAATATTTAGAAATTTCCGAGTTCCGTGAAAAGCATTTTACTTGGTTTTGGCAAGGTAGCTATGAAAAAAATAGCCCTAAGATTAAAATTGAAATAAGTAAAAGAAATTTTCCAGATACTTATGGCGTTTTAAATTTTTATGGAACCAGCGTTCTTGCAATGAATAAAGATTGTATGTTTGCACATAAATTGTGTGCCATTAAGGATAGAAACATTTTGCAAAACAGAGATCTGTACGATGCATTGTTTATGTTTAAGAACAATTTCCCCATTAACAACGAAATTATAAAAATAAGAACTGGGAAAGACACAGCAGAATACTTTAAGGAACTGATAGTTTATATAGAAAAAACAATTAAAAATAAAAGCTCGGTTTTAGAAGGCCTAGGTGAAGTTTTAGACCAAAAACAAAAAGAATGGGCCAAGACTAATTTGTTACAACAATTAATTTTTGAACTTAGTATTAGATGTAATAGTTAAAACTGAAACTTGACCATAAACTAAAACTATTTCACCACCAGCTAGTTTGAACAGGCTTTTTTCTTGCGAAGAATAATTTTGTGTAATAGTATGTTTGAAAGCGACCAAATTTATTGAATATGTTGATAATTGTAGAATCTCCGGCCAAAGCCAAAACCATTTCCCACATTGTTGGGTCAGAATATACTGTAATGGCTTCGGTTGGGCATATTCGTGGTTTAAGCGATGAAAAGAAGACTAAAGATGGAAAGACCCTAGAAATTAATGGAATAGATATTCAAGACAATTTTCACCCATACTATGTAACCGATCCTAAAAAGGTTGATGTTGTGGCTAAATTAAAGCAATTGGTTAAAACAAACCCAGTTGTCTTATTCGCAACCGACGCCGATAGAGAAGGCGAAGCTATTTCATGGCATTTAGCCGAAGTTTTGGGTTTTAAAGACAAATCTAAAATTAAAAGATTAGAGTTTCACGAAATTACCCCAAAAGCTATAAAAGAAGCTTTAGCCAACCCTCGCCACCTAAATCAAGAATTAGTTGCAGCCCAGCAAGCTAGACAAGTACTCGATAAATTAGTTGGTTACAAACTTTCACCTGTTTTGTGGAATACCATGGGTAATTACCATTTGTCGGCGGGTAGGGTGCAAAGCCCTGCTCTTCATCTGGTTTGCCTTCGTGAAGATGAAATAGAAGCTTTTGTAATTGAAGAATATTGGGAAATTGAAGGCGAATTTGTTCAGCAGAAAAATAGTTCAGCCAATCTAAAACTCCATTTATTAGATGACGAAACTTCGCCAAAAGATAAAACCAACCAAACTTGGAAATTTACTAAGGTTTCAGGTCAAAAAATTCCTAATCCAATTTCTTCACAAAAACAAATGCAAGAATTGGTATCTTCACCGTTAAAAAATACTGAATTTAAAGTAGAAAAAATCACCCCAAAAGACGAAAAGTCTTCACCTAAAGCACCTTTTACTACCTCCACTTTGCAACAATCTGCCTCAACCCGCCTTGGCTTTGCCCCAAGACAAACCATGCAACTGGCTCAGAAACTTTATGAAGGTGTAGAAATTGGTGGAAGGTCCACTGCTTTAATTACCTACATGAGAACAGATAGCACCAACCTATCTGCCGATTCTGTTGCTGTTGCCCGGGAATGGATTGGGAAAAATCATCCTCAAGCTTTGCCATCTTCTCCGCGTATTTACAAATCTAAAAGCCGTAACGCCCAGGAAGCCCACGAAGCTATTCGCCCTATTAATCCTGGACTACACCCAGACAGCTTAAAAGGTAAAATAGATTCTTCGCTGCATCGTCTTTACACTTTAATTTGGCAACAAATGGTGGCCAGCCAAATGACCGATGAAATTCGTCAGCGTTATGTAATGGATTTAGAAAACAGTAATCAAGATACTTTTGCAGGTTCGCTGGCTTGGACAATTTCCCCTGGATACAAGCTGGTTACTGGCGAAGAATATACGCTAACTCCGAAGGAATTGTTAAAAGAAGGGCAAAGTTTATATCTTGAAAACATTTTAGCTTTCCAGAAAAATACTCGCCCACCAAGTAGGTATTCACCAGCTAGTTTAATTAAGCATTTAGAAGAAGCAGGAATTGGAAGACCAAGTACATACGCTACTATTATTTCCACTTTGCAAGACAGGGAATATGTTGTAATTGAAAACAACAGCATGAAGCCAACCCCACTTGGGCGCAAAATTGATAAGCTTTTATTCGAAAATTTTAAAGAAGTAACCAGCTCTGAACTTACCGCTGAAATGGAAGATAGCTTGGATGATATTAGTAACGGTGAAAAACAGTACGCCCAAGTTTTATCCGATTTTTGGTTTCCTTTTAAAAAGCAGGTGGAAGAAAAAAGTGCTGTAATTAAAGAACAAAAAGACGATTATAGAAGCAGCCAAACCGATGTAGCTTGCCCAACTTGCAATTCAGAAATGACCTTAAAAATTGGTAGATTCGGAGAATATTTTCAATGCAAAGAACATGCAGAACATCAATTTCCTAAAAACTTCAGGGAATATGCAATTGCCTTAGAAGAAGCCAGAGAAAAATATAACTCGCAGTTAAACGGAAGGGTTTGTGCTATTTGTTCAAAACCCCTTATTATCAGAGTTTCTAAAGCCAGTTTAAAAACCTACATTGCTTGCCCAGATTATCAAGTAGGGAATAATCACACAGTTTTACCAATCAGTTTAGGCGAATGCCCAAGATGTGCTTTAGCAGGAAGAACGGGGGATAAAGCCGGAGTATTGGTAATGAAACGAGGTTTTAGAGGAAAATCTTTCCTAGGTTGTTCACTTCCAGCCGAAATCTGCGGTTTCATAGAAGGCCAAGACCCAGCCGCAGCACCAACACCAAAAAAAGCTGCAACTAAAACTGATGCTAAGTTTGGAACAAAATCAAGCTCAAAGTTTGCTAAGAAACCAGCAGCAAAAGCTTCTAAAACAACATCCGGTAAAGCAAAGAAAAAATAAGGTTTTAGGTTCTCACAATTTAATTGAGCTAAACTTAGTGGTGATGCTCGCCATCTCCTTTTTTCCTATTCTAAAGCTATAAGTAAGTGTTTGACTACACCCCTTTTTTGTGATTATAAAATAAAAGTATTGTGTAAAATTGTACAAAATTAGGAGATTACAAAATGAATCCTTCACTAGCTACTGTTTGTATTGCTGTAGTTTCAGGGATAACTACATTTGTTTTTTTGATTTCATTATATGTATTAATGCTTAGTATTTCTTTTGGGGAAATTTTTTTTAGATCAAGTTTTAGTTATCTAAAGGCTAGCTTGATTTCAGTTGTGGTCAGTTTTATTATCACTGCAATAGGAGTCAATTGGTTTCATTTGTGGCCATTAACGCTTAATATAATCTTTGGAATCTCCATTCCTATTTTCTTACACCTCCTATATTTCACTTTCAAAGTGGACAATATAGTTTTTTTGGAGAAAGTTCTTGCCTTTATCTACAACTTTTTGGGTTTTGTAATGGCAGTAATTTGGTTTACACTTCCAAGCCAGTTTATTTATATTGGCAGCTTATTTGGCTTAATAACATTTTTTATGGGTTTGTATAGATGGTAAAAATATCTAGCCATAGATAATTTATATTTAACGGCTTAGCATTTTGCGGCCGTTATTTTTATTGGGGAAATCTTAAGAATTTTTAAACAAGCTGAAACTCCAGCTGAAGCCTAAAATCTACAAAAGTAGAAATTTTAAGACAATTTTGACAAAAGAGTAGTAGGTAAGTTTATTTTTCAAACTCAGCCAACTGTTCGTTAGAAAAATATCTTTAAGAAATAAAATTATACTGTTAGTAGCTAAACCAAAGCTGGTTTTTTATTTTCAAAAGGCTTATTTGAAACTTGGCCTGTTGCAACTTTACCTTCTTTATTAGAGAAATTTAAAGCTTCAAGCAAATTTTGACTATACCACTTTTTTGTGATTATAGAATAGAAGTATTGGGAAAAATTGTACATATTTTTTTGGAGCAAGTATGGGTCCGCTAGAATGGCTGCTTTTTGTTATACTGTTAATTGATTGGCTAATGGCCTTGTTAACTGGTTACTTGTTATTATATTCTCTGACAATTAAGAATCCTTTTCCAAATCTAAGAGTAAAGTCATCACACTTGTTTCTGTTTTCAACAGCAGTTTTCGTAGCTATGTTGGTTGCAGGAATTAATTTTCTTAAAATCGATGCTGTACTTGTTACAAATTTGAATCTTGGTCTTTCATTGCCAATTTTTCTATATTTAACATATCTTAGCATTGCTGAGAAAAATATTGATTTTATGGATAGGATTATGGGCTGTCTATATAATTTAACAGGACTTTGTATGTCTTTAACTTGGTTTTTAGAACCAAGCTTATTTGATGAAGCTTCAACGCTCTTCGGCTTACTAACTATATGTATGACGTGGTTAAGGTGGTAAAGTTCACTTAACTAGAAATCGTACTAATATTTAACTTAACGGTTTAGCATTTTGCGACCGTTATTTTTTTTGGGGAAATTATTACAAATCTCACTTAACAAAATCAACAACATCACCATAACTTTTCTTCATTTCTTCATCCAAAGTAAAAAACTGATTTATCTCGTTGTTTAAACTAGCTGCAATTTGTAGGGGGTCTTCCATATCTGTTTGGCAAATTTTAATAGCCTCTAAGAATGTTTTATGATCGAAATTTAAGATGTTAAAATCTTTTAAAAACTGATCTATACTTTCTTTTTCCAACCCATATCTTTTTCCAAAATAATAGATAATATGAACAGAAGTAGGGCTTAGGTATAAGTTTTGATATCTACCTAAAACTTCGATGCAATATTCCCATTTCTGCCTTTTAGCTAAAATCTCTAAGATTATATTTACATCTACACTCAAATTTTTTAAATCCATATTTTTAATCTATTCCATTTATTTTATCCTCAAGCAAAAACTTACTTACTTCATCAGTTTTCATAATTTTTGCATCAGCCTGAAAATTTTTAAAGTTAGGAGAACTAATAAATTTTTGAATATTCGAATGCTTACTAATTTTATCGCCGCCTGACTGACTGTTAGTTTGGTTGGTTAACTTTATTTTCTTGGCCTTTTTTCCTCTCCCCAAAATTAATTCCACTTCTTGGCCAGCAAGCACTTTGCTGAAAACTTCAGCCAAATTTTGACGAAATTGGGTAGTTGTTAATGTTAACATATAATACTATTAAAGTATGATACTATTATGTTTTGTGGTCAAATGTTTTCTAAAATTTGGAAAAGTAGAGGTATTCTTGACAAAAAAGCTTAGATTGACCTATGTTTAATACATTATAGTTGTCTTAATATGAAGCAAAATTACGAAATTTATTTAGTTCTAAACCCAGAACTTACTGCAGAACAAGTTGATACAGAAGTATCCGCCCTTACTACCCAATTAACCAGCAATTTAGAAGCTGCTGATTTGGTTGTAAACAAACAAGGATTATTAAGATTAGCCTATCCAATTCAAAAGCATTTATCAGGTTTTTATGTTTTAATTAACTTCGATTTGGAATTTCCACACGCTTCAAAATTAAACGAAGTTGAAAGAAAGTTAAACCTACAAGACAGCGTTATTCGCTATATTATTGTAAACCAAACAGAATACAATAAAGCTAAAGCTAAAGAAAAGAGGAACGAAAAAGCTGAATTTACCTCTCACCGCGATTTAAACAAAGGTAAGTCTGCTAAAAAAGATATTTCAAAATATTTAGGTTTAGAAGCTATCGATTACAAAGATGCTGAATTTTTGAACCAATTCACTTCACCTTACGCAAAAATTTTCAACAGAGACAGAACTGGAAGTTCAGCTAAATTCCAAAGAAAGATTACCACTGCAATTAAGCGCGCTAGGCACATGGCTTTAATGCCTTTCACAGCCAAATACATGAGTTAATATCCATGTTTAACTTACTTGGTTTAGACTGGGGAAGTAAATATATTGGTCTTGCCTTAGCAGACTCAGAAACTGGCCTTGTTATTCCACATTCATTTGTAGAAACTAGGTCTTTTTTTGTTGAACTAGATTTAATTCTGGCAAAGTATAATATACAAAAAATAATTGTTGGAAGACCAGTAAACTTTCAGCTTCAACCCACTGAAATAACTGGAAAAGTGGAATTATTTGCAACCAAGTTGCGGAATAAATATGGTAATGTTGAAGTAATATTATTTAACGAAAGGAACTCTAGTAAGGTAAATATTCCTGTTTTAGAATCCAAAAAACCTTCAATGAAATTATTAGCTGAAAATTCCATCCACGCCCTTTCAGCGAAGACAATTTTGGAATATTATTTAGGGTAGGGAAAAAAAAGATGAGTTTAAAAGTCTAGGTTGTGTTGTTGTAAAAACATATTAACTTAATTTGGTGTTGAATTATTTAATCTAGGCTATTTCGTGCTATCAAGAGTGAGATTAATAAAAAACTTGCATATTCTGTTTTTTTATGCTTAGCTAGAAATTAGCAAGTAATTTTGCGACAATTTATACAAATTATTGATTTTGGAGAAAGTAGTGGTTGAATATTTATCGATTCCCTCAGAGGCACCAATTCCTGGTAATTCTTCGCAAGAGAATTATCTTTACTGGGTGAGTAAATTAAATACTATTTTGCCAAACCAGCACGGAGCTTATGTTATTGCCCAGTTGTTCGCATATTTTGTTGATCAGGCAATTAATTATAGTAAATGGACTGCTTTAACAACAAATTCTTGTGATTATCCTGAAGATGTTGGAGAGCAAAATTCTGGTTGGGTAGGTGCAATTTTCAGTTCAAATTTTGACTCAACTTGCCCGTTCAATTTTTGTCATGAGATAGGGTATTTTTTCTTAGACCCGGTGAACTTCACAGTTACACCAACTACCCTGTTTTTTAATCAATTCATTGCACCAGCTTATGGACTGCAAGAAATTCATTAAAGGAAGATTTACGAAATTAAATTTTACCCCCTAGCAATAGGGGTGTTATTTTTTGGATTGTAAGTTTGTTATCGGTTTTGCCAATGGCGATCCATGACCGCCGCTACATTCTCCGTTTTGCCAATGGCGACACGGATGTCGCCGCTACGACCTCCCTTATGATCTTATTCTGGTCCAGATTCTGTTGTCTGTGCCTCGGGTTACTTGGTATAGTTTGTTGTTGAAAACTGTGCTTACTGGGTAATTTAGTGCTGTAATTGTACTTGTTTTCTTCCATGGTTGGGCGAAAGGTTCGAAACCTTTGGCTAGTTGATGTGTAATTGTTCCAGGGTTGTAAGGGTTATTGGCTTGGTAAATGCCATTATCTGTTCCTCTGGCTGATATGGTTAAAATACCATTAAAAACCACAGCATCTGGGGTGGCGCTAATTGTTAAGTTGCCAATTCTTTCCCAATTAGAGCTTGAGTTTAAATCTGAATCAATATAGAAGCCGTTGTCGCTGCCTCTGGCTAGGGTAATAACTTTGCTACTGAAATTGCTAACAAGTATAGGCCTGCTTCCTAAAGTAATATCTCCATGTCTATCCCAGTTGGTAGGTGTGGCTTGGTAAGTGGGTGCAACACCACCAGTAGCATATTTTCTTACATACATTGCATCATCTGTTCCGTAACCAACTTCATGTAAAAAGCCATCTGCACCTACTGCAAAATTTGATTCACTTTGGGCTGTAATTCCGTTTCCTTCAACCCACGTACCAAAAGTTAAATTGTCGCTTAAAACTACTCTTGTGTATAATCTGTTGTCTGTTCCCCAAGCAGAAATGTATAATTTGCTATCAAAAACAATCAAATTTGGCTTGCCTTGTATAGTAATTCCATCTCCAGACCTCCAACCGCTCCAGGTGCTTCCGTCGAAATATCTTGTGTATAGACCGTTATCAGTGCCCCAGGCTGCTTGGTACAAAAGAGAACCAAACACGGCCATAATTGGCTGAGATTTTACAGTTATTGTACTTGGACCAATATCCCAGTTGGAAAAAGATTCCACGCCTTCTGAAGACCTGGTATAAAGTTTATTATCGCTACCACGAATTGATTGATAGATTTTATTTGTTCCAGGGAAGTAAATTTGGGAAACTGCGTTAGGGGTTGATAAAGAACTTGGTGTCCATGGGCCAAAAGATGACAAAATATTTACAGTAGCTTTAGTTGAGCTTCCAGAATTATTAATAATGAAATTTACATTTTTGCTTCCAGAATTAGTTATTCCTGTAGTTGGAATGGCGTTACAGATTAAATTGCTACCGATTATAAAACAGCTTCCACTTGTTTCAGAAGATCCTGAAATGGAAATTGAAATTGAACTAGGCAAGTTATAGCTTGTTCCGCCTGTTAATGAAAACAAACAATTGACTTTGGCTGATGGTTCCACACCTTCTGGAAAAAAGCAGTTACCAGTATTTATGTTTGAATATCCAATGGTAGTTACACCTTGGGCGTGTAAATATATTGGAGAAATCAGCATTAAGAAAAGGCTGCTAATTAGTACAATCAGCACATTGAAGTTTGCTTTTATATAGTTCATGTACAGTTCTTTAGATTCCACAACGACTAATGTCAAGATTTTAGAATTTGACTTTTATCCTGTTTTGCATTAGTTAATCAATGTGTCATCCAGTTGTGATATATATTTATATGAAAACAATCTTACCAAAAATACTTCTAGGCTTATTAATTGTAATTACTATATCAGGTTCAATTTGGTTTTTTTCCCAGAATGCTGTATCAAATAATTCTAATACTAATAATAGCAATAATTCTTCTACACCTTCCAAAGATAGCAGCCCGTCTTCATCAGATTCTACTAAAAATAGTTCAACTAGTAACACTGTTACCGTGCCTGATTCAACTAGTACTGCCAATAGTGCAAATACACCAACTGCTCCTAATAATCCTAACACTCCAAGCACGCCAAGTACTCCAGCAAAAACTAGTAACCCTAACAATTGCATAATCACAATTAGCGGCCAAAAGTATGATGTTACTGAATTATTAACTACCCATAGCGGAGGAAATATTTTTGAATGTGGCAAAGACAATACCAGCATATTTTTTAGCCAGCATAACCAAAGATGGTTAGATTCTAGAGTAGCAAAGTACAAGGTAAACTAAATGGGAAAAAAATTGAGAATTAAGAAAAATAAGAAATTTTTCTATTTCTTTTTATCATTGATCATAATTCTGGTAATTATATTTCTATATTTTGCAATAAATTATTCCATTAATTCAAAGATAACAACAGTAAGCACAGCAAACAATCTACCAAATATATCCTTACAATCTTTAAAGGAATTTAACGGAGACGATGATTCAAAACCAATCTATATTGGTCTAAATGGAAAAGTGTATGATGTTTCTGCAGGCAGAGAATTTTATAGATCTGACGGCCCTTATCATTATTTAGCCGGAAAAGATTCATCTGTTGAATTGAATTTATTTGGGCCAGAAATAATAACTAAGAAATACAAAGCCGTGGCAAATTTGGTTGATTAAAGGTAGTACCCATTCACAACATATTCTCTATATAATTAAACTTTTGGTAGTTTAAGTTTTAGATCCTGAAACCTTTTTCAAGATGACAGTGTAGCTAAGTTCAGGATGAAAGTGTTGCTTATTTAAAAAATAAGACTTAAAGAAACAAACAGGGTGACAAAAATACTACCTTAGCTCATAATTACAAGGTTTATTAATATTAAACTGAGATACTATGAGTTCAGAACCTAA
>JBILXY010000034.1:0-2547 GCA_044378055.1 Bdellovibrionales bacterium | reverse complement strand
TTGATTGACAAGTTTAAGAATTGCAGTTTGAAGTTGTTTAGATTGGCCTGGCGAAAGAACAGAAGATAAAGCAATCGCAAGCTCTAGTTCTTTGACTAGAAAAAGCAAGTTTTTTAGATTCTTATCTTTTAGATTATTATTAATTTTATTAATCTCCATAGGCTAACTCTTCAAACTTAAAATAAGTAATTTTATTTTTAAAAAAACTGCGTACTTTTCTTAAGTGGTAAAACATAAACACTTTTGTTAGAGGATGTCAACTTATAAACACCAAACCCGCTCAATATCTTATTAATATGAACTCTTTCACTCAGGCCGACATCGCAAAACGCTGCAATGTAACAAGAGCAACTGTTAATAGATGGGTAGATTTAGCCAAAGAAAAAAAGAATAATTTACAACTAGATTTAACAAACAAAATAGCCAAAATTTTAGACAATCCCAACAACGATGTTGAATTAAACCGACTAGCAAACGAAGCCAAAAAATATAGGAATAGTATACCAATGAAAGAGGTACAAGTAGCAAAAGATTTTTACAGTTATTTCACCGAAGAAGAAGTAGTAGAAATTATTACCGATTTAGAGTTTAAAAATGAAGTTAATTTAAAATTTGTATATCGAAACGGCGGAGCTGAAAATTGGAATAGTTTCTACCAAAGTAACATTTCTAAAATTAAATCAGATGTTCAAGATTTTGTTGAAGAAATTAGCAGTCACACAAAAAGTCTATTAAAACAAAATGCAAAGTTAAATATTATTGATATCGGACCAGGCAATAGCGAGCCGGTAATTGATTTGATAAAACCACTTGCAAGTAAAAATCTTATACAAAACTATGTTTTAATTGATATAAGTAATGAAATTATCGAAATTTCTAAAAAAACATTTACACTTAATTTTCCCGATATTCAAATTAAATCGTTTATGATGGACATCGAGTACGGCAGATTTAGAAAAATATTTTTTGAAAATATTGCATCCAATTCTTCCAATCTGATACTTCTACTTGGAAATACGATTAGCAATATTAACGATAAGCTTCAAACATTAAAAAACATATACAGAGGTATGAGTGAAGATGACACCTTTGCTTTAACTTTTTCATTAGATGGTGAAAAAAATAGGTCTAGCTTAAACTATGTTAAAACCGAAGACGCAGATCAAGCACACTCCTTCCTATTAAACAAAATGGGGGTTGATACTGATGAATGCGAAATTGTTGTAGAATTTAATGAGAAAGAAAAATGTAAAACTAAATCTATTATTTTAGATAAAGATTACAGCATACAGTTTAAATTATTTGGTAAAACTAAAATGGTTCAGCTAGAAAAAGATGAAAGAATTGTTGTTTGGAAGCATTATCTTTCAAGCATGGAGGACTTTATTGCAGATTTACACACAGCAGGCTTCGAAACCCTAGTAACAAGAAAAAGCCCAGATTTAGCCAACGGCCTGGTAATCTGCCAAGCCAAGATGAACTAATTTGTTTGGTGTAGTTTAGAGTTGGGTTTTATTATTATAGTGTATTGCCTGACAAAAAACATTTTATAATTGCGGTTCAGAGTAATGGGTAGAATAAGAGTTTAACCAGCTTCTTTTAAACAAATTTTTTGTGCTGCCTGCTCATTTTTTTTGCTTTGCCGGTTTTACTAAGCATTTCTATTTGGAGACAATTTGTCCCTATGTAATTCAGCCAAATTCTTAGCTATTGTTTAAAGTTTAGAATAAGTAGAATTATACCAATCATTTTGTCTTTGTCTTCTGGCCTAGATTCTGCAATTAAAATTGTTAATGTAGCCAAAGTTTCTGGGTTTATCTTGCTTCTAAAGTTGTATCCAATTTTTTGCAAAAACCAGTTTAATATTTTCCACAGCATCCAAAAAAGCCTGATGATTTTGCTGTATTCTGCTTGAATTTATAGTAAAACCTTCTACAATATGTTGTTTCAAGGTTCTTGTTGCCCACTGGCGAAATTGAATGGCAGTAGAAGAATTGGTTCTGTAACCAACTGCAAGAATAACATCAAGAGAATAATGCTTAACAGGCTTGTCAGAATTTGCAGTGTGCAAAATTTGCACATTCCTTTTTTCGTCAATCTCATTATCTCTTAAAAGATTGTTAATATGTTTTGTAGCAACAGACCTCTCGATACCAAAAATATTTGCTATTTGAGTTTGGCTAGCCCAGATAGTTTCTTGTTTAATATCTTGACGCAATTGTATTGCCCCGTCTTTGGTTTGGAAAATTGCTAATTCGTTATTATTTTCATTCATAAAGCTGGTATTGATTAGTTTTAAAACCCGTTGATCGTTTTATTATTCATAAAAATACAGGTGTCAAAATTAAAATGTGACTATAGTTTGTACAAAATCCAGTCCAGTTTAAAGTTCCCCACCCTTAATCTTAGAGAGCACCCTTCCAATGCTAGATAAGGATATTTCCTTGGTGTTGTTTATATAGGAATACTTATCGCACAAAACTTTCATTTTACCCCTACCCATTTTAGGAAATAGTTTTTTAACCCTTACTATAAATGTAATTATTC
>JBILXY010000028.1:0-6404 GCA_044378055.1 Bdellovibrionales bacterium | reverse complement strand
CAATTTTTATATGGTTTTGTGTATTTTTTAGGTTCTGAACTCATAGTATCTCAGTTTAATATTAATAAACCTTGTAATTATGAGCTAAGGTAGTATTTTTGTCACCCTGTTTGTTTCTTTAAGTCTATAATATACTTTTTCAGTTCACCAAATTTCTTGTTTTTTGATTAAGATACTAACCTGTGCAAACCATGATTAAACGGGCTTATTTCCGCATTATCTTTTTCCTATTAATATAGTAAAATAAGCAGGTGTCAAAATTAAAATGTGACTATAGATTGGACAGAAATCGATACGATTATAACTCCCCACTCTTAATTTTAGCAAGCACCCTTCCAATGCTGGATAAGGATATTTCCTTGGTGTTGTTTATATAGGAATACTTATCGCACAAAACTTTCATTTTACCCCTACCCATTTTAGGAAATAGTTTTTTAACCCTTACTATAAATGTAATTATTCTAGCATCTAAATTTCTTGAAATATATCTTTCCTCTTCGTTTAATTCCTTTCCCAATAAATAATGTTCTGACCAATAGTAAATACTAGATTTAGAAAGATTATAATTCTGAATTGTTTTAGCTATTCCGTGTTTATGAAAAAATTTAACAACCTCTGTTTTAAACTGTATGGAATAGGTCATAATTTGTATTTAATTGAATCTGATAAGTAAAAAATTATTAGTTGCCTATTGTTTTTGGTTGTCAGCATTTTTGGATGTTGAACTAAATTGATTGACAAGTTTAAGAATTGCAGTTTGAAGTTGTTTAGATTGGCCTGGCGAAAGAACAGAAGATAAAGCAATCGCAAGCTCTAGTTCTTTGACTAGAAAAAGCAAGTTTTTTAGATTCTGTGTTTTATTTCGTCTTGCAGAGACAATTATATTATTCTTTACCATAGACTAAAAACGCCAACATAAACTTTATTTTATTAAAAAATATTGTAACCTTTTCTTTGGCGTTGGAACATTTAAAAATAAATCCAATGTTGTCAAATATTACTATTCTAATCAGTATTAATTTAACATAAAACTACACCACACATTACCACTTTATGTCATTCTGGACAAAATCTGAGGCAGCCAAGGAATTTCATGTTTCGCCTACAACAATAAACAACTGGATAATAGCAACCGAAAAAAATAAGGTGAATTTAGACATAGCAACAGTAGGAACAAAAACAGTTTTAGTGGAAAGCGAACACAACCGAAAAATTATAAAACAGCTTATTGAAAAGGGTAAAAAGCATATTGGCAGAGGTGGAAGAGTGGAGGTGGAGGCCAAACAATCATTATACAATGCTTTTAGCAGACAACAACTTTCAGAAATAATTTCAAGTCTTACATCCAGATTAGAAATTCCATATAAATTTTCTTATGTTGATGAAGGTGCAAATTATTGGGATTTACATTATAGAATTTCTGCAGAAAAAGAATCAAATTTTGTAAAAACTGAACACAAATTAATTGTTGATAATTTAGACACTTTAATTAACAGATTTAAAGAATATAGACATATAAATTTAGTTGATATTGGATGCGGAAATGGATTACCAGTGTTCCCAATTATTGAAAAACTATTAGATGAAGAATATTCAATAACATATACAGCACTTGATATTAGCCAAAAATTAATCGAAATTGATAAGAAAGAATTGTTTCAAAAATTCCCAAACCTGAATTACAAAAGCTTTGAAATTGATTTTGACAGATTCAATATCAGTGATATTTTAATTTTAAATAAAGACGAAGAACCTTCTGCAAATTTATTATTATATTTAGGGGGTACTTTGGGAAATCAAACTGACACAGGTAGGATATATGCTAATTTAAGAGATTCAATGGGTCTAAACGACTTTTTGGTTGTATCTGAAGGAATTGCTGGCAAATTTCCTAGTAGCTACTCAAGTCAGTCAAATGAATACCATGTTAAAAGAACAACTTGGATTCTTGATGCCTTAGGTTTAAAAAATTATTATTCAGAAAGTGTATTTGATATTTTTGACCCTATAAAAAAAGAAACAACAAGAAAAATTGAAATATTGGAAGATATAACTACAGAAATTGTAATCGATAACAAACCAATTAAAATTCATTTTAATCAAGGCGATAATATTTTAGTTTTTAGATTTAACTGGTTTAAAGAAACAGAAATTATTCAACAAGTTGTAGAACATGGCTTTGTTATTGATCAATTTAATAGCAACCGAGACGGAACTTGTGCCTTAATGATTGTTAGACCTAAGCAGGTTTAGGAATAAATTGTTTTAATTTATTAGATGCAATCACCCCTACCTGACAAAAAACATTTTATGATTGCGGTTCAGAGTAATGGGTAGGTTAAAATTTATTTCCCTGACTTCATTCTGTTATCTAGCCTGCATAACATTTGGCAGTTTTGCGAATTAGTTTTTCCTCCTTCGTGCCAAGGTGTAATATGGTCTGCTTCCATTTCATCCAGTTCGAAGTGTTTTTGGCATTTCACACAAATTCCTTGTTGTCTTTCATAGGCTTCTCGTTTTTGCTTATCTGTAAAATCTCTAATATTTAAGTACCTCTCATGTCTTGTAAGTACGTATTCATAAATTCCAGATTTTTTAGTTACGTCATCATCTTGCATCAATACACTAATTTCTGACTCTAAACGTGCAGAGTCGAATTGATGATTTTTAAACTGGTTGTAGAATAAACCCCATTCCAAGCCTTTCATCTCTTTTCGATAATTTGGAAAGACTACTTTTACCCAGTTAATAACATTTTGAAAATACAACCATAGATCATTGGCGTTAGGATTGTGTTGATTTACCCCCATGTATTCCCTAATTTTAATATTATCACCAGTTTTATTGTCGCTTATCCATTTAATTACTTTTTCCAAATAATCTTGCCTAATTGGAGAGCCTATTAGATAATCACTTCCAAGGTTGAAAGCCGCGCAACCAGTTTTACTAAAATATTTTTTAGCATCGCTTAACCATGTACCAGTGTAAACGGCATTTCTAAGTTCTTGATCGGTAAGTTTTTCGCCCGCAATATTAATCGTTTCAAACCAATCTAGCTTTTCACTGTTTTCACCTTCACAAAAATAAATCATCAATTTGTAGTTTAAAATTTGTTTCTGCTGGTCATCTTGAAGGTTATGGAAACTTAATCCATTCAAAGAAAACTTGCCTGTAACATATTCACAAATACTTATAGTTCTCTGCTGACCGTCTAAAACTTCATAATTGTTATCATCATTTTTTACCCAATACATAACATTTAGCGGAAAATCTTTTTGGATTGTTTCAATCACCGCATTTCGCTGGACCTCTTTATAAACAAATTCTCTCTGATATTTAGGTCTAATATTCAACTTACCTGAATAACCTATAACTCCTTCTTCGTCGCTATTTAAATAATTATTTGTAACTTCTTGGATTGTAATTTCGTGTAACTTAATCTGCATAGAATAGAATTTAGGCTGATTAAGTTGATTGATAGATTTTTCCTTTTTGCCAAGTACAAAATAATTTTTGTTTTAAATTACGCTTCTTCCAAGCTATTTTCTGAGCCATTTCCATCGTTTACTACTACTTATCCTACTCTTTTGACGAAAGGATTTTAACTTTGTAACACAAATTTGAAAGTAAAAACTTTTAAACCCCACCAACTCTCTTGTTTCTTATTAAAATACGAGCATAAGGAACGTCAACTATTCCATCTTTGATCATGTATAAATCACCATCCACAGCGCCTCTTTTTTGAACCTCTTTGCGATATTTTTTATGCTCTGCAGTATAAGGATTTACACCAATCTCTATTCCAGAATTTGAAATACCCAACCCTAAAATCTCAAATTGTTCAGGATTATACTTATCTAAAAAAGTAATTGGCACACCCATTGCACCAGTGTAATCCACTGGTATTTCCTTAGTTTTATCTACATTTATAGCATCATAATTATTATATTTTGTATATTCCTGTTCCTTACCTTCGTATGTTTTGTAAAGAATCAAATCTTCGTGTCGTTCGTTATAATCTAAGTTAGTGAACCAACGAATACTAGGCACACTAATATATCTTTTACCATCTTCACCCACTCTATAACTTTTGCTTCTAACTTCATAACTTTCTGGAACCTGAAATTCTACGTCTCCGCTATGGATACTTTTACCAAGCCATAATTTATTAGCCTTAATAAGTTTAAACACTTCTTTATAGGTAATAGCGTTTGAATTGCCTAAAATAACAAACTTTTTATCGTATTCAACCAGCTGAGCTACGTATTCTCTAAATAGACTGAAAGGTGGATTGGTGACTACAATGTCTGCTTCTTTCAAAAGTTCTATAACTTCAGGACTTCTAAAGTCTCCATCACCCTTTAGGGGTTTTATACCAATTTGTTCAACGGTTGGTACTCTTCCTCCGTCTTTTTCTCCTTCATACTCCAAATAAATTGCCTGTTCTGATGCATTTTCACTAAAAATATCGGCACTTTGGCTTTTATAACATGTGGTAATAAGCTTTTTAAGGCCTAAAAATTCAAAATTATAACTAAAATAGTGGAAAAAATTACTTACCCGTGGGTCATCGCAGTTGCAAAAAACTGTTTTACCTTTGAAATGTTCCTTATAATGTCCAATTTCCTTTTCAATATCACTAAGCTGAGTATAAAATTCATCATTTTTGGCCTTGCTTGCATTATGTAAGCCCTGATTTGAAGCGTTTCTTTCTGCCATATCTTTTTATGTCTTATTATTGCAAAAAGTTTAGGTGTCAAGATATACATGTGACCACAGATTGTACAATAAAGACGAATACAAATTTTGTTATTTTTAACTTCAGACCAATTTTTAAAACTATCAAGAAAATTCTTATGCAGAATTAACAGCAGTAATTTTAGGTAAATAAATAGCCACAAAAATTATCAACCCACAAAGAATTGTATTAGCGATATATTTTAGGTATTTTTTCATTGGTTCTTTCTTTTGATTAGTTTTGTTAAATAACAAGTTACACTTTGCTACAATCCCATTCATCTATAAACGCTTTTTTAAAATATGCTAGGGTTTCTGGGCTTACATAGTCTTCTCCACTTTTAGGGTTGTTAATTTGTTCTTCATAATACAGAATTCTTTTAGCCAGATCTTCTTGGCAGATTTTAACCCTTTCTTCTTTGGGAAGGTTATTGAAGGTTTCAGAAGTTACTTTCTGTAATTTTTCTAATGCTTGGTAGTCTGTTGCTGTATACGGTGGTTTTAATTCAGGTACATTCAATATTTTGCTTGTATCTGGGTTTTCTTTATTAACATCAATTTTTTTAGCTAACTCTACCGCTTGATCAAATTTGTATTCAATTGATACTGCAATATTGAAGTTATCAAGATTGTATTGAAACAAACCTGTGCGATGTATATAAAATGTATGCCATTCAATATTCTGTCTTCCATCAGGAAACTCCTCAAAAATAAATATTACTGTTGAAACTATATTAGTTAGCCCATATTTAGTTACAACTATCTCTCGTTTTGTATTCTTTTTTAATTCAAGAGGTATCAAATATCTTGACCTTTTATTTGCACTCTCTTCCCAATATTTCAATGTAACTTCTTGTATTTTAGAAACATCGTAGTTGTAAGCAAAGTATCCGCCTAGCCCTATAATGGCTATTAAAGAAAGTATTGCAATAATTAAGTTTTTTCTTGTGGTTAGTTTGGTTATTGTTGTTGTTTTAAACATGTTGCTATAAATTAGAAGCTTTTGGGGTTTGTTACTTCACCATTATTTATTGCCTGTTGAGTAATATTACCCATTCCTGAATCTTATTATTCTATATTGCTTCATTATGTCATGAATTGAAGATTTTTCCTGTTAAAACCTAATTTGCCTTATACTTTTTTTCTACATCTAATTTACAATTGTATTCTTCTTCTGTAGCTGGTGGAAACTTTTCTTCACAGGCTTTGTAGTCTTTTATGTAATCTGGATTTTCCCCTAACTCCCTAACTTTCTTCTGAGCTTGAATTTCTTCAGTGTTGGGTTGTTTATAGACTGTAATATTTGCTGGATCTGGGTTTTCCTTAGATAGGTCGTATTTTTGAGCAAGGGTGACTGCTTCTTGGAAGGGCTTTTTCACCTCCACAAGAACATAGTCTTTTATATCAAAATTTAATACACCAGTTCTATCTAAATGTATTACTTGTACATATGTAGATTTTTCGCTGAGAGTATATACAAAAGCATATATTGGGTGAAATAGATCAAATTTACTCATTACTATTTCAGAACTTAAACCATTTTTTGAATAAAAAGATAGCCCTTCTTTCATTTTTGTCTTTGTGTCACCAGAAAGCTTTACTCCATTATCAATTTCATTAATAATCTGGTTTTTGGGCTGTGTAAATATTGGATAGAATAATAGAGT
>JBILXY010000030.1:0-3759 GCA_044378055.1 Bdellovibrionales bacterium | reverse complement strand
AGTTGTTATTACAAGTGATATTAAGATAAATAAAACTATACTAATAACTATTTTATATTTTGCGATTAGGTTCATACTATTTGATTTGGAATATTGCTTGTGGAGAACCGTTATAAGCTAAGCTTAATCCTGTACTCATGGTTGACACATCTGCTCTGCCTCCATCAACCTCTGTAAAGTTAATCCAAGGTGTGAAAGTGGTTGAGCCTGCAGGACTTTGTGAAACTTGTATCATAGGTTTGTTATTGTAGTTTGTTATTTGGTATCTATTTGTTACTCCACCAACTGTTTGAATTAGACCAATTCTTTCATTAGGTTGAGTAAAGCTTCCTATTCTGTTTAAAAAGGATGGTGGATAAGTTTGAATCCAGTAGACGCTATCGTTGTTGGCAGTTCCAACAAGATTTATCCTACTATTAGATAGATATGCAAAGAACTGTAATGTACTATCACCATTGGTGTATAATATTCCATTGGCATTTCCACCTAAATAATTTGCTCTAGCATTACTTCCAGCAATTGTATCATTTATGGCAAGTAGATTACTTTGTATTCTTCTATTTTTTAACATGGCTGTTATTGTTCTTACAACCGCATAGTGAACTGGGCAAGCATTTGAAAGAGGATCATTTTCAATAATATCTGGAAAATACACTTGGTAGCTTTCCTGGGCCGTCTCACTATAGGCATAATTGCCACAAAATGAACTTCCGGTTGAACCCCTGCCCACGAAGCTTCTTGTTCTTTGGGCTCTATTTTCAAAAGAATTAAACTTCTTGACAGTAACATCATTAGTTGTAAATGAACCTGAGTTTGTTTGTTTACTATTAGGTGGATCCAAAGCAATTAAAAGCTTAGCTTGATTACCAAATTGTGAACTAATTTCAGCAGACATTATGGTTCCCATGGAGTGACCAATTAAGTATAGTTTATCTCTGTTTGTAAAACCCCATTGATCTAGTTTCTTTTTAACTTGTATAGCAGTTGGTTCAATCCATTGATCAGTATCAGTGGCATTTAAAGTACCCGAAGAAGCTCCTTGACTCCAATCTAAGGTAAGAACAATGTCTTCGTTATTATTTGGATTTAGATCTTTAGTATTTTGTATAATACCCTGGCTTAAATCTGCCACGCTTCCTCTACTATTATTCATCCCATGGCTAACAATCCATACATTTTTGCTTTGGCCTGAAGTTGAATAGCTGGCCTTTAGGTTGGTAGCATTACCAGTTACATTTGGGTTTTCTATTCTAAGATTGGCATTGGTGTAATTATTGTTTCCATTATTAACACTAAAGCTACTCTCTACATTAAAGTTTGCAGGATACCAAGCCCACCTACTTCCACCAGCCACATTGGTAACATTACCCGCTCTATCTGTAACAGCTATTGAAAATTCAATGTTTTGACTGCTAGTTATATTGGATAAATTAATTAAAGCTGAATATTTGTTATCTATATTGTCGTTGTTTTCAAGACCTAGGAAATATAATTGGTTGTTGTAATAGGCATAGAAAGATACGAAGGCTACACCAGTATTGTTTGTTCCAATATTATCATCTGCAGTGGCTTCTACTTTAAACTGACTTCCTGAAATAGTTTGGTAATTAAAGGATGGGCTGTATATTTGGCCTGTTGGAAAGTTTCTGTCTTTATACTCCCACCTAAAAACCAACTTAGCTTCACCAGTAAATTCCTTATACCTTATTTGAATTAAATGATTCCCTGCTGTAAGTTGTTTATCTACTCTGGTTTGGTTGCAGCAACTTAATTGAGAGATTATGTTTTCTCCGTCTATGAATATTTGAATGTTATCATCGGCTTGAGTTATGAAGGTATAGGTAGCTGCTGGGAAGTAATGAAGCTTGGTAAAGTAGCCTGTAAAGTTGTCTGTTGGAAGTTGGTTTAACTGGTTTACATAACTTCCTGAAAAGAGATTTCTTTGATTGTTTAGTTCAAAAGTTACATTTCCATTTCCCCAGTTATCGTCCCAGAAGTCACCTAGTCTTTGTACTGGTTTGAAAGGTATTCCACCATAATAGTTATTAGGATAGAATTCTCCACACCAACTTGTAGTGTTAATACCATCTTTACATCCTAGTTCCCAAGATAAAGATATTTTAGCACCACCTGTTTTTTCTTGGTAATATACTTCCACAGTATGCCAACCTGCAGATATATCTGCTCTTGTTTCAAAATCCCAAGCTGGGTTTTCCCATTTATCTATTATTAATCTTCCATCTATTACCAGTTTCATTCCGTCATCAAATTGAGTGTAGAATTTGTAGAAACCTCCATCGAACCATTGATGTTTTATGAATTTAGCTGAAAAGTAATTTGAATTTGTTGATCCACCAGGGCTATTATTTCCCCAGTCTTTGTTAATGAAATCTTTCCTTCCAAGAAAGTCTGGAGATGTATAATAGTTTTCTGAATAAGTCATTATTCCAGTATAAGGATTTGTATTGTAATACTGAATACACCAATTATCCCAAGGAAAATCAGGATAGGAGCATTCGTTGTAGGTAGCTGGTGCGAGCTGAGCTTGGCTCAGCGTCAGTTTCGGCCCGATGGGTGGTGTTCCTGTGATAGCTAGTGGAGTGGCTGTGGTAGCAGCAGTTGTTGGAGTTTGGGCGGCGGCCGTAGGGGAAGGATTTATCCTCCCATTTGTGGTTGAAGAAGCATTATTTACAACCGTAGCGGAGGGCCCCTGCCCTCCATTGGCCATAGGTGCAGGAGTTACATTCTTGGCAATTAAAGTTTGCGTTGGTTGTAGGGGAACGCTCGCCGTTCCATTAGCCCCATTGGGATTTACTGGATTGGTAATCGTAGGAATCAAAGGTGGATTGACCGGAGAAGGTGTAGAAGTGGGCGGAGTAACAGGCACCGTTGGGGATACCCCCTGCCCTCCATTTGGCGTAGGTGTTGGTGTTGGCGGAGTTACTGGCCCAACAGGCTCAGGCAAAACAGGAGGTGTCGGTGGAGGTGTCGGTGTGGTCGGTGGAGTAACAGGTGGAGTTGGTGGAGTTACCGGAGGCGTAGGTGTTGGATCAACTGGTGGGATTACAGGTGGTTCTTCATCCTTACATTTTTCTTTATACACTTTTAAAACAATATCGTTAAAGTCATTATCTATAGCATCTTCAAAAGCTAATTGGTAATTGTTAGAACCTATTGTTGTTTGTTTAACTCTTTTAGAATCTGTAGAGACAATTTCCTTTGGTGATTTAGAATAAAAAGGATTAATCTTAAAAATTAGTTTATCTCCTGTTTTAAAGTTACCAAGCAATACAGACGAGTTTTTACCTAATTTATTGTAGTCAGAGGCAATTAAAATATCTGAATTTGCTATTGGACTAACAAAGAAAAGCTTACCCCCTGCTCCTTCGTGAGAAATTTTTGAAACATAATAACAACCATCCAACATCAATGTTAGGTTATTCGGCGGAGTGACAACCGTAGGGGAGGATTTTAATTCTACTTGGGAAGGTGTCGAAGAAGATGGAGGTATCGTAGCGGCGACCACCGTGTCGCCATTTCCACCCTCACCTCCTTCTTTGGCCTGCAAAACTAATGAAAGGTGAGAAGAAATTACCAAACTAATAAGCAATATAGTTACAATACTTACGATTGATTTTACTATGTTTAATGATTTATTACCTATTCTCATACCTTGTTCTTAAATTTATTAAAACAAGACTGAGGTTATATATTTAACTTGTAAACTAATAAATATGTTCACAGATTGGACTTTGGCTT
>JBILXY010000008.1:0-42919 GCA_044378055.1 Bdellovibrionales bacterium | reverse complement strand
TTTTTTAGGTTCTGAACTCATAGTATCTCAGTTTAATATTAATAAACCTTGTAATTATGAGCTAAGGTAGTATTTTTGTCACCCTGTTTGTTTCTTTAAGTCTAATTTATCTATGTCAATAACACCATTACAAAGTCTTATGATCTCTTGATAGTATGAATTATAATACCCTTCAAAATTATTGATGTGTTGATCAAACGAAAACATACAATTTCTTTTTAGAGTCCTTACTCTTCTCTTACTCTGAAATAATGATCTCCCTTCTTGCCTATTTTGGCTTCGATTACATAGAATTTTCTTCCGATGAATTGAATAAATCCTTGGTTTTTAAGAATCTTTTCTGGCCATTCAATGAACACAATTTGTTGGGTGTTAATCATTTCTTCTTCAATCCAACCTTCATCTTCCTTGGTAATTGTTTTCAGCCTATGTAAATCTAGATGGGCTACAGTTTCCATTTGGGCATTTTGTTTAGCCGCACTTGAAGCAGATAGGTTGTATTTTTGAAGCAAAGCAAAAGTAGGAGAGGTAGCCGGTTCTTCTGTTCCAAGTTTCTTGCAAATATCCTGAACAAATCTTGTTTTACCACTTCCCATTTCGCCCTTCACAAAGAACAATGAAGAAAGACCATTGGTAATTTGATACATAATTTGCTCAACCAAGACATCAATAGTAACCTTTTTGCCAATCTGAATTTGCTTATCTTCTTCAGTGTCTTTAGCCTCTTCGCTGGTAAAGGTTTGTGGGTGAACACCTTCCAAGAAATCTACAAGTTTAAAACTTTCAGTGTGCTGACGTACTTTGTTCAAAGCAACTTCTTCAATCTGTCTTACACGCTCACGGGTTACATGGAAAACTTCTCCAATTTCTTCAAGAGTATGAGAAACATTTGTACCATCCAAACCAAAACGAAGTAAAATAACTTTCTTTTCTCTAGGCTCTAAAACATCATCAATAATTTTCATTATGTGACCGCGCAAAATTCTATTTGAAGCAACTTCAATTGGCGGTGCTGTGTTTTCATCTTCAATCATTTCCACCATTTGGGTGTCGCTGTCTTCGGAAAAACCAATCATGGTATCAATGGAAACAGTATCCTGGCTAATTCTTCTGAAATAGAAGATGGTGTCCATATCTAATTCCAATTTTTCTGCTAATTCATCGTCGGTTGGCTCCCTTCCTAATTCATCAATTAAGGCACGCTTTTCTTTTTTAAATCTGTTAAGCTTTTCTTCCACATGAACAGGCAAACGAACTGGTCTGCTTTGATCAGCTAGCGCCCTTCTAATGCTCTGATCAATCCAGTAACTGGCGTAAGTGGAAAACTTGTAACCACGCCTCCAATCAAATTTTTCAACAGCCCTGAACAAACCCATGTTTCCTTCCTGAATTAAATCTAAGAAAGCCAAGTTTCTGCCCATGTATTTTTTGGCATTATGCACTACCAATTTTAAGTTAGCATAAGTTAATTCTCTTTTAGCACTTTGATCGCCTTGCTCAATTCTTTTAGCTAATTCAACTTCCTGTTCCTTGGTAAGAACTGGATACCTGGAAACATCGCGAATATAGTTTTGAACTGAATCGTCCTTAAGTTCATCTCCACCAACATCCCCAGCTAAAGAACCAGAAAGCTTTTCAGCTAGTTCCATTTCACGGCGTTTCATCTCTTCTTCGTTTTCCAAAGTATCCCACAAACTATCCAGGGTGTTATCTAATTTAATAGCCGCTCCGCTATCTTCGGCTAAATCGTATAAATCTTCCAACAAACGAATATTTTCTTCAGGTCTTGGAAGTAAATAAAGCAATTCATCTTCGGTAACAAAGCCTCTGGTGATGGCCTGTTTAATCATTTCTACAACATTGGCTTGCCACTCTATGTCCTGTTTTTGAAATTCAGGATACAGAGAAGCATCGTTTTCAATGAACTTTTTTAGAACTTTTCCAGAACTTTTACTAACCCTTCTTTTGGTTACTTTCTTCATTTTAATTTTTACTCCATCTTCGGTAACTCTGTATCTTCTGCCTCCGCGTTGTTCAATAGAATCATCTTCTAAAGCAGCTAAACGGTTAACATCAGCAGTGGAAACCAGGTTTAAACCAAGAATACCTTTTCTGGTTACAAGTTCTTTTGGATTGGCTTTTCTGGCTAAAGCCGCCTTAGTCATTTTAATAACCGGTTTGTTGGCTTCAATTTCAAGCTCTTCTTCTGTTTTAACTAATTCCTTAGCTTTAAATATTTTAGTAATTTTAGGAACTTTAAGTTTGGTAACTTTGGCAGATCCAATGGTAAGTCGTTTCCTATCGGCCGAAGATTTCTTTTTTCTTGGCTCGTCATCGTTTTCAGGAACTTTATTGGAAGCTAAAGCTTGGGCAATGGTAAATTTAGACATGTGTTTTGTGAAGTGTGGTTTTTTCTGCAATGGTAAAAGCCGAAGCTTGTGATGTAATTAATTTAATGCAAAATTTAAATTAAGAAAATAAGAACCAATATTATGGTTGTAAAAAAATTTTAAACTACTATCAGCTAAAAACACTCTACGGTGAAACGTTTCAAGATAAAAACTTGACTAACTTGGCTGAATCTGTCTGATGTAGTATACCAAGTATTCAATACTTTTGTCAAAATATGGCTAAAAACAGTAAAACTTCCAAACCAATTAAAAAAACTAGCCCAAAGGCTAAAACTGAAACTAGTAAGATAAAAAAACCAATTGCTACAGTAATTGAAAGCAAACCAGCAGTGTCTGAGAAACAAGAAACTTCTAAAATAGCAGTAACAAAAGTTGCTTCTGAAATTTTAAAAGACCCTTCCGCCCAAAAGCAAATTATTGCCTTAGTTACTGGTTTAATCTTTATCGGGTTACTTGCTTTAACAGTTTTTGTATATATTCCACATGTTTTAGATAACACAGATTCAGCAATTACAGCTAGAATAAAGAAAGAAACTGAAGCAAAAACCCAAGCAGATATTGAAGCTAAAGCCTCCTTACTTGCTGCCGAAAACAATACTCTTAAAATTGACAGCACTTCCAACTGGAAAATTGCTATGGATCTTAAAGATTTCGGGGTTATCAATCTTGAATTAAAGAAAGATTACGCTCCTGCTACTGTTGAAAACTTCGTTCGTTTAGTTAGCAGAAAATTTTATGATGGAAACAGACCACATAGAATTGTTTTGGTAGATAACTTTAAAGTTCTTCAAGGTGGAGATCCTAAGGGAGATGGTAGCGGAGGAGAAACAGCGTCAGGCAAACCAGTTCCAGACGAAATTTGGATTACAGCCCCAACTTATGCCGCTGAAGATGCTAAAAATCCTGCTAGTAAGCAAGTTCTAACTAACAAACCAGAGTTACGCGCACCAGATTTATACAAAGATTTCAACCCATCCACAGGTCAAATTACTTACAAGAAAGGTTTAATTTTAATGGCTAAAACTTCTGCCCCAAATTCAGCTTCTAGCCAATATTTCATCACCCTAGATACAACAATTTTACCAGCCGATTATACTGTTTTTGGAACTGTAGAAGAATCTAGCTTTAAAGTTTTAGACAAGATTTTAAAAGAAGTTAAGCCAATTATTGCAGACGGAGGTCAGCCTGAAATGGGAGGAAAGCCAGATCCAGAAATTGTAACCACCACAGTTAAAATTACAAGCCAATCATAATAATTCCATATGGAAGGTAAAGTTATTCGCCAAAAGTTCTTAGACTTTTTTGAAAGCAAAGGTCACACAATTCTTCCCTCGGCAGCTTTAGTTCCCAAGGAAGATCCTACAGTTTTGTTTAATACAGCTGGAATGCAGCCTCTTGTTCCATTTCTTATGGGGCAGCCACATTCAGGCGGAAAAAGGCTGGCTAATTCACAAAAATGTATTCGAACCGATGATATTGAAGAAGTTGGTGATAACCGTCATTTAACCTTTTTTGAAATGTTAGGTTCTTGGTCTTTAGGCGATTATTTTAAGCAAGAATCAATCACTTGGGGTTTTGAATTTTTAACATCGAAAGAATGGCTTGGACTAGATCCTAACAGGTTATTTGTAACTGTTTATCAGGGAAATAGTGAAGTTCCAGAAGACAATGAAGCAATTCAAGCTTGGAAAAAAGAGTTTGAAAAAGTTGGAATTAACCCAACAGTAGGTTCAGAATACAATTTCGACGATATTTCCGCCAACAAACCAGACGCTAAATATATTTACCGAATTAGAACCATGAAAGGAAAGGATAATTGGTGGGGTTTGCCTTATCGTGGTCCTTGTGGTCCTTGCAGCGAAATTTATTATCTTGCAAATAAACACCCGATCAATTTTGAAGAATCCATCCTTCCAAACCTAACAGACGAAGAAAAATTTGATTTTATTGATAACCAAATAATTGAAATTTGGAACCATGTTTTTATGCAATTTGAAGGTGAAAAAGATTCATCCAAAGAGCCAATAAATATTTCCACAATGGTGAATAAAAATATTGACACAGGAATGGGCCTAGAAAGGCTTGTAGCTGTAATTAACGGTCTAGAATCAGTTCAAGAAACCGATTTGTTATCTCCAATAAGCCAAGTGGCTTTGAAGTGGAGTAGGGCGTAAAAAAAGAGACTTAAAGTCTCTCTTAAATTACTCTAAACCATCAAACTCCTGTATCCAAAAGAGTGTATATGTGACTATTAAACAAAAATCTAAATAGCCTTCCATAATTTCCATTGTTGCGTTTTCCTCCGTTTGGGACGATTTATAAAAAATATTTAACAAGTTAATTTTAGGCAAGTTTGTATTTCTATATTACTTGCCTAGAACCAAATTTTATGCTAGAGCAGCCATAATTAAAAAAATATGGCAAGACTTAAAATATCTGATAGCACCCTTAAAAAGCTTTTTGCTTTGTCTGGAAATTGCTGTGCTTTCCCAAATTGCAAGGAAAAATGTATTGATGATGCTGGAAATTTAATAGCCCAAGTTTGCCATATTGAAGCCGCAAACCCTGGTGGTCAACGCTTCAACCCAAACCAAAATGACGAAGACCGAAGAGACTTTTCTAATTTAATGGTAATGTGCCCTGTTCACCATATTGCCACAGATAATGTTGAAAAATACCCAACACCTTTACTTCAAAAAATGAAAGCCGACCATGAAGCTAAGTTTAAGAACAAGAAAGATCAATTTAAAGTTGAGGCAGAAACTTTGGATAAAATATCTAATCAGGTAAATAATTTTAATTTTGAAAATAATTCAGGCCAGCAAAATGTTATCCAAAACGGAACTCAAATAATTGTAAACGGAAACTCTACTGCCGAAACAAGGCAAATTGTATCAGATCAAATTCAGGTTTTAGCTGAAGAATTGAAGAAGAATTTGATTCACATTTCTGCAGAATCTCAAAAAATTGTAGATCAAAGAATCCAAGATTTCGTAATTAACAATTTAACCCCAGAGCTGCTCAAACTTACTTCAAGAATCGACCATATCCAAGACAAACTTAAAAGTCCTGATATTCAATATTCTTTCAACCAAGTTTTACAAGTAGTCGGTCGCCGCTCCACATCCAGTTTTAGTCAAAGTCTGGCCAATTTAATGATAGCAAGAATAGAAAGTGAAGATAATTCCGCCGAAGCTTTAATTTACAACGAAGCTATAAATGTATTCCCAAAATTAACCTCCGTGCAGCTGGGAATATTAGCTTTTGCCTTTTTGTCCCACTCCGTAAAAACTGATGATGAATTAAACACTCCAAAACAAATTAGTGAATGGTTAGAAACAAGATTCAGCTGGTTAGAAAATAATCAGTTTGGAATTCAGAATTTAAGAGAGATAGACTTTTCTCATTTAGAATATTCTGGGGTAGCTAATATTGCTTTAGAAGCATATGATTTTGGAATAGACTTTGTTGGAAATAATCCTTCCATAAACAATATTTTGCAAGAAGGAAATGAACAAAATTATAAGACTTTTTCAAAACTGAGAGATTTACACGAAAACTCACAAATTAAAAACCTCAGACTGACATCGGTTGGAACTATATTGGCCATTAATTGGCTTAAAATAATTGCAAACCTCGATTTTGAGGCTGGGTTGTGGTTGGAAGTTTAATGCAGTAGTTTTCAAAAATTAAGGCACAATCGATTGCCAAAAATAATTTGACATAGGTAATTTTTAGTGTTAAAACTATATTATTATCATGTTGCGGCGTTTCCATTTCTCCTTGAAATCAAAGAAACCCCTCGGAAGCAACGAAGATAAGACCCGCAAAAAACAAAAGCGGGTTATTTTTATTGCCCAAAAATTAAAAAAATATTTTGCTATAAACAATGTCGTTAAAATTAGCTTTGGCTATAGAATCTAGCTGTGATGAAACAAGTTTGGCAATTTTTTTGTTGCCTGCAAATGTTCCTGAAAACTTTCTAGATAAGGTGAATTCTTTCATTGTTCTTGGGTCTATTGTTTCTTCCCAAATTAAAATTCATCAAGAATACGGCGGAGTTATTCCAGAAATAGGGGCTAGAAGCCATGCTAATCAAATTCATTATTTGTGGAATTTAGTTTGGCAGCAAGCTGTACAAAAAGCTTCAGAACTTGGATTGGAAGAGATTGAAATTATAAATTTAGAAAAAATTTTAGTAACCACAAACCCTGGTCTTGTTTCTGCTTTGCGGGTTGGAATGGAATTTGCTAAATCAATGAAGTTTTTCCTTGAATTGCAAGGCGGTTTGATTGAAATAATTTCTGTTAATCATTTGCGCGGTCATGTGGCTAGTTGTTTTTATAAATTAGATGTTAAAACTTGGTTGCTTTCTTCATCGGATAAGCATGCTACCCCGATTGCTTTGCAATCACCCCTTACCAGGGGTACTACTACCCCGATGACTTCGTCATCACCCCTTTCCAGGGGTACTGGTGATGTTGTTACTTCGGATGAAGATTTGTTTCCACATTTGCATTTGTTGGTTTCTGGGGGGAATACTCAGCTTTTGCTTTTGAAAAGTTGGAATGACTATGAAATTGTAGGGCAAACTTTAGATGATGCCATTGGGGAAAGTTTGGATAAAATTGGAAGAATGGTTGGTCTGCCATATCCGGCTGGAATTAGTGTGGCTAGAATTGCTGGTTTATCAGCTGAAAACCCGCTTAATTTATCGGTTGGTATGAAGAACGACCAGCTTAATTTTTCCTACTCGGGAATGAAAACAGCGGTAAGATATTTGGTTCAAAGCAAACCAGATTTAATTAAGTTTGAAGAATTGCTATCCAAAGACGAGGTTGAACTTTTAATTTCTCAGGCGAATACTACGACTATTCCGATGACTTCGGCGTCACCTGCTACCCCGAAACCTTCGGTTTCACCCCTTACCAGGGGTACTTTTGGCTCGGATTCAGAACCAGGTGTGGGTACTTTTGCCTCAACCCAAGAGCTTGTTTCAGGATCTAAATTGCACTTTATCCAGCAGCTTTGTATTTCGGCTCAGTTTGTTTCTATTTCTCAAATATCCCAGAAAGTTCAACTGGCAATAAATCTTTACAACCCACAAAGTTTAGGCGTTTCAGGTGGGGTTTCAGCAAACTTACTACTTCGCGCAGAACTGAAAAACATAGCTAAAAAACATAAAATTGATAACTTATTTATCCCACAATTAGCTTTAACCGGAGACAACGCCGTAATGATTGGCCTTGCAGGGCTTATGTCCGTTTAAATTGAATAGATTTGCAATAAAACAAACTATTTGAATTAATAAAAATATACTTAAAAAATCTCAAAACCAGAGAATCAAATTTAACGCAATGCCCAAAATTCCCTTTCGTACAAAACTTTTAATTTGGCTTGGATCAAAACTTTTAAACAAAGTTAGGAAAAGCTATTCTAAAAAATATGGAAAAGATTGGCCAATTGTGCTTGTGGCTGGAACTGCTGGAAAAAGCTCTACAACTTTATTAATTCAAAATTTATTTTCAAAAGCAGGTTGGCAGGTTTTCGGAAGCGCCAGTAAAACTGTGTGTTTAAATTCTCTTACCGGTTTAATAATGGTTTTGGGAAAATTCTTCTTCCAGTTTGAAGGCGGAAGTGGGGGTTGGCACAAAATTGAATTTATAATCGAGTCTTTTTGGGCTTTGCTTTTCACCAATTACAATAATTTGCATGAAAATTCGGTTTTGGTTTTTGAAGTTGGTTTTAACGAACAGCACGAAGCAGATTTCTTCACGAAAATTTTTGATGGAAAAGCCAGCTTTTTGGTTGTAACTAACCTTACTCTTGAACATTCCTTCGGTTTTTCAAATAGACTGGATAAAATCACTCTTTCCAGGCTTGAAAAATTGCTTCCAACCGAACTTGCCCATATTCTTGCAGATACCGAAAAAACCAATGATAGGCTTGGTAATACTTCTTTAGAGCAATTAAAATTAATGACCTGTGCGAATAATTACATTATCCCTGCCACAATTGGCGGAATAGATAATAGCTGGTTTAGCAACTTAAGTGGAAAATGGGTAAAGAAAAACCACATCGCCCAAAGGGTAAATAATAGGCTGGAAGTTGATGGCAATTTAATGTTTCCTGAAGATTATTTATTACCACTAACTTTCGCCAAAACAGTTGGGGTTTTACAAGATATTAAGTCGGTTTTTAAGCTTGAAGTTGATTTGCAACAGGTGCTGGATACTTTTTCCTTCCCAAACAGCAGATTTGGTTTGTTAAAAGGTGTAAATGACACTGTAATTGTAGATAGTACCTATAATTCAGACCCTTCAAGTTTGGTTGGCTTTTTAAATTTGTTTGAAGAAATTTTAGATTTACAAAAAGCAACAGTGGCCACCCATTTAGTTTTACCTAAGCACAATATAATTCTAGGCGAAATGAGGGAATTAGGGAAAATTGCCACTGCCCAGCACAGTTTAATTTTGGATAAAGTTTTAGAAATAGGGGCTAAATATCCTGATAGAATAGAATCAATCCGCCTAATTGGTCAGGAATGGCTGACCTGTAACCAAGACGATATTGTAAAGCAAGACGGCGATATAAGTTTTATTACCTATTCCAAGCACTTGTTTAAAGTTTACAGGAGCGCTGGGGCGATTATTCGTTCATTACCAGAAGTTACTATTTCACAAGGCAACTGGTATTGGTTAAAGGGCAGCCAAAATACAATTTTCTTGGAAAGCGTAACAGAATATTTATTAGATAATAAAGAAGAAGCCAAAACCAAACTATGCCGAAGAGGCCCAGAATGGGATCAAATGAGGGCAAAGTGGCTAATTTAAAATATAGCATATCCGTTTTACCACCTAACCCTTGACAAAAACCTGGTTTTGTGTTTACAAAATGCCAAGCTATAGATTCAAACTGTGGCGAGCTGGAGAATAGAAACCATAACTTCATCATTATATGTCTTCCTTAATTCTTTCAAACTAACTTTAATTTCAACTTATGTTGGAAAACAACGGGTGGCTTTAGGCCACCTTTTGACATTAACAATTTTTGGTGCTAACAAGACATAAATTAATTTTCTTGTGCAAATTTATTCAAACGATAAATACCGTGCTGTACCAAGTAGAACGAAACCAACTTTAAAATTAGATTCTGGTATAGACCCAAGACAGTTGTCTAAATATCTAGACTTGCTGCAAACAGTTTCTAATCAAAATGATAAAGAGAAGCAGATAATGGAATGGTATTATACCGAGCAAATTAACTTGCATTTGAAGGAAGCTTTAATTGTAGTAATAGGTAAGTTACAGTCATTTTTAAGCCAAACTGAAATCAAAATTAAACAAATTGATCAGGGCGATAATTTACTTGCCGATGGCATAAAACAATTACACATCGCCGCTTCTACCCATAATTTTGAAAACCTAGATAAAATAAGAGACAGAATTTTGAAACGATTAAAAGAAGATGAGCACAAAAGTGAGATTTATAATTTTTGTGGGGAAATATACAGAAATATTGGAATTCAAAACAAAACAATTTCCAATTTCAAAAAGTCATTAGATTACAATTCATTAAATTTCGTTGCCATTATAAACCTGGCCAATGCCTATATAAATTCAGAAGATTTTAATAAGGTAGAGGAACTAATTATTGAAGCAATTAAGATTTTTAGAAAGAAAAACCCAGAGAAAATATCCGAGTTACTAAATTTACTGGCTCAATCTAAAATTTACTCTTCTAATTTTCTTGAAGCAAAGCAAATTCTGTTGCAAGCCAAAGCTGCAATTATAAGAAATGAAGATTCAAACAAACTGATTGATATTAATTTAATCCTAGTATTGGTTCATAATTTTGAAATGGATGAAGCCAGAAAAATGATTCTTGAAGTAGGAAAGGCCATAGATAAAAATTTTAATATTGAAGTGGCTCAAACTTTGCAATATAGCCAAATCCCTTCCTTATATAATACCATTGCTATTTACTATGCTGTAGATAATCAATTCCAAAAAGCTAAGGAATTTTCAGAAAAATCTGCCAAGGTTACCGAAATGCTGGGAAATTCTAAGTTTTTAAAACCTTTTGACTATTTGGTTATAAATACTAATTTAGCTTATTTATGTTTGTACATCGGTGACTTTGAAAGTTTCCAAAAATACAATCAAGTTGTTAGGGATATCTCGATAGATTTCTTTGATGCAAATTCATTTGCTTTTGCTAAAAGTTATGCTAATCAAGGTATTTTTCATCTTATTCAAGGGAATAAAGAATTGGCTTTCAAAAACTTTTTCAGGGCTTTTCAGCTTTTATCAACCACTTCAAATAATAGGAATAACTTAATAAGAGCATCTATCTACGCTGATATTGCCAATGTTTATTGTTGGAAAAAGAATTATGAAGATGCTAAGCTGTTTTACCTAAAAGCCAAGGAACATTTGGAATTACACTTCGGCAAAAACAACCCTAACTTGCAAAGAATCAATTGGAAAATTAAAAATATTGAAAGCGGTCAAAATATAATTTTACCTTTCTAGTTATGCGAATAGTTTTTTTTGGATCATCCAGTTTTGTGGTGCCCATTCTTGAAGATATTAAAAATTCTGAACAACAAAGTCTTTTTCAGGTTTTGCAAGATAGGCAAGAAGGCATGGCAACATTTTCTCCTTCAATAATCGAGATCCTAGAAATCTTGGCTAAATTACAAAACAGTAATTCCGAATTTTCAAAGTTAATTTTTAGTCCTATTGAATTAATCGGCGCAGTATCGCAATCAAATAATATTCACAGAGGTAAAACTATTAAATCGCCTGTCGCTTTATGGTCAGAAAATAACCTGGTCAAATTATTTCAACCTGAAAAACTGAACAAAGAATTTGAAAACTGGGAAGAATTCGTTGGTAATAGCTTTGATGTATCAATAATAGCCTCTTTTGGACAAATTATCGGAAAAAAATATTTAGGAAAAGGAAACTGGATAAATTGGCATCCATCTAAATTACCAGAATATCGTGGTCCTTCGCCGTTACAGCAAGCAATAGCCGATGGAAAAGATAGTACGGCTTTAAGTTGGATAAAGGTTGAAAAAGCCATGGATGCAGGCGAAATTTACTTGCAAATTCCTGTAAATATAGAAAACAAAAACTTTATCGAATTATCTACACAAATGGGCGAGATTGGTAAATTAACCTGGCCGGTAGCAGTTTTACATTCAATTTTAAGTAACCAAGTGGCTTATTTAAATCAAAGTAATTCTGATTTAGATAAGTTGAAAAACCTACTCAAAATAATTGTCCAAGACCAGGCAATGGCAACTTTTACACCTATGCTTAGTAAAGAAAACTCTTTAGTAGATCCACATCAGCAAACTGCCGAAGAAATTTATAATCACTATAAAGCATATATTGAATATCCGAAAACCTATTTTTATAGTAAATATTTTGAACAGAAAGTCAGGCTCGATTCTGTATTAGGCCATGAAACTGAAGAGATAGAAAATGCTGATGGAAAAGAATGGCTTAGAATAGATAATAGAAGCGACTATTTGCTACTTAGTTGCAAAAATAATTCTTGGCTAAAAGTTGAATCAATCACTTTAGAAAATGGTAAACAAGTTATTTTAAAAGGACTTCAACTTTAGTTTGCAAAGAAATTACTGCTGTGCTAGAATAAAATATAATATTTATATGATCAACAATTCGCACCAAAATGCAGTTCAAATTGCCTCTTCAAACGAAAATACTCCGGAATTAGCAAATTACTGGCAGAGTAGATATTCTACACTTTTAGAAAAAGATTTGTTCCGAATTAGTACAAAAACTTTAGAATTATTGAACATGGCTGAAGTAACAAAACCAGCTACAACTTTTGGCGATTTGGTTTTAGTTCAGCACTTAGGCGAAAACGGTGAATTAGACGAAGCCGCTTTACAAACTACTATTGAAACTGCAGTACGCTTTTTAGATTCGCTGCTTGATAAACTTAACTTTAATACCTCGGCTAAATCTATTGTAGAGCAATATAGAAAAATTGGTTTGGGAGTAGCAGATTTTAAAGAATATCTTGGAAAAAGAAGCAATGCTTCCGAATTAGACGAAGTGGATTATTTAGGAAATTTAATAAGTTCGGCCGCTTACAGAGCCAGTGAAAGTTTAGCTGAAGAGAAAGGTGCGTGTTTAAGTTGGGATAAAATTAAGAAACATTTAAGACCAAAGTCTTTTGAATATTGGTTTGATATTGAAACAGGCGAAGTTAAAAATGGGTTGGAAATGAACGAAGATTATGATGAAGATACAATTCTAATTTCTAAGTTTGAAATAGTTCCAAGAAGAAATGTGGCCTTGCTTTTATTACCTCCAGACCTAGAATGGCAAATTTGGAGCGATAGAGATGACACAGCCCCTAAAACTGAAATTGTTATTATTAACCAAGCTGAAGCTGAAAAACCTGAAATTGAACTGCCAACAACCCAGCCAGCTAGGATTGAAGATACTAATTTAATAACTGAAGAGAAGCCAGTCATATCTTTGTTGGATCAAATTAAAAGTGATGAGGTTCTAGATTTCACTCAGAGCATTGAACAGCCAAAAGCCGCCGAACCTATTCCAGAAGCTATTTTTATAGAAGAAGATAAAGCTGATGAACAGCCAATTATTTTTAACTCTGAAGAGAAAGAAGATGAAGATCTTGAAAGTAAGAACCAGGAAATGGCTTCAATTCGAGCTAGAATTCTTCCAGAAGATGATATAAAATTAATCGAGGCAGAACCTTTGGATAAACTAACTTTTGATAACAAAGTTACTGGATTACTAGATTTGGACGAGCAAGAATTGTTAGAAACTGAATCCGATAAAAATGAATTGTTGGAAAAACCTGAAGAAAAACTTATGCTAGTACCTGAAACTGCTGATTTGAAAATTGAAACCAATACTGATGAAGAAGAAAGCCAGACTTCAACAGATATTAATATAGAAAATGAAAATCCTCCAAAGCTTAATTTTGTAGAATTAAACCAAAACTTTATGTTTCAAATTGGTGAGTTAGTTCAGCTGCCTAAAGAAAATAATAAAGTATATCAGGTTCTAGATTCTAAACATGAAGACGGAATAAATAAATATGAATTATCAGATGGAAAAAATGATGATATGGATGTTTTTATTGCGGAAGATCAAATTCAAACGGTTGAATTATTTGAAATATTAGAAAAAATTAATTTACAAGCCAACTCTATAAACACTCAAACTAGCGATAATCAAGAGGTAGTAATAGAAAATTCAGGATGGGAATTGTGGGCTAGTGCTCTTATTTTTAAAGGTGACAACATTCTTACTATTAAAGAAGAAAATGTAGATTATTTACCTTCTGTAAAAATTAATTTTGGTGAAAATCCTGAAAAAGCCTTAATTTATTATTTAGAACAGAAATACAATTTACACGGAAGAGTAGTGGAAGAAGTTGGAAGTTTTGTGAAAGACAGCAAGGCTAATATTACTTTCCAAATTCAAATTAAAGAACAAGAATTGCCAACAGGTTTGTTTGAATCTAAAATTGGAACTTTGCAAGAAATAGGCAATCCTTACAGATTGATCATCAACAAGTTTAATAGAAGACAATTATATTGGCAGAACCAAATTGAAAAAGCAATTAAGAATTCAGTTCCAGCTCAACCAGAAGTGATTAGCTCTGATAATTCATCACCAGCAACTGAAAAAGAAGTTTCCACTTTTACCAAAATTACGCCTGAATTTAACCCAATTTTAAATACTATGACTAAATATTCATTAAAACTTGAACAAATTGTACAAACCAAAGTCTTCGGTGATATTGTTGTAACAATCCAATACGATTCTGAAGGCCCTAAAATTATAGTTGCTACAGGCAAATCCCTTAATCCAGAATTAAAGCACTTGTTGGATACAGTTTTGTTACTAGTTAATTTTACTCTTACTAAGAAAATCTCTCCTGTTGAAATTGCAAATCAATTAGAAATCCAACCTGAAGACGGAATGCAACTACCACTTAATGATTTACTTACAATTATTGCTGAAACTTTGAAAACAGCTCCAGTATCAGCCGATCAGATTAATAACAGTCTAATAGTATAATCCAAATCAACACATAAATTTAATGGAGGGAGCAACCCTCCTAATTTTTTTTGCATAAAATCATACAATAATATATACTTATTTACATAAGCAGGAAATATATCTTCTGTCTGAATAAAAAATGTTGCGGCAATCCTTAGATTGCAAACAAAACAAAAACAAATATGTCTATCAAAGACCAAAATAAATCAAATTTAAAATCTTTCTTACAAACCAAAAAAGGACAATATTCTCTAATCTCAATTTTAGTACTTGGAGTATTATTAGTTTCAGGGTTATTTACCTACAATTTATTTAAACAGAATCTAGACACAGCAAGCGCTGCCTCGACAGCAGCTAATGGAGGAAATATTACTATAGATAAAAAATATGTAGTAAATGGCGTGGAACAAGATACAGTCTCTATTTCTTCTGGAGGTTCTACAACTGTTCGTCTTCGTTATACAAACTCTGGTACGGCTGCAATTACCGATGCAAATATTAAAGATTCACTTCCTGCTGGTTTTACTTATGTTCCTGGAACTTTTAAAAACTGTTTGAACCCTAGTTCAACCGAACTTGTTTGTGATACTTTATCTTCAACAAACAAAGATGCTGCTTTTAATACTTTAACAAATTCAAGTGGTGTTTCACCTTCTGCAGGATTATATGATGCAGCTAGTAATGCAGCTGCTGGTGGTACAGCCCCAACTGCAATTACTGGTGTTTTAGACGCAGGAAAGAAAAGATATTTAGGTGCTACTTACTGTAGTAACCCAGCTTCACCTTACAATGTTTCAGTAGCCTTAACTGGTCCTGCTAACACACCTCCAGCAACAAGTTGTACAAATGTTTTACCAACAAATGTAGGCAACTTTTGGGGAACAACTGCTTATGATTTGCTTGCAAACAGGTATATGCCTTCTGCGTGGTGTAGCAGCTATGTAGGTGGTTTAGGTTTTTCACTTGGAAGCCCAAGAAATACAAATAGTGTTGGTAACTGTTTCAATGTTGGAACAAATACCTATTGGACACTTTCATTCGATTTATTAGGAAAGAGCTACCTTCCATACTACACTTGTGTACAACCTTCACCAAACACCAACTTTACTTATGTTGGTAATCCAACTGCTACAAATACAGTATCTTCTTCTTGTTCAGCAGTTTACAGTGGTGCAACAGGTGTATTTACTTATTTAAACCTACAAGATACAGCAAGGTCTGCAGGCTATATGGAATACCAAGTTCAATCTGCTGCTAATATTGCAGTTGGAACTTATGGAACAAATGTGGCACTATCTGGAACTGGTTTTACAACTCTATCTGATGGTGGAACTGCTAGCGGAAATGGAATTGTAGTAACAGGAACACCAGCTCCTTCCCCAGCTTACAACAAGCTATACTCTTTAGATGGAACAACTTGGGCATCTTCAGTTAGTGCTGCACCAAATCAGCCTATTTATGTTAGACTGCTACGAGCTAATAGCGGTACTTTATCTGCAGTAGAAGTAAATGCCAAAGATTCACTGCCAGCTAACTTTTCATACATTGCTGGAACTTTACGGAATTGTTTATCTCCATCTGTTTCTTCAGTTGCAAATCTAACCCCTGATTTATCTGAATTATCATGTGATAGTTTAAGTTTAGCTAACAAAGATGTAGTATTTAATGCTTTAACTTCTTCCAATGGTGTTTCACCAATTGCTGGGCTATATGATGCTGCTTCTGCAGCAAATGCAGGTGGTACTTCAACTACAGCCTTAACAGGAACTTTGGATATTGGTAGAGCAAAATCCTTTTTCAACCATATTTGTGCATTTAATAGCCAAACAACTGCTGATTCATTCACATACTCTTTCGGTGGTGTTTCCACAAATGGTACAAACCAAAATGTAAGTGCACCTGGTGAATGTGTAAGTTTTAGTGGATATACAAATGCTTCCGGTGACCAAAAAGAAATTAGAACTATCTTAGGTAATAGATTCTTAAACTTTGATGCATGTGGATATGGAAAGACTGCTAATACTAACGATGCAAATAACTGGTTTGGTTCTTTAGCTTTAACTCCTGTATCTCAGGGCACAACTAATACTTGCCCTACTTTAAGTGGTTATACTTTAAACGGTGCAGGTAACTCCAAGGTTAATGTAGATTACTTAGGTAAAAGATATTTTAACCAAAATATTTGTGCTTTCGGAAGAACAGTTGGCTCACCAGCATTTAATGATGTTGTTTACAATATTGCTTACGGTGCTAGTACAACATTACTAACTGCGGCTGGAACTTGTTTAACTTTACCTGGTTACAATGCTCCTACTGCTACTTATAGTAATTTTGATACCTTAGATGCTACTCGTTCTGTAGGTTTCATGGAATATCAAATTAAGTCTTCAGTAGCTGTTACTGCTGGTAGTTATGGAACTCAAAGCACTTTAGCTTCTACCAATGTAGCTAATACCTTCAGCATTCCAGCTGGAAACATTGGAACTGGTATTACCATTAACGGTGACCCTGCTTTCTCAGTAAAGAAAGTTCTGGCTAAGGCTGTTTCTGGTGTTTGTCCTACTGATAGTTCAACCTATGCCAATACTTTAAGCGGTGTAAATCCTAACGACCAAGTTTGTGTTCGCTTGTTATACCAAAACTTAACTGATGGGGCTGTAGCTAACGCCACAATCCAAGATTCAATTAACTCGGCTGATGGTTTAACTTATATCGCCAACTCTACTAAGAATTGTTTAACTCCATCTGTTGGTTCTGAACTATGTGCTGATGCTTCAAATATGGCTGGTTCAGGTTGGACAGGTAATAATGGCTGGACAGGAACTAACTTTGCTCTTGCTCCTCATGCTGGTGTCTACGGTCAAAGCGCAACTGGGGCAACTGCAACTATGGAAATGGGTAAGAAAACTAATATCCATATTTCACAATGTACACCTTCTTCATATCAAGATTACTATATTAGACAAGTTGATGTAACCAATTCAGCAACCCAAACAGTAGCTTCTTGTGGTGGTGCTGGTTTTGTTAACACTGGAATTTCACCTAACCCAAAGTCTGCTACTACTATAGGAACAAGATACCTACATGCTGCACTTTGTGATCCTACAACTCCAAGGCAAGACTACTTCGTGCAAACAATTACTGGCGATAATTCTTCCACAGGAACTGCTACATGTCCTTCAGGCTACTCAACTTCAGGCGTCAACCCAAACCCTAAGAATGCAGATACTTTAGGCTTTAGATATCTATCTTTCTTATCTTGTACTCCAAACTCTTATCAAGATTACTTCTTGCAGGCCATTACTCCATCCAACAGTACAACTGCTACTGCAACATGTCCTTCTGGTTACACAGCCAGTGGAATTGGAAACAATCCATTCCTTGCAGACACTCTTGATGCTAACAACGGTAAAGGCTATATTCAATACAAGCTTCTAGCCCCAGCAACTGTTACTAATCCAACTGTTACTTTACCAAATGTGTTACTTCGTGGTGATTCACAAACAGATTCAACTTCTGGTGCATTCATTAACTTCAGCACTAATATCACTGCTTTCTGTACTTTGAATGACCCATGTGCCTTGTTCGATACAGCCTTAACCTACAGTCCTACACAAGCTTTAGCTAAAAGATATGGAGGAAGTGGAAGTTCAACTGCTGATGATTTAACCTTAACTTTGAACGATTCAGCAAGACTTGCTGTATCTGGTTACACTACAGTTTGTACAATGAAATACAAATTCAAATCTGATACAACTTGGAGAAGCTTGGTGGCTAACATTGCCTACAACGCTTCAACAGGATGTACCGCTACATTGTTAAAAGCAGACCAGCTATTCTGGAATGTAGATTTTGAAATCTCAGCTTCAACAACCAATGGTACTGAAACCAAGAACTTCTTAATGTACGCTAACTACGACTTTAAAGCAGGTTCAATTGGTGTAACAAGTATTGGAGGTTCAGGATTATAATCCTAAGCTAGGCACAGGTGGCGACGCTGTGGTCGCCACTACGGACTCGGTTTTGCCAATGACAATCTATTGTTTACTCGAAATCAAACAGTTCGTTGGCTTGGTCGTCCCATGATTTGCTTTTAATTGGCTTACTTATTTCGCCGTTAAAAACTGGAAGGGTTTCTGGTTCCATTTCCTTTGGTAATTCATTATAAACTTCGTAAAAATACTTATTTCCACCTTGTTCGGGGTGGTTGTATTTTTTATCCACTTCCTGGGTTCTAATAGGAACGGGATCTACAGCAGTTTCCAATGGGGTTGGCGTAAAAGATATATTATTTCTTAGTTGAGAATTTAAACTTTGAACATTTGGCCAAGTTTTTTGAATCTGTTCAATTAACCAACTTTTAATTTTTTCCGAATTCAGTTGAGATAGAAAAATACCACTACTTGAAGAAATATTCAGTAAATTACCGTCGATTGATTCTACTTTTATATCTGGAATTACCATTTTTAACATTGGGGGTAAATCTTTATGCTGACCAAGTTTGTTCAAAAAGGCTTGGATGTTCTCGGCTGTAGAAGTATCATCCACGACAATTGATTCCACAACTTCATTAGTCACGGTATTATTTTCTTCATCCACAGGACTCTCACTTACAATTTCTTCAATGGATGCTTCCTCAACAGCTTGATCGATTGGAGTCGAAATAGTGTTGGGAACAACAGCTTTCTCAGTCTCAGTCTTCACCACTTCTTTATTTTCAGGCTTAGAAACTTGCTTTTCAGTAACTAAATTTTCCAGGTTTTTTGGATAAGAAATTTGTAGATTGTTATTTGAAAATGCTTGAAGCAAGGCAATTGATTGTAAAATTGTGGTGGATGGCAGTCTTAAATCTAATACTTTGGCTACTGTTTGAATGAAACCATTGTGGTTGTTTCCCAATATGCTTTCATCTAATAAATAATTTAAAAGCTGGGCTAGAAAGCTTTCCCCATCCAATCCAATATTCTTTATTTCAGTTAAAGTTTGGCTTGAAATAGCCTCGGTTTGAGTAAATTCTTTAGTAAATCTAGCAAAAGTTGAATCTGGTAATAAGCCAAGTAAGTTTCCAGAATTTTCCAAATTAAAATTATCTAATCCAAAGCTGGATAAAGTTTCAAGCAGATTTATAGCATCTCTTTGGCTTCCATCGGCTCTTTTTGCAAGCATTTCTAAAACATTATCTTCAATATTCAAACCTTCCTTGTCGGCGATTTTTCTTAGGTTTGCAGTAAGTTCAGAAGTTGAATGGTTGGTTAAGTTTAGCTTGGTTAACCTGGAAAGTACGGTTGGAATTAACTTTTCAGGATTGGTTGTAGCCAGTAAAAATACTAGATAGGTGGGCGGTTCTTCCAAAATTTTCAGCAAAGCGTTCATTGCTGATTTGGAAAGCATGTGCACTTCATCGATTAAATAAATTTTGTATTTTCCAATTAAAGGTGGGTTTTTGGCTGATTCAATTAATAACCTTACATCATCAATTCCTGTGTTGCTGGCAGCGTCCATTTCCACTAAATCTATAGAAGCTTCAGGCTGATTTTTTGCATTATTCAGCTTATTTGCAAAAATTCTAGCAATGGTGGTTTTACCCACACCTTTTGGGCCATTAAATAAATAAGCATGCTTAATTTTACCTGAATCCAAGCTTTTTTCAAGAACAGTTTTAATTATTTCTTGTCCAATAACTTCTTCGAAACTATTCGGTCTATATTTGTTGTACCAAGCCATAGGATAAATGCTTATTTAATGTCTAATTTTCCTTGTTTGGTCAAATTTGTAGACATTTATATTTTTTCAAATTTAAATAGAACTAACTGTGCTTTTCAAAATATTTTCTCTTTATCCTCAAATTTTCAATTCGTTTTGGGAAAATAGTCTTATCGCTAGGGCAGTTTCTAAACAAATTATCACTTATGAAATGGTTAATTGGAAGGAGGAATTTGGAATTGGAAATTATAAACAAGTTGATGATAGAATTTTTGGGGGAGGAACTGGAATGGTTTTAAAACCTGAACCTATCTATCAATCACTCGTAAAACATAATTCGGTAAGTCCGCTTTTTACCACTCCAAATACTCCACAAAAGTTTAATCAAGTTTTGCCGCCAAACTCTAACTTTTTCAAGTTTTGGGATGAAAATAAACCAAGAAAAGTTACAATTTCTTTAACACCAAGGGGTTATCCGCTAAACCAAAATACTGTGGAATGGTTGCAAAACTTTGATGAAATATCTATTTTATGTGGAAGGTTTGAAGGTTTCGATGCTAGGGTTTCGCCAATGGTAGATTTAGAATTATCTATAGGAAATTTTGTTACCAACGGCGGCGAAGTTCCAGCCATGGCTTTAGTCGAGTCGGTCTCGCGTTTTATTCCAGATTTTATAACTAAATCTCCTTCAGTTCTGCACGATTCTTTTTCTGGAGGAAACAATCAATACTCCGAGTTTAATTCAGTTCTAAAAAAAGGAGAGAATTTAAACTCAGCCGATTTACTGCAACAACATCTGAATAATCAAACCACAGGGAAAAACCTTTTTGACGACGAAGTGTGGAAATCTGAAATTTTACCTTTTATTGAACATCCACAATTTACCAGACCTGAAAAATTTATGAATATGCTAGTTCCAGAGGTTTTGAAGCAGGGTGATCATAAGGAAATTGCCAAGTGGAGGGAAAGTGAGTGGAAGGAAATTATTTTGTAATTGTTATTTTAGGGTTAATTGTAAATCGCCCGATTTGTTTTGCATAATCAGAAAATCTACCCTATAGCTACGCTTTGACCCCTTACCAGGGGTATTTTGTAATTATGCCTTTAATATTTTGCCCAAAAATAAAGCTACCTCAAAGAAGTAGCCTAGAAGCTATTTAGTCTGTAACTTTTTTTAAAAGCATGGCTTCATGAGCAAGTACAAGCTTCAGCGTTGGGTAGAATGAGCCCTTGTAATCAATCAGAAGACCCAATTTCTCTAATTTTTCTACTAAGTTTAAATTCTTTAAATCTGGATGAAGCTTAGATTTACCAAGAGGAAGCCAACCATCGACACTTTTGTAAGATCTATTGATTAGATCAGAAAGTAGTTGTTTTTCTTTGTAAATTGTAATTTCTTCAAAATTGATTTCAGCTGGATTCTCAATTTTATCTGTGGGAATCGGTTTTTTGCTAACACCAATATTATAATAAGCTTGTAATGGTTCTTGTTTCACCTTATTACTATCTCTATATAACTACACTTACCTGAAAACATAGGTAAAATTTTCAGTCAAGTTTAAATCTGCTGGGCTAGGTTGGCTAGGTTGTTTTCGGCTTCTATTCGGCGAATGTCTTCAATAACCGGAAGAAGTTTACCACTCATAATTGTATCAAGTTGGGTGTAGTTTAAATTGTACCTGTGGTCGGTTAACCTATCTTGGGGGAAGTTATAAGTTCTAATTTTCTCACTTCTGTCGGCAGTTCCTACCTGTTCTTTTCTTTCAGCTGATTCCTTTTCCCTTCGCTTGTTTTCCAAAAAATCGTAAACACGGCTGGTTAAAACTTGCAGGGCTTTTTCGCGGTTTTGTAATTGGTTTCTTTCATCTTGGCTTTGGGCTTCCATTCCTGTTGGCACGTGTTTCATCCTTACAGCAGAGTAGGTGGTGTTAACGCTTTGTCCGCCATTACCAGAACTGGTAGATAAAATAATTTCCACATCCTTCATATCCAGTTTAAAAGAATTATCTTTTTCGATTAAAGGCATAATGGCCACAGAAACTGTAGAAGTGTGAATTCTTCCCTGTTTTTCAGTAGCTGGCACGCGCTGAACCCTATGCACTCCTCCTTCGTATTTAAACCAAGCAAAAGCCATATCGCCTTTAACTTCGGCAATAGCTTCTTTATAGCCACCAATTGGGTTTAAACTTGTTGCAACTAATTTGAAATTAAGTCCTAAACCACTACAATAGTTGGTATACATTCTAACCATTTCGGCAGCAAATAAAGCGCTTTCATCACCCCCAGCGCCACCACGAATTTCAAGTAAAATATTATTATCGTCTCTGTTATCGGCTGGGCTTAGCAAAGTTAAAAGTTTGTCTTCTTGGCTTTGAATTGCACCCTCTTGCTCTAAAATTTCTTGCCTAATCATTTCGGCAAATTCATCATCGGAATTGGTTTCACTTAATGCAGTTTTATTTTGCTCTAAACTTTTTTCTAATTTATCTATATTTTCAGCAATTTCAGCTTGAACGCTTATTCTTTTGTGGGCCTTGCCAAGTTCCATCATTTCGTCTTGGGAAGCAGTGGCAAGCCCTTCACTTAATTTAAGGTGTCTATCTAAAATCTGCTGAATAGGTAACCGAGACATATCTTTTAAAAGTAAAGCCACAGGAACTAAGAAAGTCAAACGAGAAGCAAATTATTTAAATATACTCCAAAACTAACCATTGTGATTATTGCAATCAAACCATAAACTAAACTTACAATTCTTTTATTTTTATATAACCAGAGTAGGGGGAGATAAGTTAAAATTATGACAAATATACTCCATTTTAAAAATTCTGCCTCACGAAAGTTAATTACAGTTAGTGGTAGAATTGAAAGTAATCCTAAAACTACAGTCCATTTTTTACCAATATAAATGGCAGTCGTAGTTATCCCAGCTTGTTCGTCAGACTCAAAATCGGCTAAACCTGCAAGTAAACTGGCCATAGTTAAGGCTAAAATTATTCCAACAATTCTCTCGGGTGGTACATTGAAGAATAAACTATCCAGACTCCCAAAACTTACTCCCAAAACTGCAATACTTCCAAGGCCTACAATGTTACTAAAAACATCTCCGAGTGGTTTAGATTTCAAATTAATTCCAGGAAAACTATAGTCCCAGGCAGTAGATATTGCAGCAATCATGGCAATGAAGTTCAACCAATTCAAAGTTAAAACTGAAATAAGTATTAAAAGGGAACTAACTAAAATGGCCGATTTGATAATAAAATTGTGATATTTTTTTTCAGCAATTCCACCAAAAAACTTATTTAATTTCCTGGGGTTTTGTGAATCTGTTTCATAATCAAAAACATCGTTTACACCAAAAACCAGTATCGGAGCGAAAAAGGTTACCAGAAAAACTTGTATAAAAGCGATGCCCGAAAATCTTCCATCAGAAAGTAACAATCCTAATCCAAATATTAAAAATGGAGCAGGTAAAAGTAGAGGGCGATAGGTTTTAAGTAAGGCTATAAAATTACTCATAATCGCCAAAATTAAATCTTAAAAAAGGATGCCAGAAAAACTGCCACCCCTCCAAAAATGGCAAGAATGTAAAGGCTAAGTTTGGCTAATTTTTCTGAAGGGTTCAGACTTAATAGGCTTAATAGCAATACTCCCATTATGGTGTATAACAAACTTGCAAAACTGGTGAAGGGTCTTGCTACAAGAACAACGATATAAGAAATTTGGGCAATAACCGAGGTTAATCTTCTGCCAAGTCTGGTGGCTATGGTTTTTTGTTTAGCAATTAAATCGGCTGAATAATCGGCTAAAAAGGCAATACAACCCAAGGCAACCACTAGTAAACTTAGTACCCATGGTTTCCACCCAGCTTCCAAAAAAGAACCATTAAAACTAAATCCCATAAAATAGGCACTTAGAAATCCAAAGGCATAGCTTGGTAAACCAACAACTGGTCTTTCTTTAAGCCGAATAGGTGGAACTGAGTAAATATATCCAAATATTAAACCAATACTCAACCAGATTATATTTTCCAAATTTAAGGTAAATAAACCAGTTGCAAAAGTGATTAAAAATCCAAATAAACTAGCTATTGTTGCTTTTTTAATATTCTTCCTATCCAAAGCAGTTCCCAGCCAGAAATTATTTTTTCTAGGGTTTTTTGTGTCCGTATCAATATCATAAATATCATTAACTCCATTGATGAAAAGCTCTAAAGGAAAACCCAAGGCTATTATTTGTAAAACACTTTGCCAACTTAAAATAGCTTTTGAATCGGTAAATCCAAGAATAAATATTAATGGTAATATGGCCCAAGTTCCTGGTCTGCTTATCTTAATCCACAGCCATAAAGTTCTTAGGATATTCATAAATAATTAGTTATTTTCCAAATTTTCTTTCTTGTCCATTATAATAATCCAAGGCTTTAATTAACTCATTTTCATTGAAATCTGGCCATAAAACATCGGTAAAATATAATTCACTATAAGCACTTTGCCATAATAAAAAGTTTGATAATCTTTTATGTCCTCCGGGCCTTATTATCAAATCCGGCTGTAGATTAGAATCTAAATTTCGTGAAATCGCCTCCTCTGAAATCTCCTCACCACTAGCAATTGTTTTTTCTACTGCTCTTACAATTTCGTTTCTACCGCCATAGTTTATGCATAATTGAAGCAGGCTTTTACTGCAATCCTTAGTTTCATCAACCAGTTGGAGCAAAGAGTTTTTTAGCTTTTCAGGAACTTTGTTAATTTCACCCAAGACTTTAACTCTGACATTTTTTCCAATAAGTTTTTCCTTGTATTTTAAGGCTGCATTGCTTATAACATCTACCAGATTAATAATTTCAAATTCACTTCTCTTAACAAAATTTTCTGTTGATAGGGCGTAAACAGTTACTGTTTGAATTCCAAGCGAAGGACAAACTTCAAGCAATCTGTCTAAAGCTTTAACACCGTTATTATGGCCAAAAATTGTTTCAAGGGCGTGCAGCTTGGCCCATCTTCTGTTTCCATCCATAATTATTCCAAGGTGCATATTCAAATAATTATTTCACTCGTTCAGCGTACTCATCTTCTACAGTATTTATTAAAACCTTCTCACCAATATCAATAAAGGCTGGTACTTTTACAATTCTTCCTGTTTCAATTTCAGCATCTTTCATAATACTTGATACTGTGTTGCCTTTTACAGCTGGGGCAGTTTGCACAATTGTATAAGAAATTTTAACTGGAAGATCTATGCTGATAGCATTTTCGTTAAAGTACAAAATTGTAACCTCTAAACCTTCCTTTAAATAATCAGATTTATCACCAAGCATGCTGGCAGGCAGGTCGATAGTTTCATAGGTATTGGAAAGCATGAAAGTTAGAACATCACCAGTAACATACATGAAACTTGCTGGCTCTCTTTTTAGTTCCGCCTCTTCAATAGATTCTCCGCTTTTGAAAGAATATTCCTGGTTTACACCTGTGACAATATTTTTCATGGCACATTTTTTGACTGGTTTTCTTTGCTGCATTCTAAGAAAATCGCATTTTGTAATTATTGAAGGTGAGCCATTAAAAATAACAACGCTACCAAGTTTAATCTGGGAAAAATCGAGCATAATAAGAAAAACAAACCAAAGTATAAAGGTTTGACAAGTGAAAAATAGGTATGTACTTACATTTAGTCAAGCTATGAATGCGGTAGAATATACTTTAGTAATCCAAAAACTGTTCAGTGTTATGGCCGGTCTAAGTTTTATTGCGGTTTGTGCTCAATTGGTTTTTCTAGATCCGCTTAAAAGCAATTTGTATGTTTGGGGCATTCTTTTGTCAGCCTTAATTTTCATCACCAGTTTTCTGGCTTTGTTTTCATTTTGGTGGTTCTTTTCCATAAAAAAAGATATTTTAAGAATTTCTCAGGTTAATAATTTAATATATAATAGCCTTATTTCAGGTTGCATTCCAATTTTATTAATTGTTATGAATCAGACTAAGCAATTAAATTTTTGGAGTGGAATTTTAGTTCTAGTCGCCTACATTATCTATTTTTTGTGGGCTAATTCTGAAGCCAGCGATTAAATTTGCTTTTTTATGAATAATTTTCTTCTATCACGAACATAATGTTTTCTTAATTTGAAATTTATGATACAATAATTCTATGGATCCAAACTCTAATTCCTACAACAATTATTCTACTCCTAATCAGTACGGAGGAAGCTTTTTCGATCAAATTAGATATTCAAAAAGAATAAATGGTTTAGAGATACTTACAATTTTGTTTTGTGTAATAGCTTTGATTGTTTCTTTTGCTATGGGTTTTCTAAATGCTCAACAGTCGAATGAGGATGCTCAAAGATTAGCTCATATTAATCAGGTAAATTTGGCCCTTACCGAGTTTTATAATAACAGCAGCGCAGTTCCAAGCCAGCGAAGTTACCCAATAGCCATTTGTTCCGCCGATGCTAATGAAGTGGATTTTGAATTAACTTTAAGGCTTTCTCTAACCGGTAAAATTAAGGAAAAAGATATTCACGCCTACATTGAACCATCTAATTTCCCTAAAGATATTACAGGTCAATACAGCCAAAGTTTAGCTGAAAGAAAAGTTGCTTATAGATGCCCAGCTTTAGCCTCACCTGAAACAGCTACCAATAGTTCCGCAAATATATATGCCGATGGGTGGGAAAGTTGCAACTTTAATAAAAGAACAAACCCAAAATGCTATTTGTACGCCAGCAGCAACAATGGAGACACTTTTACCCTTGGATATTATAGTCAGCAACAAAATAAGTTCATCCTATTTACCAAATTCAGAGACCAACCACCAGTTAGAACAGTTTCGTAGGATCAATTTAAAGTTAACTCAATAAATTAAATATAATACATCCCAACGGCTTGATCTAGTACTATTTTGCCTTTTTGTAGGGTTACTACTCTTTTCTTTAGTTTATCTACTACTTCTTGGTCGTGGGTTACAAGTAATACAGTTGTGCCTGAATTGTTGATTTTCAGAAGCAGGGTCATTATTTCGTAGCTGTTTGGCTTGTCTAAATTTCCTGTTGGCTCGTCGGCGATAAGCAAAATTGGGTTATGGCTTAAAGCCCTTGCTATAGAAACTCTTTGTCTTTCTCCTCCACTTAATTCTTTTGGATAATTTTCTGATTTATGGGCAATTCCAACTAATTCTAAAAGTTTTGGAACATCTCTGGCTATTTCTTGTTTAGAAGCGCCGGCTACTTCCATGGCTAAACTTACATTTTCAAAAACGGTTCTGGTGTTTAAAAGTTTGTAATCTTGGAAAATTACTCCAATTCTTCGTCTAAGATATGGCAAAAACTCTGGTTTTACTTTATCAACCCGTATATCTTCAATCCAAACTTCACCACCTTTTTCAGGTTTTTCCTCTCCAGTAAGCATCCTAATTAAAGTGCTTTTTCCTGCCCCAGATTGCCCAACCAAGGAAACAAATTCACCGGCTTTAATTTCTAAATTTATATCAGATAAAGAAGCATCTTGCTTGCTGGAATATTTTTTACTGGCTTTTACGAAGCGGATCACAATAAAAAAATAGAATATCCCTTATCACTTGTCAACATTAAAAAATTATTTTGTTATTCACCAAATTATATTATATGTTCAAAAATAAATATGTTCTTTTCGCAACAATTCTTGCAGTAGTAAGCTCTATATTCCTTATTATAGGTGTTGGGGCAGGGTTGTGGTGGTTATGGGAAAGAAACTTACCAATTTCAGTATTAACTGTGCAGGGTCAAGCAACTAAAAAAGTTCAATACGATAAAGTGACAGTTAATTTAACCATAAGTTTGGTTGGTTCTGATGTTAATTCTTTAAATTCCGAAATTGATTCAAAAACTAATAAAATTATTGAATATTTAAACAAACAAGGAATTCAGAATAACGATATTCAAACTAGCAAAACTTCTTATCCTGAATATCAACCTATAGTTTATTCCATGCCAGTTAGAGATGGAGAGAATACAACCCAAACCAGAGTTGAAACCAACTTTACAGTAGTGTTTAATAATTTCAAGCAAGATGCTAGTTTACCTAACAAAGTTATTGCTGAAGCTACAAAATTGGGGGTAAACAGATTTGGTTCTTTTAATTATGATTTTGCTGATAACAAAAAAGTATGTGCAGATCTAGAGGATGAAGCCACTAAAGATGCTTTCAAAATTGCTAACGATAGGATTAAAGCTTTAGGCGGAGGAAGGATTGTTAAAAAGACAGTTAATTTACTAAATAACTGCGGTAACAATAATTATCCATATCCATATGCAACTATGGGTAAAGCCGATGCTTCTGCAGTTTCTGCCAGCAGTGAATCAGCCCCTTCAGTTTTAGGAGGAGAACAAGAATTAACTAGTACTGTTGATTTAACAGTTGAATATAAGTAGGTCTTCGTACTTTCTACTTTTGGATGCCTCCCTTAAATAGGGAGGTTGTTTTGTTGTGCTCCTTTGGCGACCCTTTGGCGATCAGCGATCGCCGCTACGATACTCGTGGTGCCAATGGCGATTGTGAAAATCGCCCCTACGAAAGCCTATGCCCATTACAAGGGAGAATTTTTTTTAATTAACCTCCATTTTAGAATTAGATTGATATAAATTTTAAAGATTTTTGGTTGACAAACTTTTGCAAGCAAGCCATTTACTTGCTAAGTATGTCAGCCGATTTGTATCAAGTTTTGGGTGTTCCAAAAACATCAACTCAAGATGAAATTAAAAAAGCCTATAGAAAACTGGCTCATCAACATCATCCTGATAAAAATCAAGGAAACAAAGATTCTGAGGCCAAATTTAAGGAAATTAACAACGCTTATGAAGTTTTAGGTGATCAGAAAAAAAGAGAAAATTATGATAGATTTGGGTCAAACTATGATAAGGTTAATCAAGCAGGTCAAGGCTTTGGATATGGTGGAGTCAGCTTCGATTTTGGGGAAATGGGTGGACAATCTGGCTTTGGAGACTTAAACGATGTTTTTGAAACATTTTTTGGACAGGGCTTTGGGGCTTCTACAACAAAAAAGAGTAAGCCAAGAAGTACTAGCAGAAATAAAGGAATAGATATTGAAATGGGAATTTCTTTAACTTTAGAAGAGGTGGCTATGGGAAGCAAAAAATCATTCCAATTAAAACACAATATAAGCTGCAACCATTGTGCTGGTAAAGGTTTTGAACCGGGTTCGAAGGTCAGCACTTGCCCTACCTGTAAAGGACAAGGAAGAGTTTATCAAAGAGTGGAAACAATTTTTGGTATAATTCAGCAAGAAACTGCTTGTCCAACCTGCGAAGGCGGAGGAAAAGTTTTCGACAGTCCATGTACTTTCTGTTCTGGAAAAGGTTATCACCAAGAAGTGGAAGATTTAGAAGTGGAAATTCCAGTAGGTGTAGATAGTGGAGATAGAATTAGAATTCAAGGAAAGGGCGAAGCGGGATATCGCGGTTCAGAACCTGGAGACCTTTATTTGCAAGTTCAACTTGAACAGCATAAATTCCTGCAAAGAGAAAAAATGGATATAAATTCTTCCATTGAAGTTAGTTATTTCGATTTATTATTAGGTGCTAAAGTTGATGTTTATACAGTTTGGGGCGAAGTAGAAGTGCAAATTCCGGCCTTTACAAATCCTGAAGGTAAATTACGCTTGAAAGGTCAAGGTATGCCTAAATTAAATAATTCAAATTCAAAAGGTGATCATTTCTTAAAATTAAAAGTGAGAATGCCAAATAAACTAAGTTCTGAACAAGAAGATGTTTTGAGAAGAATAAGAGAAGAGTCAAATTAAATCCATAATTATAATTTCCTATAAGAATGTACAAGTTTCAATCTATAACTAAATATAACTGGTTTTGGCAGTCATTAATCCTATTAACAATAATCGCCGTAAATATTGGAATATCAGCCTTGATCAGAAACTTTGGTTTTTATTATGTGCCTAATGAATACCCATTTGGATTTAACATAGGTATAATTTCTTCAGCCTTGATAATAATTTTTGTAACTTGGGGAATGTTTGCTTTAGATCTATTTAGCAAATCTCCAGCTTTTACTCTGCTAATTCTTGCTGGTGGATGGAGCAATTTTTTAGAAAGAATAATTTTTGGTTCAGCTACAGATTACATTATGTTTGTGGCCAGTTTCATTAATCTTGCTGATCTGCAAATTTGGGTCGGGCTTATACTTTTGAATGCCCAAATCTGGTTTTGGAAACCATCAACCAAAGAAAAGGAGTAAACTTTGTCAGGTTTTGAAAACTCTGGTATAATTTGTTTATAGATATGAAAATTAGCCCAGAATGGCAGTTGGTGCTGGATAATTATTTTAAGATTAAGGAAGAGTGGCAAAGAGAATTGTTTTTGAAAAACATGAGCCCAAGTCAACGATCTTATTTAATTGGCCTAGCAAATTCACAAATGGCTAATTTTCAGCCTGCTGCTGAGGTGCATACAAATTCTAATTTTAATCAGCCAGCTTCAAACTATGCCCATCCAAGTGTTTACGCAACCCACGGCGGCGATGCACATTTACTGAATCATAAATCTTATGTAAATAGTAAGCGGAAGTGGTGGGCAACTTTACTTCCAGTGTTTATTATAGGAACAGCAGTTAGTGGAATTGCTGGAATGGTTTTCTTTGCTTGGCTGGGTGGTGGGCTTCCAAAACTTGCTTTATTTAATGGTATTTCAGGTAATAAAGCTAAGGCCGATGAGCTTTCCTATACTCAATGGATAGATAACTTTAAAGATTTGTCTGATAAGTCTGAAACTGGTGATTCAGATAAAGACGGTTTAACTAACTTGGAAGAGTTTAAACTTGGCTTGAATCCTGCACAAACCGACGAAAATAATAACAAGACAGTGGATGGTCTAGATTTTATTAACAAAGATTCCACCTTGATCAAAAACTTTACCGACAATACCAATGTTTGGGCTGTTGTGGAAAGTCAGGAGGTATTCTTAAGGTTGCAAAGAAATTCCTTGAATAAATTAGGGCAAAATACATCAGGGTCTAGTCTGCTTAAACTAAACAAGGTAATTATACCTAAATTAAATAATTTAGAAGTTGCAGCCCTTCCAGAAAATACAAGCACTAGTGACAAATCTGAGGCACTGAAAGATCAAGCTGCTATTGTGCATTATGAAGGTACAAACTGGGCAGGCGAGAACCTCAGTGTATGGTTTAGTAATCAAAGCCAATTTGAAGAAATGCTTCCTCAAGACAGAATGGAAGCCTATTTGGAAGATTCGTTTGGAAATTCCTGGTACCAACTATATAAACTTCGCTCGGCTAATATATTTTCAGCAGATAGCGTTGAAATTTTCAAATCAGATTCCAGTACACCTAACTTGAAAATTGTATTGTGTCAGCCTAAAGCAAGCTGTAATAAAGCTTTGGTCCTAACTTTTGAAATTCAAGAAACCAAGCAATTTACTTTTGACAACCAGGCTAATTCAGCCAAGGTTTAAGCATGGAAAATACTATCCCGGTATCTCAAAGCCTAGTAATAGGCGATGTTGGAAGTGGTAAAACAGCGGTGGCCTTCATGGTGGGATTAAACTATTTACTTGGTTTAGAAAAAGGGCAGGCAGCTTTACTTGCCCCAACTGAAGTTCTGGCTTTTCAGCACTATTTGAATTTAGTTAGCTGGGTAGAAAAACTGTATATTTTAAAAAAGAACATAACCACAATTTTTGTTTCGGCCAAAGATATTCGGGTTAATAATCAGAAAGTTACCAAAAAACAACTATCCTCAATTATTAACGAATCCAATAAAATATTTTGGGTGGGAACCCATGCTTTGCTTTTTAAAGAAGAAATTAATCCAGATTTAGTAATGGTAGATGAACAGCACAGATTTGGAGTAGGGCAGAGAAAATCTCTAAACAGTTTAGATCAGAATTTAGCTAGTCATTTTGTTTCATTTACTGCCACACCAATTCCAAGAACTCTGTCTTTAACTTTGCTAGAAACCTTGCAACCCCATTTTTTAGAACCAATTCGTGAAAGAGTTATTCATACAGAAGTGCAAGATTTTTCAGCATTAGAAACAAAAGTTAAAGCAGATATTGAATCGAACTTAAAAAAGAAGAGAAAGATATTTCTAATTTGCCCAAAAGTTGAAGAAGACGAAACTGATTTATTATGGACAGTTTCAAAACTTTTTAAATGGGCCGAACAAAATTTCCCAGGTAAAGTAGCTCAAGTTCATGGTAAATTAAAAGACAAGTCAAAATTGTTAACTGAATTTGCTAACTCTGAAAACCTACAAATCTTAGTCGCCACTACTGTAATTGAAGTTGGCGTTGATATTAAAGAGGCTTCCCTAATTGTAATTTTTAATGCCGAAAGGTTTGGACTGGCTGCTCTTCATCAACTTCGTGGAAGGGTGGGAAGGAATGATTATGATGATAATTCTTGTATTTTGTTAACCAATAATTATTCAGTAAACAAGCCAAGATTACAGTTTTTAGCTCAGTCTCAGAATGGTTATGAAATAGCCGAAAAAGATTTAGAACTTCGTGGGGCAGGGGATATAATTGGAAAGCAGCAATCTGGGTTTATGGATGAAATTGAACAGGTTGTAGGGCTTTATCCTGCAGTTTATGTTGATATGAAGGAAATCGTAGATAATTTAGATTGGCCAAATTTAGAAAGCCTTCCTCGTTTGAAAAAATATCTAGAAAAGAATGTGAAGGAGATTTGGCAGGAGTAGATTAGAAGCTTAGGGAACAAGGTTTTGCCAATGGCGATCCTCGATCGCCGCTACTTTTGACATCTATTTACCTAAAAGCTATCCTATGCTCACATGCTTTCTGTTACCTTTTGTGGGGCTACACGAACTGTTACTGGTTCACAATACTTTTTAGAATACACTGCCCCAGATGGTAGCAAGTTCAACTTTTGCCTGGATTCTGGAATGTTCCAAGTTGGTCAGAAAATTAACCTTTATAAACTAAATTCTTACATGGTTTTTGATCCAAAGAAACTGGATTGTATTGTTCTTACTCATGCTCATTTAGACCATTGTGGACGCATTCCTTATTTAGTAAAAATGGGTTTTGGTGGAAAAATTTATTCAACCGAAGCCACCAGGCAAATTGCTGAAGTAGTAATGCGAGATTCAGCCAGACATAATTCCGACGGTTATTTAAGCCAAGATTTTGCAGGAATTATTGATTCAAAAATTGTTCAAGAAGCTGATCAAACTACAGAAACTGTATTCCCAGCCCTTTATACCGATGTGGAAGTTGATACAACCATGGGCAGGTTTAAAACCTTTGAATATAAGCAAAAATTTACAATTCACCCAAATTTGCAAGTGGAATTCCGCGATGCAGGCCACATACTTGGCTCGGCTTTTGTTATTTTTACAGAGATAAGTTCAGGGAAGCAAGTAGTTTTTTCTGGCGATTTAGGGAACGAACACAAACCAATCATTGAAGACCCTGAAATGCCAGCAACTCCACCAGGGCTTACCCATATTTTTACTGAAACTACGTATGGAAACAGAACCCATCCAAAGGTAGATACTAAACAACACTTGCGTGAGATTGCTAAAAAAACTCTTCGTCGTGGTGGAAAATTGATCATTCCATCTTTTTCAGTGGAAAGGGCCCAAGAAGTAATTTATTATCTAGTCGAGCTTATGCGAGAAGGGAAGATCGACCAAGTTCCAATTTTCTTAGACTCGCCAATGGCTTCTAAAGTTTTAGAAATTTGTTTGCAACATCCTGAACTATATGATGAAGAAATAAGACAAAAAATTGCCGATCATGCCAATCCGTTAATTTATAAAAACCTTAAAATTTTGGAAACTACTCATGAAAGTAAAACAGTAAATTCTAATAACAAACCTTGCATTTTAATTGCCGGAAGCGGAATGTTAAACGGCGGTAGAATTTTGAAACATCTTCAATTTCATTTAGATAATCCACTTAATACACTCCTTTTTGTAGGCTACCAAGCCGAAGGAACTTTAGGAAGAAAAATTTTAGAAGGCGCTGAAGAAGTTGAAATTGAAGGAAGAATGATAGAAGTTCTGGCCCAGTTAGAATCGATGAACGAATTTTCAGCCCACGCCGATAGAAGAATTTTGAAAAATTGGGTTTTAAGTTTAATGAGCGATTTACCTGAAGAAAAAGCCCCAACAGTATTTTTAATGCATGGCGAAAAAGAAGCCAGCCTAGCTTTCGGAAAAGAATTAGAAGACAGTTTCCTTTCCAGAATAAAAACCTACTGGCCCCGCTTCGCGGAGAGGGTGGTTATGTGGGAGTAATTGATTGCATTCACCGTAGGGGTGATGTTTATTATCACCCGTTTTGGTTATGTCTAACAAACCTTGTCTTCAATCGATATCAATATTGAATTAATTACCCAAAACAACTTCTTTTCTTAATATATAATCCCTCCGAATAAACACAAATTGTATCGCTGTTAATATCATAAAGTTTATTATCAAACCAAGTGAAACCGCCACGCCGGCATCAATACCTTGCCAAATTAGTAGGTAGGTTGATATTATTTGAATAAATAGGGCTGAAATTGCAAATAAAACTGGTTGCCAGGCTCTTTCCTTAACATAAAAGTATTTACCCAAAATTTCTGAAACTGCTTGAAAAACAAAGCCTAGAGTACAAATTTGGGCTAGGTAAGCAATATAGTTTCCATTATCCTGGCCTTTTCCAAATAAACTAAAAATTAATACGAAAATAGGGGCTAAAATAAAAGTAGCAATACCTCCAACTAAAGAAATTATGGCTGTTAGTTCGGTGTATTTTTGTAACTTATTCCAAAAAATGTTCGGGTTGATAAGTTTGTCGTTAAAAACTTTTGCTAGGTCTGGGTAAAATACCGTGGAAATTGAGGTAATTATGGTAAAAAATGCTGCCTGAACAGAAAGGGAAATATCAAAAGCGGTAATTTGCCCGCCTTCCGTGGCTACAAGTTTAATAATTCTATTGGCTGCAACTGCTCCCGAAATTAAGAATATTCTTGGAAGAAATAATATCCAAGTTTGTATCCAAAATTCTTTCAATTGTATAAATATTTGTTTGGTTTGCAATATGAATTTACTAAAATCAACCAGGCCAAATTTCCTGCTTTCAACCAAATACATTAAAACTGTGGTGAAACTTCCCAGTACCATGCCAATAGCAGCAGAATAATAGTCGTTTCTGCCTCCAACAAATAATCCAATAATCATACCCAAATTTGTAACAACCCCGGCCAGTGAAAATATTAAGAACCTCTTTTTTAAGTTCAGAAATACCCCAAAAATACTTTGCATAGATAATAAAAGTGGGGTAATTGCCAAAATTCTGGTAACTCCAATAAAATCGTTTAGCAAGCCTTGATCGGCGAAATCTTTAAAAATTTCCTGGCTGATTGTGAATTCTAAAATTGGCCTTGTAAAAATTATTATTAACAAAGAAATTACACCTATTAAGCCTGAAATACTAAGCAGCATTAAGTATAAATACTTATTCATTTTTGTATTCTCTTCATGTTCCAATCTGCTCGCAACAGGCAAAACTGCGTTAAAAATAGTTCCCATGACCAATAAACTGGTTACATCATCAGATAAGCTTGAAGCAGTCAAAAGCAAATCTGAACTAATTCTATCCATCTTCTGGTAAATAATTATCTGCCGCAAAAGGCCCAAGGCTTTAGAAAAAAATAAGAAAAATGTTATAATAGCAACCGAGCGAAGAGCAGGTTTTTGCCAAACATCTTTAATTTGCTTCAATGCCCTTGATAAATTATTTTTAATCACTAGAATATTTCTAAACTTAAAAATTTAGTAGGTCAATATTTCTTTTCTCCATCTTAAAATTTCAGAAGCTAAATCGTTATACTAGTTTATCTGCAAAATATCAGACTGACAATTCACTACAAGCTCTGTTTGGATAAACTTTGCTTATCTAAATTTTCGTTAAGCTGCCAAAATATATAGATGATGCTATACATAAAAGCAATGGTCTGGTTTTCCAAAATATGCAGGAACAAACATCCAATAAAAATTCCAAGATAGCCAACTGCGAAAAACAAGTTTGTCCATTCTACTTTTTGAATTCTGAAGTTTTTAATTAATGAATAAACTGGAATTAAAAATAGGCTTAAATAGGCAATTAGGTACAAAATTCCACCGTTAATCCAAACTTGCAGAAACCAATTTTCAGGAATTACCAAGTCTTTGTCTTCAATAAACCATTTACTGGCAAAAGGAAAGTAATATTTTACAACTGGGCTATTGTATAAATTTCCATACTCAATTTTGGCTGCAGGGCCTGAACTTCCTAAGCCTAAACCAACTAAATAATTGCTTGGCCTTGCCATTAAAACATCCACAGAGGCAAGAAAATGTCTTCGGTGAAGATCGGTTGAACTTGGTTTAAGAATTGCATTTGGAAGGAAAGTTTGATTTTCTAAATTGGAATTAATAACCACCAATCCAATAAATAGGGGAACAGCAAGCGTTATACCACAGATTAGAACATTTAATCCAGCTATTATTTTGAAAAAAAACTTTTTATTAACAAAATTAAATTTATCTAAAATGGTGTTTCTAAACCAAAGCCAAAAAATTAAGGCTAGGCCTACCACCAAAGAAAGCCAGGCAAATCTAGCAAAAGTTAAAAAGGTTAGGGCAATATTAAGTGTTGATAGTGAGATAAAAATTCCTCTGTGTATTTTATTTTCTGCTTTAAACGCCTTAAATAGTAAAAATCCCAAAACTAAAAGTAGATAGCCAGCGTAATGATTTGGAGTGGAAAATGGTCCTGAAAGCCGAAGGGCATTATCTCCAAAATCAACCACATGACCAACAGGGCTTGAAACTATAAATCCATTTTTTTCTAAACCGTATCCAAAAAAGGTTAAAAATTTTGTTTGCCCAATAATTAAACTAAGTGCACTAAAAGCCGAACTTAAGGCAAAACCAGCTAAAATTCCCCATTGCAAAACATTGTTTAACCAGTTTTTATATTCATATTTATCTGATAAAAGAACATTTTTAACCCACACAACAGTTAAGCTGAAAAAACCTAACCAGAACAATTCAAACCTGAAACCTAAAATCCAAAGGGAAGGGGCAATTCTAACTAAATCTAATAATGACAAAAATAGTATTCCCAAAAAAACTAAAATAGGCCAAAAGACCTTGTTGCTGTATTTAATTTCCTTCTGAAAAAGCCCAATTACTATTTGATATAGAAAAATTATAGATAAAACTGAAACTAATATTTCTTTCCACAAAGATAAGTTGGGGTTTAAATTAACTATGTTTGTAGTGTACAAAATTAAAGCTGATTGAATTGGAAGTAAACAGGCTAGGGTGCATAGAATGTAACCCACACTTTTCTTGATCATACCAATGAATTATCTGCCCGAACTAATTTAGTCAAGCAACTAAAAATGTTGAACTGTGGATAACTAACTTATACACATACAAATTAAAATAATTAAATTTTATGAAAAAAAGCACGAAATAATCAGACAAAATGGTAATTTGGCCCATAGTTCTTGACGCAACCTATTTTTTTCTCTATAATGTAGAACATAGAAACGGAACTTACCGCTTTCAAAATTTACAGCTTACGACACAATCCATCTATAGAATAGCTTACAAAAATTTGCTAGTTATTCTATTCACCTATTTAACTCTGCTAACGACACCGATTCTCTTAGCAAAAACAAAAATAAAAATCAAAGTAAAAATAAATAAAATAAAAATAACTTTAATAAATGGGTGAAGAATTTGGACGTGTCGGTTCCAGAACAGGTAATTTACTATTCCCGTTGTCTATAATCCTCATTAGAGCTTTATGAACAGCTTGTAAATACACCTAACAAAGGGGCCATCAGCCCAAGTTTTATCACTTTTAGGGGCATGATGCCCCTTTTACTTTTTGCCCAAAAACTTTTGAAACTAAGTATTTCAAAGAAAAATTGGTAAAAAGCATTACTTTTAATAACTTTTTTGACAGCCATTCTTTTGGCTGTTTTTATTTGCTTAATTTTCCAAACCAATTTATGAAGTTTTTTCTTACCCATCTTTACCCTAAGGAAATGAATATTTATGGCGATATGGGAAATATTATAGCCCTAAAATATCGCCTAACTAAAATGGGGTACGAAGTGGTATACCAAACTTTAAATCAAAACTCAGATTTACCAGCCCAAACAGATTTCTATTTTATGGGAGGAGGTCAAGATAAAGAACAAGAAGTAATTTACCAAGATTTGCTAAGTCACAAGTCTCATATTGAAAAAGATATTCAACGAGGGGTAGGGTTATTGGCCATTTGTGGGGGATATCAGCTATTAGGAAAAAGTTTTGTAACAGGAAATGGCAATTTGGTGGAAGGATTAAATATTTTCCCAGTTGAAACAAAATCCCCAGATTCTTCTGTAAAATCTCGCTGTATTGGGAATTTAATTGTCGATTGCAATATTTCTGAAATTAAAAATACTAAAATTGTTGGTTTTGAAAATCATGGTGGCCAAACTTATTTTTTAGATTTAGATAAAATGAATGAAACTCAAAAAAGTGCTTATTCATTAGGAAAAGTTTTATTAGGATTTGGAAACAACTCTGTTGAAAAATTAGAAGGTTGCGTGCTTAATTCAGCCATTGGATCATATTTGCACGGCTCATGCTTACCAAAAAACCCACAATTAGCAGATTGGCTAATTCAAAAATCTTTAATAGCTAAGGCTAAATACGAGGAAAATGTAGAGTTTAAATCGAATTCAAGTTCTAACTCGTCAATAAACGACGAAATAAGTTTGGCCACCCAGACAAGTTTAATACACAGGTTTTTGGTGTAGACACAATCACCAAAAGTCCAAACAGTGGACACTTTATTTTCTGGGCAAATTGGAGATTGTTTGAATAAATTGATCTTATGGATAATCACATAACCGGCCGTTCTGGTGAATCACTGGCTAGGCAATTTTTAGTTGAACAGGGTTTTGAAATACTGGCCCAAAATTATCAATTTTATAGAACTGGGGTTCAGGGTAGGCAAGGCGAAATAGATATAATTGCTTTAAAAGATAATATTCTTCATCTATTCGAAATAAAAACCAGATCTAATCTTAAGTTTGGCTCTCCGTTTACCCAAATTACCAGAAGTCAAATTCAGCATATTAAATTTGCTTATCAATATTATTTATCTAAAAACCCGAAATATTTAAAGCTTAATGCCCAATTTAATGCAGTTTCAGTAATTGGCCAAAAAGTAGAGGTTATTTATAACGCAGTTATGTTTTAATTTTTCTAAATTAATTTCCCAAAAAAATTACCCCCTTTCGGGGGCCCGGTACAGACTTTTTCAAGCCATAAAAAATTACTAGCCAATTTGTATAGAGTTATTAAAATAATCCACACACTTCTGAACAAAAACTTTACCTCTTATATCCACTATCTAAATCTTATCTCTAACCAAGCACATTTAGATTTTTTGCTTGATATTACCAAGCCATTTTTAAAAACCTTTTTTTAATTTTTTGTCAAGATAGGAATCTGCTTGTTGTTAGCTTAATACTTTTTTATACCAGGGTTGGGGCTTAGATTTAAAACTGGTATCAGGGGCAAGAGCACTTTTACCTTGAAGGTTGTAAAATACATTTATAGGTGCGTTTACCCTTTTATAGTGCAGACTAGATATATTTTTATCATTATTTTTTGATGCAGCCTCCATATCTTTTACAAAATTTTCGTTTGCAACATCAGTGTTAGTTTCTGTGCTTGGTTCCAAAATACAATCAATTTTATCTACTGAAACTTTATCTTTAATCATTACTTCAGGAAAAGTTGAATTGTAATCTACAACATTTGTTGCCATACCCAGTGCTAACATTGATATATAATCTTGCCCAATTAAAGTGCTTTCGTTGGTTTTCTGGAAACCTTCCTTCATATTTAAACTTGAGTGTTCTACTTTTGTTTTGATTAGTTGATCCATAAATTTATAGTCTTGCACCAAGCAAGATGGGTCTTTTAATAAACTTTTGTTTATAATAACGGCACACATATCATTTGGTGCTCCACCTGCCATATAAAGTTCACCTAAACATGCATAAACATATTTGTGTCTATCTATTTGTATATCTTCTTCGAAAGTATTATAAGCTGATCCTCCTTTTTGAACAATTTGATCTCCACTTAGCAAACCATTTGTTTCTAAGTTACTAAGCCAAAAAGACTCTTCACCATTTCCTTTCAACCTACTTTCAGTGGTGAAATGGGTAATTGGCAGGTTATATAGAACTAATTTTATTGCTTCAGCCTTTTTAATATTTTCTTTTGTCCAAGTTCCATTTTCTGTCGCTATTTCCTTAATTCTGTTAAAAGCCCTTTCCCTATTATTTTCTAAAAGTTCTTTTCCAAATCCAATTTCTTTATTCCCCATTTTTTCGCTTACTCCAGATTGTTGGTAAAATTCTTTAATTGGTTGGTCGCTAAACGGTTTTCTTACTTCACCAGTTTTCCAGTCTGTGTTGGCTTTAATTAAAGTATTATTTAAAAAACTTTTTATTTTGTTTCCGCTTTCATTCATCAAAGTGCATTATAGCTTACTAAATAAGGTATGTAAACTTCGATATCTGTAAAACTAAACCTTAATCTATATATTCTTGAACTAATTGGGTTATTAATTTGTTAGTTTCGCCCCATTTAAGATATTCATCAAGTTTATCAATATCTACCCATTTTACTTCGGTCATGCTTCCGCCTGGGTCTGAAATAAACTGATCAATTTTTTCTGCACGGCCAATGTAGCGTAATTGTAAGCCTTCAAATTTTTCCTTTCCATCAATCATTTCGTAAATTTCTTGGTAGAAAGCAGGTTTTATACTATCTTCGTTAACTACAACTGCAGTTTCTTCATAAACTTCTCTTATTAAAGTTTGAATTGGTGTTTCGCCTTGTTCAATTGTTCCGCCAGGTAAAATCCAAAAGCCAGAATCGGAATTATAGGCTAAAACAATTTGGTTTTCATTGTTCAAAATAATCCCATAACTTTGCTTGGCCTTCTTCATTTTTAATTGTCCAAAATTTCCAGTATGCACATAAAGTTTGTATTTTGAGGTATTTTTGTAAGAATAAGTTGTAGAAAATCGAAGCATATTTGTTATGTGTTGATATTGAAAAAATATTTGGTTAAATTTTTATTGGCAATAACTTGAACAAACTTGAATAAATATATTTTATAAACCATGACTAAAAACTTAAATATTTATTTGTACTCGTTTCTCTCGGTTATAGGGTTTGTAATTCCAAATTACATTGTTTTCCAAACAATTGCGAAATACGGAACATACGACTTTTCTCGACTTCAAACCGATTTAAATTCCAGCTTGTACACCCAATTTATAGGTGCAGATTTAGCAATCGCCGCACTCACTTTCTTAGCATTTTATATTATTGAAACCAGAAAAAATAAAATTAAATACGCCTGGCTAAGTTTAGTTGGCAGTTTGTTAGTAGGTTTTAGTTTCGGCTTTCCGCTGTTTTTGTTGATTAGGGAAGTTAGCTTGGGGAAGAGGAAGGTTGAAAGTATATAGGTTTTTTGCCTAATAAAAAAGCACCGTTCCTAAGGGTAGGATGGTGGTGCTGTAGTTCTCAATTTAGATTAAGGGACAGGGGACTATTTGTCAGACATACCCTCAAGCCTTATTATTGACAGATCTTTCACATCATCATATCGCAAAAATTTCCAAACTTGGGTATCATCCCCACGACAAAGAATGTTTTGAGGCAAATCTTTCTCATGGATAGAGTATTGAAAAGTGTAAAAAGTGGCTGTATTGTCACCACTGCTAACTCTTCGGTAAAAAGTTTCAAGGCTTCCATTACCAACGAAATCTAGTCCGTTTCCAGTAAGCAGAAAATTCGCAAAATTGTTGTGAACGCTCGCCCCAAGGTTGGACAAAACATTAGCTTGTGTTTCAGCTCCAAGAGATGCAAAAAACAATTCACCTCTGAGCTCAGACTCAATTGGAATCCACACAAATTTGTCATCCAGTCTTACCAAGACAAACTCACGATCAACTGGCTGACATTGCCAAGTTGCTTTTACGAAATTTGGATGTTTACAAAATAATAACAGCTGTGCACTTGAAATGTTACCTTTCCTAACAACAGCTTGTCCATCAATAATTTCGGTTTTGTAACTCATTTTCGATCTCCTTTTAAAATGTAAATTGTTTATTTGATTAAGTTTAACTAATCTTCTAAAGCAAAATATAAAAATTGGGGTTGGGCAAGGGGTTTTGGGCAATAAAAAAGCACCGTTCCTAGAATGGTTTACGGTGCTTTTAAAATTTAACAACCTCCTGCTGTCAATATTCTTTCTGTTTCTGCTTGTTGACCTTGTGTCAGATCGCCAAAATGAACAAAACCTGTTCGTTTATGTTGATCTTCCCAAACTACATTTCCAGCTTTATCTAAAAACAACATCAAGGCATCATGGCTATCAGAATTAAAAATTGCATTATTATTTTTTAGAATAGCTTGCATATATCTGCTCCAGTACCAATTGTGTATGAACTTTAACCAATCTTCTAAAGATAAGCACAAAAAATTAAATCATGCAAATTATATACAGAACCTGTCGCCAATCTCCTAACTAAAAATAATACTAGACAAAAATACCTATCAAATAGAGTCCTGTAGGTTTACTATGACATACAGTACAGATTTATCTGATAG
>JBILXY010000016.1:0-21920 GCA_044378055.1 Bdellovibrionales bacterium | reverse complement strand
CTTACATTAACAATTCAACAAGTAACTGTTTAACTCCGGCTACAGGTTCTGAACTATGTTCTAGTGATTCTGCTCAAGCAGGTTCAGGTTGGACAGGAAACAATGGTTGGACAGGATCTAACTTTGCTCTTGCCCCTCATGCAGGATTATATGGTCAAAGTGCTACAGCTGCTACTTCTGTTATGGAAATGGGGAAGAAGACTGGTTTAAACAATAACAGATGCAATCAATTACCAGATTTTAGACAGATTAATGCAACTGCGACTAATTCATTAACAGCAACAAACCCTAGTTGTGCGGGATATGTTAGTTTTCCAAACCCCGCTTCTTCACTATCATCCATTTTAGGTTTAAGTAGATTAAATGTTCAAAGATGTGATTCTGTATCAGACTTTAGGCATGTAAATCTTGCTGGATCAAACTCGGCAACAATTATACCAGCAAACTGTACAGGATTATCCAGTTTCACTACGGCAAGTGCAACGAATATTAGCATGCTGGGTCAAAGGTATTTACATAATCAATTTTGTAACAATTCATCAGGAACAGATTTTAGAATGTTAGGTGTAACAATTGATAATTCTGCTAGCCCTGTAAATCCAAACTGTTCTGGGTTATCCAGTTTCCCAAATCCAACCTCCGATGCGGTAGACCTCCTAGACCCAAACAACGGCACAGGCTACATTCAATACAAAATGACAAGCCCTCTAAACCCAAGTACATTAAGTGTAACCTTACCAAATGTAAGTTTATCTGGAGACAACCAAACAACATCTACAGGAAATGCAGTTATTAACTTTAACATTCCAGCAACAGGATGTACAGTAAACGACCCATGTGCCCTATTCGACACAGCCTTAACCTACAGCCCAACCCAAGCTCTAGCTAAAAGATATGGAGGAAGTGGTTCTACTACAGCAGGAGATCTAACCCTTACAGTAAATGATTCAACCAGACTAGCTGTTTCAGGATATACAACAACTTGTACCTTCAGATACAAATTCAAATCTGATACTACATGGAGAAGTCTATCTTCCTCTGTAGCCTACAATGCTTCAACAGGATGTACCTCAACCTTACTAACAGCAGATCAACTATTCTGGAATGTAGATTTTGAAATAACTGCAGTAACAACTAATGGAACTACAACTAAAAACTATCTACTCTACAATAACTATGATTTCAAAGCTGGTTCTATTGGTGTAACTTCTATTGGAGGTTCAGGACTTTAATCCTCAGCCAAGCCCCCCCAAGGTGGCGGCGTGGTCGCCGCCTCTATGACCATTCTCCCTAGTGAAGGGTGGAGAAGGTAAGCTTTATATAAACAAAATGTCTTGTCTGTCTTTGCGGTTTATATATTTTACAACCTGTAGTTGAACCCATTTGCCGTTTTCATCCAAACCCCAAATAATACTGTTTCCATCTACTAAAATTTTCACTTGTCCACGGTGTTTAATGCGTGAAACCTGACAGACTGTCGTGGAATTCTCTTTGTCCTGACAAAAGGCTAGAGACCATGAGCCACTATAATCTATTGGTGCGATAATTGCCGCTTCCTGAACAAGGCCTAAGTCTGCAAATAGGTTGATGAAATGTGACTGTAAATCGTTGTTGAAATTACGAATCATCGGCTTAGAAGGAATAATTTTAGCGGGTGCTATTACAGGTACATCCTGTAGAGGCAAAGCCTTATAATCATAGAAATGGGTTACTTTACCATTGGCAAAAAGCTCCATTATTGGTTGCAGCAAAACTGTGGTACTGGTTAAAAGGAAGTTCTGGTACCTTCTTTGGTACTGATAAGGTGTTAAAGCAGCGAAACCTATGGCTATTCCTACATAAACTGTTAATATACTTAAACCAATCCGAAAGTATAATTTTCCATTGATTAATTTTGCTTTAGGCTTTACCTGGGTTGACATCACCCAATTAGTTTTGAATTTTAGGAAAAAAGTCAAGCATGAATAATTCAGAATATTTAACACTAGTTGCCGAAGTAAATCGGCTGAGGAATGAAGTACATTTATTTAATGTGGAAGAGATATCAGAATCTGCTTTAGATGATCTAAAACACAAAATTACTTTATACGAAGTCAATAATCCTGATAAAATATCACCTAATTCACCTAATTATGTGGTTAGCGGGGGAGTAGCCAAAAACTTTGTAAAATTCAAACATACAAAGCGAATGCTTTCTTTAAACGATATTTTTTCTTTTGAAGAATTGATAGATTGGGATAAAAGATGGAAAGATTATTTCAAAAAAGAGGTGGAGGTTTCAGAAGAGCTTAAAAATTTTAACTCTGAATCAGATCAAGTATATGTTTGCGAACCAAAACTTGATGGTTTAGCTATTTCTTTGCATTATGATGAAGGAAAGCTTGTTTCTGCAGCAACTCGTGGCGACGGTTTTGTGGGTGAATTAGTAACCGAAAATATTCGCCAAATAAAATATATTCCTAAAGAGATTGAATTTAAAGGAAAATTGGAGGTTAGGGGAGAAGTTTTTTTATCTAAGCAAGATTTCGAAGATTTGAATAAAAAAATTACTGAAGGCCAATTAGTTGGTAAAATGGGGGGAACAGGGCCCGATGCTGTGTTCGCAAACCCAAGAAACGCCGCAAGTGGAACAATAAGACAGTTAAATTCAGCAATCGTAGCAGAAAGAAATTTAAGTTTTGTAGCCTATAATGCCTATTTAGGGTAAAATTACAGCTAAATAATTCAAAATAAACCCAGACAAAAAAATTATTTATAAGCATAATCTAGGCGTCGATGAGGTTCCAAGATTATCTTTACATTAAGCTAAATGTATGTTATAAATTTAATTATTGGAAATATTATCTGGGGATATAATTATGGCAAATGTTACTATTACTGCTAAAGATATCGTTGTTGGGAATAATGTTTGGTTTCCTGCTGGTAATGTCTGGGTACATATAACACAAATTATAAATTGTCAGAATCCTAGCTACCTTGATTTTGATGGTAAAATTTCGTCCAACTGTCCAGACAAAAACAGAGTTGTTTCTTTATCTTTTCGCAAAGATGAAAATGTTAAAATTTATCAACTTGATTAACGCTTCAATTTTGTTTTTTTATTGTTCCGCCATTTCTTTGGCGGACTTTTATATATACTTTGTTTTCGTAGAAAAAATTATCTTTCTATTTTATCGCCACACTCTATTTCGATCGTTTAAATGTTTATGCTCCTCATAATTTTTAACCTTGTGTCCCAGCATCCTGAACACCCTGCATTTTCAGAATATCCTTAGGATTTGTGGTTATAATTTTATGCTCGGTTGGGAAGGCTACAATTTCAATAGCTACATGTCTTGGGCCTGCGAAGAAAATTCCTTGACCTACTTCAGACTGCAACAAAACCTGTTTTTCTCCTTCAGTTAAAGCAAAAGCGTTGGCCACACCGTCTATAGCTGCAGTAGATTGTTTCAACAAAATTTTCATAGCGGCGTTAGTAACAATAGGCTTTCCAAAAGGTGAGTTTAAGAAATCTCCTACATCTTGGGTAATTGTGGTTATTCCCAAATAATATTTTCTAGCACGCTTAGCAAGTCCAAACAAAAATCTGGCTGAATCTTCGTATTGCATCATAATCCAGGCTTCGTCGATGGCTAAAATTCTTTTCTGCAAAGTAGAGCGAACTTCGTTCCAAATGTAATTTAGTAAAATATACATAGCGATAGGACGAAGTTGTTCTTGTAAATCACGAATATTGAAAACAATAAAGTTATTGTTAATGTTTATGTTGGTTCTTTGGTTGAAAATTCCAGCAAAGGTTCCTTCTGTATATCTATATAATCTTTGGGCTAAACTTTCTCCGCCAACAATTCCATTTAAAATTTCCACTAAATCTTGCATGGTAGGTGGAATTACATTGTTTAAATCACTGCTATCTGTAATGTCGCGCTTGGCGTAAGCTTCAGAAATAGCCCTTTCCATGATTGAAAGTTCACTTGGGTTTAATTTACCAAGCATCAAGTTCATCAACCCAATAATATCTATAATAGCCGAGCGTAAAATATCTGCGGTACTTTCACCAGGTAAAGCCTTAGGTAAATCGAAAGGATTAATTCTATTATTAGAGTTTAAACTCATGCTTACATAAGCACCTCCAAGCGTATCGGCAAGCACTTTGTATTCCTGTTCAGGATCGATTACAATAACATTTACGCCAATCATCAAACTTCTAAGAATTTCAAGCTTAACTGTGTAACTTTTACCAGCTCCGGAAGTAGCAAAAACAACCGAATTGGCATTTTCAAGTTCAAATCTATCAAAAATAATTAATGAAGTATTGTGACGGTTAATTCCATATAAAATTCCATCATTAGAACTTAATTCTGAAGAAACAAAAGGAAAAGCAGCCGAAAGTGGGCTTGTGTTCATGTTATAAATTACATTCAAATCATCTTTTAAAATTGGCAGCGAAGAATTAAAACCGTCATCCATTTGCAAGGCGGCCCGCTTCATTACAATATTTTGCTGGCTTAATAAACCTTCTAAGCCTTGAGAATATTTTTCAAGCTGATCTAAATTATTAGCGTAAATTGTAATATATACGCCTAATCTAAAGAATTTTTCCACACCTTGCTGAATAGCATCTCTTAAGCCTTCAACATCGCGGTAAGCAGTTTCAAGGGCAGGGTCTCTGGCGGAACCTTTTTCGGTGTTTAGTTGGAGCGAAGCTTGTATTTTACCAACTTTTCCTTTCAGCTCTTTTAATACTTCAGAAGAATCACGAGGATATACAAAAATTGATAAATCAAAAGGAATATCTGTGTTTACAACCCCTTCAAGCCACTCGCTATTAATAACTTTAGGGTAGGTTAGAATGAAGAAACTTCTACAAATCTTAGTTCCAATCTCAATGTAACCAGTATTAATTTTTACAGCACTTGGCGAAATTAAATCTCGAATGGTTGATACACCTTCACGATAAGCCTTTTCAGTTTGAATTAAAGTTTTCTGAATATCAATTTCAGTTTGAATAACTTCTCTTCGTAAATCACTTGGTGAAAGTTGTTTTAAAAATTCTGGGCTGTTTCTATCAAGTTTGGTTAAATCGGTTTGAATTGGAGCAGGGGCAAAAACGCCGCTTAAGAATCCGCCTTGTTTTGGTCTGACCGCTTGGTTTGGCCTAACTGCAGGTCGTGGTGCAGTTACAGGTGGTCTGTTGTTTAAAGGCTGTGGATTTGGAACAGGTCTATTATTAAAGTTAACCGGGTTTTGTTGCTGGGCTGGGTTAAAATTAGCAGGCGCTGGTCTATTCTGATTTGGTAATTGTCTGCTTTGTTGAGGTTGAATTGGAGCGTTAAATTGACCAGTTTGATTAGGTCGAATTGGAGGTTGCTGATTATTTAATCCAGGCCGTGATTGAGGTAATGCTGGGTTTGGTTGACCGCTCCAATTACCGTATGCACCTTTAACATTTGTGCTGTTTTGTATGCTCTGGCCCAGACTTTGTGTGTTCTGTCCGAAATTAGTTGGTTGCAAAGAACCAGACCCAGGTCTTGGTGGAGGGCCTACTTTTGCTGGGTTTACAGGAGGTACTAAATTAGGTGTCGCCATTTTCATTGATTGTAATGGAAAAAATAATTCTTGACAAACCACAACCATTGTTTTTTGATTATTTCAGCGCAAATCTTTTTTAGACGCTCAACAACTAATTATATTATCATTTTATGGCCGCTGTATTCGACAGAAGTAAAGTTCACTTGAACATTGGAACTATTGGTCACGTTGACCACGGGAAAACAACCCTAACCGCAGCAATTACTACTTATGCTGCAAAAACTGGACACTCTAAAGCTAGAGACTATGCCTCTATCGATTCAGCTCCAGAAGAAAAAGCAAGAGGTATCACTATCAACACTGCTCACGTAGAATATGAAACAGCAACAAGGCACTATGCTCACGTTGACTGTCCAGGTCACGCTGATTATGTTAAAAACATGATCACTGGTGCTGCTCAAATGGATGCTGCTATCTTGGTAGTTGCTGCCACTGACGGACCAATGCCTCAAACTAGAGAACACATTCTTCTTGCTAGACAAGTTGGTGTTCCTAAGATGGTTGTTTTCTTAAACAAATGTGATATGGTTGATGACGCAGAAATGATTGACTTGGTAGAAGAAGAAGTAAGAGAATTACTAACCAAGTACGGATTCGATGGTGCCACAACTCCTATTATTAAAGGTTCAGCTTTGAAAGCTTTAGAAGGCGATGCAAAGTGGGAAGCTAAAATTCAAGAATTACTTGATACAATCGATACCTACATTGAAAACCCAGTAAGAGATACAGACAAACCAGCTTTAATGGCTATTGAAGATGTATTTTCTATCACAGGTAGAGGAACCGTTGTAACAGGAAGAATTGAAAGAGGTGAAATTAAATTAAATGACTCTGTTGAATTAGTTGGTCTAACAGATACACAAACAACAGTTGTAACCGGAATCGAAATGTTTAACAAGCAATTAGACAAAGGTATGGCTGGAGACAATGCTGGAATTCTTTTAAGAGGTATCTCTAAAGACCAGGTTGAAAGAGGACAAGTTTTGGTTAAACCAGGATCTGTTACCCCTCACACTGAATTTGAAGCATCTTTGTATGTTTTAACTAAAGAAGAAGGTGGAAGACACACTCCTATTTTGGCTGGATACAAACCACAATTCTATATCAGAACAACTGATGTAACAGGAGCTTTGGAATTTGCAGATGCAACCAAGCAAATGATTCTGCCAGGAGATCTTGATGTACCAATTAAGGTTAAATTAGAAAAACCAATTGCTATTGAAGAAGGAATGAGATTCTCTATCCGTGAAGGTGGAAGAACAATTGGAGCTGGAATTGTAACAAAAATTTCTAAATAATAGAAAGTAAATTACTAAAAATAAGCTTGCCCCGAAAGGGGCTTGTTTTAATTACAAAAAAGTTTGTTTCGATCTATGTTTGCTTAGTTAAAAATTGTGTGATATAATCAAATTACTTAATCACAGGTCAGTAAATGAGTAACTTGAATCATACAAATTCTCCAGCTGGAAATGCTTGGAATAATAGCTTGAATAACAATCAGGCTGGTTTAAGTGTTATCCAATTTACCCCAAATATTCGAAACATCGAATTTAAAGCTTTTAAGCAAATTAAGAATTCCCAACTAAAAAGTTTAGTTGATGTTACCAACCATGATGTTGCATACTTACTTCCTGTAAAGATTAAATCTAGAGTGCTGCCAGTTAGAATTATTCCTAAAATAGAGGAAATTAAAGAAGAGGAAGTTTTCCCAGATTTAGCTGATTACGCCTATCCAAGAAAAAGATTGACTAAGCCTAAAAAGGATTCTGTAATTAGTAAATTTTTGTTGCCTTTCAAAAAAGAGAACAAGAAAAAAACTTTTGCAATGGTTAGTGTCTCTTCCGCCTTTATTTTAATAATCAGCATGCTTACAGGATTTATTTCTGGTACGCTAAAATTTGATAACTTGAAATCTTTCTCTGCTTTAGGGCAGGTTGCAGGTGTTAGCGAAAGTGTGAATACCGAGGATGAATTGTATAAAACTTGGATAAAATCTAAGAACAACGATTTGTTTATTAACGCTGATGATGATACAGATAGTGACGGGCTAACCAACAAAGAAGAATTTATTCTAGATACAAACCCAACAAGCAAATATACTTGTAGTAATGAAAAAACTGATGCTCAACTTCTGATTGCTTTAACTAATCCAAAAACTTGCAATCCAATCAATTTTGATTCCGATACTGAAGTTCAGAAATTTAGCCCTCTTCTAAATATTCAACAAGCAAAAGAAAATCTAGTTTCCAAGGCTGTTAATACTCCAATTACTGAAAATCCATCGGCTGGAACAGATTCACTGTTACAACTTTTTGGTGTGAAAAGTTATTCAGAAATCGCCAAAATTGATACCACCACCATTAAAGAGAGTGCTAAGCTGGCCGATAAAAAGGTTGAATATGTTAGATTAGTAGGAAAGATTGATGCTTATATTAAACAATACAGGTCTTACGATGTTTACGATAGAGATTATGAAGTTCCAGTTCAAGCCGCTAAATTTTTAGAAGTTTCCATAGAATATGATACTCCATTAAAATATGTTTTAGCACTAGCTAGAAATGAATCTAGGTTTGGAACAGATAGGTTTACAGCATCAGGAAACCCAACAAGGCCAAACACCTATAAAAATATTTATTCAATTGGCTTAACAGGCTCATCAAGCTCGGGATATTCTAATTGGGACGACGGTGTTGAAGCTTTTGGAAAGTGGTATAAAAGCTTTGAAGACAGAGGTGTACCAGACTGTAGGAAATGGAGAATTTATAATCCAAACGGCGATTATTGCACAAAAATAGAAGAAATGGCCAAAGATATTCAAGCTTATTTGGATAAGTAATAGTGTTATTTGAAAGAGCCTCCGCTACATTGTTATCCTGAATTTATTTCAGGATCTAAAGCGTTTCGTGGCTTGTGGCTAGTAAACTACGCCCCTACGGTTCAGGATCGAAAACTTGGGGAATTAAATTTAGTTTATTTATTCTCCACAAACACCAAAGCCTCTGAATTTATACAGTATCTTAAACCGGTTGGGGCTGGGCCGTCTGGGAATACATGGCCTAAGTGGCTGCCGCAGGTTGCACAGTTTACTTCGGTTCGAAGCATTCCAAATTTTCTATCATCCTTTTGTTCTAATAAATCTGCAGAAATCGGTTGAAAAAAACTAGGCCATCCTGTACCAGATTCATACTTGTTATCCGATGCAAAAATTGGGGTTTTACAAGCTCCACAAGAGTATTTTCCGTCTTTATGGTTGTTGTATAATAATCCACAAAAAGCAGCCTCGGTTCCGCTTTCCCTTAAAATATGATATTGTTCTGCCGTAAGAATTTTCTTCCACTCCTCCTCAGTTTTTTGAATTTTGTAGGGCATAAGAAATGAATTGTTGTTTGGTAGTTTTTGGTCAAATTGTATTGATTGCAAAGATAGATAGGTTTTAACTGTATTATTTGACATTTACCATGTTTTGTAATTATCATAAAAATTGTTTTTGTATACAACATTAACTTTAATTACTTTGTGAGGAAATATTTGTGGTAAAATTTTTAATTGTTGAAAAGGAAGATAACATTGAAGCCATTGAACAACTTCAACAAATCCTTGCTAACAATGGTTTAGAGGTCAAAACACTTCTGGTACCAGAAAATGGCGATTCTCAGAGTCTGTTAAGAAATGAACTGATGAGTTCAGTTTATACTATAATAATTATTGGCTTTCTTGCACAAACCTGTGCCAACTTTTACGATCTTGCTAAAATGGTAAGGAACGATAGATTTTGTAGTGAATCTAAAGATGCTAATATTTTTCTTTTCACTGATGCATCTTTAGAAGATGTGGAAGCAGACCAATTGTTCGGACAATACAACATTTCGGGAGTTGTTTCAAAAGAACATCCTGATGTCACACAACTTATGTTAAGCTAAAACTAAAATCTCACCAAGTAAATCTTGGTGTTTCCGATGTCAAAAAAATTTATCTTAACTAAAAACCTGTGCTTGCACTTGTTTATATATGATATTCTAAAATACAGCTGATCCCAATTATAAGTTAGTTTATTTATAATAGTTTTACCTCAATCCACTTACCAAATAAAACTCAGTTTCCTTTTTTCCTTCTGGTGAAAGAACAGCTGGTTTGCCCGGGTTGCTTTCCCATAAAACATTTTCGGTTTCTACTGAAGACAAATATTCTAACAAGAAATCGGCGTTGAAGGATTGTGACCAGTCTTCCATTGTTCCTTCATAATTTAGAATATCTATATTAGTTTCGCTGGAATAACCGTCGCTGGTTTGTGAACTTAATACCATTTTTTTGTTACTTGGTTGAACTAAAATTTGGGTTGTTTTGTTAATTGTGTTGGCTTTGGCTGAAAAATAAACTTGTTTCAAAGCAAGTAGAAAGTCTTTAGAATTTATGGTAAAATTACATGCAAAACTTTGTGGAATAATTCTTTCATAAGGGGCATAAGTGCCTGAAGATTGGCGAATTCCCAGAACTTGATTTCCGTTTTCAATCCAAATAAAATCTTCTTCAATTTGTAATTTTAATTTTTCTTGATCGCCAGCGATGCTTTCTAATAAGTCAACCGATTTAGGTGGTATTAAAATATTTTTAGCTTCTTCAATTTCGGAAGTATAATTTGCTGAAATTTCAGAAATGGCCAACCTTAGTTTATCAGAGGAAACAACAGCTAGTTTAGAATTTGGTTTCAAGGTGTAACAAATGTTCAAAAATTCATTTTGATAGGTGGTTCTTGGGTTTCCAACGGCTATTTTAGCAATTTTATTGGCGCGCAGAAAACTTTTAATATCCACTTCTACGGTATTTAAAGTAGTAGGGTTTTTAATAGGCAGCACAAACTGATCAAGCAAAGAAGTTTCAATTCTTAAAGTATGTTTAGATTTTGAGCCCTGAACAATTAAAGTGCTTTTATCAAGGTTTAGTTCGAAGCCAATTTGATCTTCATTTAACAAAGCAATACTGGAAATTAGCAAATCGGTTTTAATTAAAAAGGATACTTCTTGGCTTAAAGTATAAGGTTTAGAAGGAGGTAAAACTATGGAATAAATCAAATTAGGGTTAAAAGCTTCAACAATTGTTTCTTCTGGCTTTACTTGAATTTTAGTATAGGTAAAAAGGTCAACATCACTTTTTCTTGGGCTTATTTGATTAATTAAACTAAAGGCTTGGGTTAGATCTTTTTGGTTCAAAGTAAAGAAGGTCATAATATTCTTAAAATGCCTTATTTGCTAATGAATGTCAAGCAATTGTTAGCTTTAGACCCTTGATTAATTTATCTAAATAAATTTCTTGATTAAGGTCTTGGTTTCCAAGATTTACCAGTTGTTTAATCCATTGAACATTGAAAGTAGATAATTTTTGTGAAATAGATTTCTGTTGTGTAATTGGGATCAATTTTTCCGACCAAAGTAGGCCAATTCCGTATTTATAAAATAAATACATGTTTTTTGTTTTAATCTGAAGCTCGCATTCTTCACCATTTTCCAAAGTTACAAACAATTTAATGCCTTTATAACTTTCAATATCAGTTTTATTGGTATAATTACGAATATTAGATAGGTTCATTCCATCCACTTCCCCAAGTATATTCAACATAGAATTACATGCGTTAAAGTCTTTAACTATGCACATAATTCTTAAATTATTTTGAAACTTTTTGGCTTTAATTAAAGAAGTATTGGATTTTCTAAAAATTGAATAAATGGTACGCGGTTTTTTTATAATTCCAACTACTTTAAAATTTTCTTGTTTAATTTTATCATTAATAATGGAAATAATTTTATTTGCAATTGCAGTTTTAAGAGTAAGCTTCTGTTCAAAACTGGCAGTTAGATTTTCTTTTATTTCTGGGTAAGCATATTGGAATGCGCTGTTTTCCATTAATTCACTTAGCCAGTTTAAGCCAAGTCTTCTAGCAATAGGAACATATATTTCTAAACTTTCAAGGGCAATTCTTTTAGCTTTTTCGGGCTTCAAGGCATCCAAAGTGGTTAGATTATGAATTCTATCTGCAAGTTTAATAAGAATAACCCGCAAATCTTGGTTCATGGCTATAATTAGTCGTTGGATATTTTTTGCGTAAATATCATTTTCACGGTATTTAATTATGCTTAATTTGGTAACACCGGCAACTAGAAAAACAATTTCAGGGCTGAAAAGATTGCCTAAATCTTCAATTGTAAATTCGGTATCTTCTGGAACATCATGGAGTAGGCAGGCAGCTAGGGTTTCTGTATCAAGTTTCATTTCGGCTAAAATTGAACAGGCTTGAACAGGGTGGATTATATAAAAATCTCCACTTTTTCTTCTTTGATGATTGTGGGCAAGCACCATTTGATTAAAGGCCAGCCTAACGATTTCAAAATTTTCAGGTGACAAATAGTTAAGTTTTACAGAAATAAAGTCCCAAAGCTGCTGGGAAGCCTTGCCTAAATCTTCTTTGTCTATAACTAAACTTAACTCCATTTGGATGGTTAGTAAACGTGAATAAAACTATGTAAATGCTACAACCAAATTCAGTAATTGTCAAAAAAAAATTGTTGAGGTAAAATTTGATTAACACATCAAACTATGTCTCCTGAAATTTTATACTGGCTGCAAATATTCGCTTTAATATTTTTTAATTTAATTTGTGTTTCGGGAATTGTATTGGTTTTTTCTTTATGGAGAACTAATGTGATTTTAAGAAATAAAGCAGTTTCTTTGGCTAATGACATTGAAGTTCAAGTTAATCAATTTTCGAAAAGAAGTTATGGGCTTTTGTCTGATGTTACAGAATTTGTGTTGGATAGGATTTTTAGAAGAAGGTAGGGATTAGGGTATCTTTAGCTAAAAAGACGAATTCTCATCTTTAAACTTGAGCTGAGTTGCTGGTAAACTGTGTTTTTCTGTATGGAAAACACCCCGTCAGTCTGCGACTGCCACCCCTTCGGACACTCATGTCGTTCGGGAAACCCGAACTGTACCGGTGTTTCAAGAGGGGAATTTTATTGGTAGTCGTTTTTAAACTCAATAAACTTTTCTATTTCGGCTAAGACTTTTTCTTCGGCTTGAAGGTGAATGGCGTGGCGGGCGTTTTCTAGAATTACTAATTTTGAATTTTTAAGTTCAGAATCTATTATTTTAGCTTGCCAAAGGGGTGTCTGAGCATCCTTTTCGCCCCACAAAATTAAGGTTTGATTATCTAGTTTTTTAAGCAAATTTACGCAATCTTGATAAATAACCTTTAGAAATATTTCAGACATAATTTTATCTGATTTAAGATAGTCGGTAGAGCCATAAAATTTATAAATAATTTGGCGTAATGTGGTGTAAAATTTTTCCAGCTTGAGTAAAATTAAAATTTTTTTGCCGGTGCTAAATATTTTTTGAAGCGTTTTTTTAATAAAACTCGGATTCTGGCGAACGATTGCTGGAGCCATTAGAATTAGTCTGGGTTTACTTCTGCTCCGCTTAACTTTATAATTTGCAGATTTGCCGTCATTCTCAACTTCAACTTTAGTAGCATACTCGGCTTTTAACTTACTTAAATATTCCACGGTAATCGCTCCGCCAAAGGAATGGGCAATAATTACATCGGGATTTATGCTTAGCTTGTCCAACAAGTCGCTTATAAATTTTGAGTATTCCGCCACTCCCCATACTTCTTTTGGTGGCTGCGATAACCCAAAGCCGGGCAAATCTAAACTCAAAATTTTATAATCCAACCTTTTTGCTGCCAGTTTATCCAAAAAACTTTGCCAATTTTCGGTGCCTTTTAAGGCCCAACCGTGAATTACAAATATCGATTTTACCGCACTTTCATTACGAATTTGATATGAAATATTTATGTCATGAATTGTTATAAACTGGTGTTGCACTTTTAGAAGTTTAGTTTGAAAATTTATTTTGACAAGACTTTATTTTAAAGACAAAAATTAAGTATGAATCAAATAGCTACAAGAGAAAAAGAAAATAAATTAGGTGTAATTCCAAGAGATTTAGATGCTGAACAATCTATTTTGGGTTCAATTTTGCTTAATTCTAAAATTTTAGACGAAGTGGCTGATTTGTTAAAGCCAGAATTTTTCCTTGATTCTGTAAATATGGTGCTTTACAGGTTGTTTCTAGAATTGTGGCAGAACCAAAGACCGATAGATATTTTATTTGTTCTAGATGCTTTAAAAGGAAAAAACGAAAATGTAAGTAAAGATTATCTGCTTGAACTTATTTCCAAATCTTCATTATCTTCAACCCCAATTGAAACTGCCAAAATTCTTAAGGAAAAGTTTGTTCTAAGATCTATTATTCAAGTTGGCGATAGATTAAAACTGGAAGCATCTAATGAAAATGATAAAGCCGATGAAATTTTAGATCAGGCCCAGCGCCAATTGTACGAAGTTTCCTTAACAAATGTGGATAAAAATTTTGTACCAATCAACGAGGTTTTGGTTGAAAGTTTTGAAAGAATAAGCCACTTATATAATAACAAAGTAGATTTTCGTGGTGTACCTTGTGGCTTCACCGATCTAGACGGAATTTTAGGCGGCCTGCATGCCTCGGATTTAATTATTTTGGCGGCTAGACCTTCCATGGGAAAAACATCTTTGGCTTTGGAAGTGGTGAAAAGAATTGCTTTAATGCAAAAAGTTGGGGTTGCCTTTTTCAGTTTGGAAATGAGTAGGGATCAGTTGTGCGATAAGTTTATTGCTTCTGTTTCTGGAATTAATTTAAATAAAATTAGAACAGGACATTTATCCGACGACCCAGCAGATAACGAATTCACTCGATTAGGTTCGGCTATTGGGCAATTAGACCAAGCCCCAATTTGGATTGATGATTCTGGAAGTTTAAATATTTTAGAATTAAGAACTAAGGCGCGAAGACTAAAATCACGCCATAATGTTGGTTTAATCATTATCGATTACCTCCAATTAATGAGCGGAAAAGGCGATAAGTTTTATAATGGAAACAGAGTACAAGAGGTTTCTGATATTTCCCGTGGTTTAAAAATGCTGGCTAAAGAACTTGAAATACCAATTGTGGCACTATCTCAACTTTCCCGTAGCGTGGAGGGTAGGGAAGACAAAAGGCCTATGCTTTCAGATCTTCGTGAATCTGGATCTATTGAACAAGATGCCGATGTTGTTATGTTCATTCACAGAGACGAAATGTACAATAAGGAGTCCAAAAAGAAAGGAATTGCTGAAATTTTAATAGCCAAACATAGAAATGGCGAAACAGGTACGGTGGAACTTGCTTGGGTACACAAACTAGCCACCTTTGATAATCTATCAGGCGGCAGAACCAGCGGTAGGGTGAATGAGTAGAGATAAGTAACTGATACATCAATTCAAGCCTGCTATTTTTTTGAGACTTGGAGTCATCCCTACGATTGTATTGTTGTCATCTCAATATAACTAATATTTGCTTTGACTTTAATTAAAATGTGGCTTAAAATTGCCGTATTCATATGGCTGCTGCTAAAAATGTTTCCAAAAATACAAATCAAAATACAAGTTTAGACCAAAACGAAAATGTAGAAAGTGCGCTCGTTCAAAATTCTGTTGAAAATAATATTCCCCAAACTGGTTATTATCACCAAACCAAGGCTTTTGCAAAAAAACATACTCTTGAACTAATCCTGATTATATTAACATCATCTTTGCTTATTTCTGGATTGGCTTTTCTTGGTATTTCTAGAAATTATAGGAATTTTCTTAATACTTCATTAAGCGGCCAGGTGGTTGATGAAAACGGAAAACCAGTGGAATCTGCACTGCTTAAAATTGAAGATAAAAGTACAAATTCTAATAAAGATGGTTTATTTAGTTTTGCAAGCATTCCACTTTCAAGCCCTAAAGTTAGTATTACTTCCCCACAACATTTTTATTTTGAACAGAAATTAGAACTTAGAAATAGGCCAAACGAAGGGCAGAGATTTGCCTTAAAAACCCTAGACTACTCGTCTTTATCTGGAAAGTTGGAAGGAAAAGATTTAGTAATAGGCAAAACCAAAGTAAAAATTAATAAAACCGAAGTTCCAATTAGCTCTGATTTTAGTTTTAAACTTGATAAATCTGTGGTTGGCGAGGCAAGTTTAAGCATAACTTCGGATGACCACAAAGATGTTCTAAAGCAGATTAATTTATTGCCTGGAATTAATGATTTGGGAACTTTTAAAATGGAACTTGGAGATTTAAATTTATACAGAGTTTCCAGTTGGGCCAATTCTGCCTCGCTTAAAAATGCTGAAGTTACAATTGGTAATATAACTTTAAAAACTGATGATTTAGGTAATTTTAGTTTTAGAATGAAAAAAGGTGAGAAATATACAGCTTTAATTAAGAATCCAGGTTTCGTATCGAAAAGTTTTAATTTAGATGATGATATTAAACAGTTAGAACTGGTTCCTGAAGGTAAAATTGTTTACACATCCGATAGAAATGGAAAAAATGCCATTTACTTAAGCAATTTCGATGGAAGTGAGGAAGCAAAAATTTATGAAACTTCAGAATTAATTAGAGAAACCATTAAAAACGGCAATGAGATATTCTTTATTCAGGTAGGTAAAGACGAATTTAATAGAGGACAGGATGTCGAACAAGTCTATAAAGTTAAACTTGATGGAACTGGATTCGGAAAAATTTCAAATATTAATCCATTTGCCAATGCAGAAGATTTAAGAACATTTCAAACAATTTCATTAAAATCCAGAAAAGTTATAACCTATTCAATTGAAGATAAACGAGGGGTTTCCAATCAAACCAAGGTAAATATTAGTAATTTTGATGGAAGTAACAAGCAATCAATTCGTGACAGATTGTTTAAATTTCCAGATGCCGAAGAAGTAAGAGATATTACTGTAAGCCCTAGAGGAGATAAAATTAGTTATGTTATAACCAAGCTTCTATATAAAAATGATGGATGGGGTTATGATCAAAAACAGACTAGGATATTATCTGTAAACACCGATGGTAGTAATGCTAAAGATATATTCGTGTATGATCTTAAAGAAAATGAGTATAGTTATGATGGGGGTACAATTATTAAATATAGCCCAGATAGTAAGTATCTATTGTACAGATTTAACAAAAAACTGTGTATATATAATTTTGAAAATAATCAGAATAAACTTGTATCAGAAACTACCGCCTATTTAATTGAAAACGGAGCCCAGTTTGACATGGCAAATAACAGGTTTTATTTCTTAGATTTGCGTGATAATAAATATAGTTTGTTCTATTACGATTTAAATCTATTTGAAGTTTTTAGAATTGCCGGAACCGAAACAGGAGTGAATGAAATAACAAAATTCTTTATTGAACCAGATACTGGTGGAATTTATTTTAACAAGGAGAATAAAACCTTCCTAATTCGTCCAGGAAAAGAATTGACCGAGGTTCCGATTGCATCAAATTATAAAATGTGGGGAGACCCAATATTAACTTATCGTTGGTTTTAGGATTGATAGATAAGCTCAAATTGAATAGCTAAACTCTAACTTGAACTAGTAGCAAAATTCCGGTTAAGGTTATAAGCAAAGCACTTATTACCGGTAGCCATTCTAAAATACCCGATGCCCACTTAAATCTGGATGAAGATTTTATTCCTTTGCCAATAATCCAGCCAATTGTGGTCAGGGTAATACCCATTCCTAAGCTAAATGAAATTAAAATTGCTACACCAAGCCAAGCTTTATCCAAGTTGATGGCTAGAATAAGAATAGCTATGGCATCGATACAAGGGGAAAGCCCTGTGGAAATCCCTAAGCTTATAGATTCTTTCAAACTAAGCCTTTTAGTTGGTATTGTGTGGCTATGAGAACCAAATCCATGGCTATGTGTTTCACCTAAGTGACCATGACTCGACTCATGTGGATCATGGCTGTGTGAATGATGATGGTTGTCTTGGTGATCGTGATTGTGTGAATGATCGTGGTCCTCGTGAGCATGGTCGTGAGAGTGATGGCTATCGTGAATATTCTCTGTATGATGAGTGTGTTCTATGTATTCAACTAGTTCTGTCTGGTGTTTATGCGAATGGGTGTGATTCTCCTCGTGACTGTGTGGATGTCTGGTTTGAACACCCTGCTCAATTTTAAATTGGATGAATTCCAATACTCTTTGCCTAAAAATCCATAAACCTAGTAAAACAATAGCTATTCCTGAAATTAGGTTTAAATATGGCAGAAAATTTCGAAGATTCAAAGAAGGAATTTGAATTGTGAAGTTTATAAAAGGTATTAGAATGTTCAACCCATTTCTAAGCCAAATAAACAAGAAACCTAAGGAAATTACTACTCCAGTATGAGAAATTGTAGTGGAAAGGGCCATAATTACAGCATCCTTTAAAGTGCCGTGAATGGCAGCCATGTAGGAACCAATAATAGCTTTACCGTGCCCAGGAGTAAGGGTGTGGGCAACACCAAATATTGCCGCTACCACCAGTAAAGTAAGCATGGTTAAAATACTGTAATTATCGCTACGAAGTGCGGCGTCTAAAAAATTTCTGGCTTCTGAATAAACATTAGATTGCATAATATTTTGCTGAGTTTGATTATTTTCTTGATTAGATGTAGTAAAACTGGCTTGTGCGGTAACTTTTTGCTGATCCACTAAAGAAATATCAATTAAGTTAAATGAATTAGTATCAAAGGAAAAATTCCAGTCTTGCGGGTCTTTGCTTTCAGTTCTATACTTATTAATAAATTCAAGTTTATCACCAGTTTTAATTTCAATTTTACCAAAACTTACTTGTAAATTTACGGTTGGATATACACTGTCTTTAATATCATCAAAATTTGTGTCTATTTTAACTTCTGAAATATTGTATTCCTGGTTGTTTATAAGCACATAAAAAGTTCCCTTCCATCTTTTATCAATCCAATTCTGCTTTTCACTTTCATCTAAAATTTTGTTGTTGTCTGTGTCGAATGAATTATAAAAGGGTTGTAAATCTGGGTAGAAAAATGAAACATCATATTTAACCTTTAATTGTCCTGTGTCTAAATAGTAATTTGTATTGTGGTTAACTCCATTGGGCAAAGGGTGGGTCGAAACAACTAAATTGGGTAATAAGCAAATACTTACAATTACTATCAAAATCAGGTGAATTCTTGTGAAACTAAACATCAATCATTCTAAAATTGACGGCATCTGCTTTTTGGTCAAATTTGTATATATGTTAACTATATCTTATAAATCTGGGAAAATCCTACTCAGTTTTTTGTCGCTTGGCTTAATCTTTTTGGGAATATCTTTCATTCTTCCAGTCAATGTCGAGGCGGTTGATAATAATATTTACATCGGCAGAATTACTGCAATTTCAAGGGAGAGTTGTCTAACAGATTCAGCCAGTGAATGCGATAATGCTAAAGTTTTACTAACAGAAGATGGGAATAAGCAAAGCACACAGTCGGTTCAGCTTAAAACAATTAGCAAAGATGTTCAGGATATTTCTGTAAATTATAAAGTAGGTGATAAAATTCAAGTTAAAAAGGTTAAATTAGCGGAAGACAAAACCTATCTTCAAGCAATAGCAGTGGACGCTTCTGATCAAATTTTGTACCTAACTGCAATTTTAGTTGTACTGGTTGTACTGGTTTCAAGGTGGAAAGGTGTACAGTCAATTATTGCTTTGGCTTTAACTTCTTGGGGTCTTTTCGGATTTCTACTTCCATATTTTCAAAAAAATCCAGATAATATTTTAACTGTAGGAATTTTAACCTGTTTTGTATTTTTGTTCCTTAATTTAATTGTTGGTCATGGGTGGAATATTGTAAGCTGGATTTCATTTGCAAGTTCGGCTGCTAGCTTTGCAGTTTCCATACTTTTCTCTTTATTTACCTTAACTTTTTTCCGTTTGAACGGCCTAGGTTCTGATGGATCTTTGTTCCTAGCTTCTTCAGGTTTTACCACAACTCAATTATCCAACCTTTTTTTAATTGGAATTTTCCTGGCAGTTACTGGTGCCCTAGATGATGTTACTTCGGCTCAGTCTGCAGCTATTAAAGAAATTGCCATCGCCAAAAATGGTGCAAGTTGGCCAGAATTATTTAAACAAGGATATTTAATCGGTCAAGAACATTTAGTATCAATGATTAACACACTGGTTTTAGCTTTCGCTGGAGCCTCATTGCCAGTTTTTCTTTCACTTTACTTACAAAATCAAACTAACATTTGGTATTTAATTAGTAGGGCAGATGTGTTGGAAGAAATAATACGGTCTTTACTTGCCAGTTTAACTTTGGTCCTGGCTATTCCACTTACTGCAGCTTTGGCCAGCTTTATATTTTCTAGAATTTACAATAAAAAAGTAGCTTAATTTTATTTTTCAAGATGAATTCTGGCACTTCTAAAGAAAAGCCAAGCTTCAGACACTAACACGATTAAGGAAAAGAAATACAAAGAAAGAATGGAAATTTGCGGGGAATAATTTACCCATTCTGATTGATAAAGTAAAGCTGCAGATAACCAGTAAAAAATAGTTATAAATAAGGAAATTTTGCCTAATTGTCTTTTTGGTAAAGAAAAAGTTTGGATGTAAAATATTGTGCTGGCGATGGCAAAACAAATTAAAGTAATTGCCGGATAACCTGAAGTAGTTAAATATTGAATACCTGTGAAAACCAGCCAAATTTGGGCAGCAAAAAAACTGATATCTAAAACTAATAGGAAACTTTTTCCAAGCTTGGTTACTTCTTGAATAGCATTAAAATTATAAATAAAACTTTTTAATAAGAAAAAAAGTCCTCCCAAAGCCAAAATTATTGAGTATTTATCAAAATTATTTTTGAATGAAAGGCTGAACCAGGCAATTTGGTAAGTGGAAAAAACTATGAAAATTAGAAGTCCTACTGAAAAAAATTCTTTGTTTTTAAAAAGTTTGGCTATATATCCAGGCATATCACTTGACTAGATTACCCTGTTTTGTGATTCTTAATTTGTCAATTGGCGACGTGGCCGAATGGTTTAGGCAGAGGTCTGCAAAACCTTGCACGCCGGTTCGATTCCGGCCGTTGCCTCCAAATTGATAGATCCTTTTTAAGGGTTTTTTTCTTTTTATAATAGATTTCAACTCAATTATTTTCTGCACTTTAATCCGTTATTCGTGGAATACTCCACTCTCCAAAAGTTTCCTCAAGCCAGTGTCGCTCTAAGTGTCTAGATTCAAAACTATTTAGAACTGACCCAAACAATTATTTTAGCATCTTTTTGGAAAGTAGGTAGTACCCATTCAGCAGGGCAGGAATCTTTTACTGTAAATGTGAAATCAGGTTTTGCATCTAAGCCATCAAACAAAGATTTTAACTTATCATCTTTGAAACAAATCTCAGTTATCTCAGTACTAGATCTATTAGCTGCAGTAATTTTATTCCAGCTATTATTGCTGTAAAGATTTAAAAACCCAGATTTTTCCATAGCTCCAGCTGCTTTCAAAGTATCGTTACTCTGATTACCAAGTACCACCAACGGAGCTTCAAAAAGCTGATTAGATTGAGCCTGAACCAAAATATCCTGAACAAATGCCTTGGCCTTATTTCTAGCTGCTGAATTTCCACTTCTTCCGGCAATTGCCCCGCCACAATAAGAAATAATATAGGCTCCATCTTCTGTTGTACTAGCACAAAGTAATCCATTTCCAGTAGCCCAAGTTACTCTAACAAAGTTATTCTTTATTTCATCAATATTTATACCTTTAAAAATTTCATAGGCAGATAACATTTCATCTAATTTTACCGAAGTTTTCATGTTTTTACCTAAAATATCCAAGTAAGCATTAATCTTCGAGGCGTTAATTGCTAGATTCTGGGTTTTAATTGTTGCAATAACCGATTGAATAATTTGCTGCTGTCTCCTTCCTCTTTCAAAATCTGACCCTTGGCCGTTGTCACCATGTCTGCTTCTGGAATAGATTAAAGCTTTAGTTCCATCCATTTTCTGTGTTCCTTGTTTAAAACTAGGGCAGGGGCGAATGTAGCCAGAATAATTGTCAGTTGGATATTCACAATCGGTAAAAGGAATATCTACATCAACATCAATTCCACCAAGCTGATCAATAACAGACTTGAAACCTGCAAAATTTACGCTTACCCAGTAATGAATTGGTATTCCAAACTCCTTTGCCAAGAAATTAGCTAAAAATTCTTCTCCACCAACTTCGCTAAACCCTGCTGTTTTTCTTCCTTCTGCAAAAGCGGCTACTGCATTAATTTTATAGCTTCCAACACCATCAAATACATAAAAATCTCTTGGAATATTTAAAGTAACCACCTTTTTTTCTTTATGGTAATAAGAAGCAATAATAATAGTATCTGTAAGCCCAGCTGC
>JBILXY010000017.1:0-21451 GCA_044378055.1 Bdellovibrionales bacterium | reverse complement strand
GCAGAATCTTTACCTATCATCAAAACATTGGTTCTACCTTCCTCTTCACCCTTAAGTGGTGTTCTTGATTTCAAAGGGTTTAAAGCACCACCAAGTTGACCTAGTTGGTCTAAGAAGCTGGAATTTCCTCCTCCAAAAATGTCTCCAGATGCGCTTAAAGCAGTGAATCCAAAATATGCTCCGCCAGTAATGGTTGCAAGTGATGCCAGAATTAAAACAATGGAGATGAATTTTCCGATTGAAAAGCGTTTTTTCTTTTTTTGTTGAGTCTGATTATCTGCAGAGTTAACTATGTTCTGTTGATTTCCATCTGTAGGTGAAGAAATGATACTTGGTTGATCTGGTAGAAGATTGTTCTTAAATTCTTCGTGGTTATCGTTATTAGTTCTGAATAAAGTAGGCATGATGTGGTTTGTTTTGGTTAGTTGTATCTTATTTGTTTAATCATTGTCTGGAAACATTGCATGAGAAATTGCTTGTCCAACTGAAAGACCAATTGTGATGATAAGCAATAAAATAAATTGTTCAAAAGCAGTTCCGCTTACGGTTATACCTTGAGGAATATTTAAACTAATCCAAAGCACAAATAAATTAATTAGAAATCCTAGCAATCCAAAACTTAGAAAATTTAGTGGAAATGTAAAAAACTTTAAAATAACACCTAATGTCCAATTTAACAGTGTTAGAACAACGATAAGCATGGTTGCAGCCCAAATTGTAGAAACTTTGAATCCCGGTAAAATATTACTTAATAATAGAATAATCAAAACATTAACCACAAAATAAATAAGACCTCTGAACATGTGCTTTGAAATTTACAATGCTTGGGTTAAATGTCAAACCCCAGAAAATTGTTATCATGTTTAAGCCGTTTTTTTTTGGCATCACAGGCCTGGGTGGTTTCATGTCCTCCACCAGAAACCTGCTAAAAATGCCTATTATAGAATACTTGAAACCTGAAGTTGAAGATATTAATTTATAAACTGAGCTTTTTATCATTAGGGCTAGGTTTCTTATTTAGAACCTTTTTTCTCTAAATTGACAATGAAAGCCAGTTTGTCATTACTTAGTAAGCTATATTTGGAGGAAAATTAAGTGGAGATTGATTTAGTTAGAAGAGAATTAAACCTTATTGAATATGTTCAAGCAAGATTGATTATTGAAGAAACCAAAAATGCTGGAATTCAGTATCATTTTATTCTAAAATACCCCAATAGCGTGTCGAAGCTATTTGAAAATGTCTGGATACAGGTGAATTCGATAAAGGGCCTCTATGATTTTACCGAAGAAAGGTATTTAACTGAACCAAACTCTGAGATATTTAACAATCTCAGCAGAGGGCAGTGTGATATCGAAATATTTGGTATATACCTAAAGTTTCGTGATGATCAAACGCGCTTGGAGGTAATAGTAAATGATTTTGAGCATTACCTCCAAAAGTACTATTCAGTTTAAAATAGAGCTTACAAAGGCTCTTTTTCTTTGACAAATTTTATAGTAAAGACTGAAATTAATCTATGACCAATTCTGAAATTAATCCAGAAATTACCATTGTTTTGTTTTACAAATATGTTCAAATTGATAATCCAGAATCAATTCGTTTGCAGCAGCTGGCTTTATGCCAGGAACTTGGTTTGAAGGGCAGAACAATTATCGCTGAAGAGGGAATAAATGCAACTTTGGCTGGTACTTCAGAAAATATTCAAAAGTATGTGGATTTTATGAATAAGCAAGATCTTTTTCAAGGAATTCAATGGAAGTTAAGCAAGGGTATCGGTTCAGATTTTCCAAGACTTTCTATAAAAGTTAGGCATGAAATTGTTAGTGCCCATTTAGGATCTAAAGATTTAAACCCTACCCAGGTTACCGGAAAATACATACAAGCTGAAGAATTGCATGAATGGTTCAGGACTGGAAAGAAATTTTACTTGGTAGATATGAGGAATGATTATGAACAATTGGTTGGAACTTTTGATAAAGCCATTCTTTCTAACTTTACCAATTTCCGAGATTTACCATCAATATTACCTGCCTTAGAATCGCTTAAAAACGAAACTATTGTAACTTTTTGTACTGGGGGAATTCGCTGCGAAAAAGCATCTGGCTTTCTTGTTCAAAGTGGTTTTAATGATGTTTACCAATTATATGGTGGAATTGTAACTTACATGGAAAAATATCCAAACAAAGACTTTTTAGGTAAACTTTATGTTTTCGATAAGCGAGTAGTTATGGGTTTTAACACCAACTCTCCGGAGCATATTGTTATTGGAAAATGCCAAAAGTGCGGATCTAGTTCAGAAAATTTTGTAAATTGTACATTGCCAAGTTGTCACAAGCATTTTATTTGTTGCCGAAATTGTTATAGCAGAAATGGTTTTGCTTTTTGCAATAAAGTTTGCGAGTTGGAAATGGCCGGCAAGTTAGAAAAAGTAGCGGCTTAGGAAGTTACTTCGTGATCTAACTATTCTTTTTATCTAGAATTTCAATGGCTTTTCGTTCGCTGAATAAGGCTATTAGAACGAATAATATTAATAAACCAATTGGGGTAAACCAGCTCCAGTTGTTTTGCATTTTATCTATGATGTGCCAAACCAAAATAAACATTACTAAATAAGTTAATCTGTGAATTTTCTTCCAGTTGCTTTTTAGATGGTGAATGCTCCAATTATTTGAAGTTATAGCCAAGGCAAAAAATATTGATAGTAAAATAACACCTTGTATATATTTAATATAAGTAGAAGGGTCTGTAAGATCTGCTTGGTGATTATAGGCAATTAAAGCACCATGTGCTAGGCCAAAAAAGAAAGCTGAAATGCCTAAATTTCTTCTATGCTTGGTAATCCAGATAACAAATTTAGAATGAATCAGCTCTGGGTTGGTAAAATGAAGCAAACCTGGTAATAGGGTTATGGCGTAAAATAATAAGCTACCGAAACCCAGGATGTTGGGAAGTAATTGCCAGGTCATATTAAATTAATTTGATCATTTCAACCAACCTATTTGCATAACCAAATTCGTTGTCGTACCACAATACAATTTTAGCTGAATTTCCATTAACTTCTGTTAAATTTGCATCAAAAATACAGGAGTGAGAATTACCAATTACATCGCTTGAAACTAAGTTTTGTTCTGAATATTCTAAAATTTTTTTTAAATTACCCTTGCTTTGTTCTTTAAATAATTTATTAATTTCTTCTATTGTCGGCGTAAAATCTTGGAAATTAACCACAAGATAAATATACGAACCAGAAATAACTGGAATTCTTAATGAGCTTAAATTTATTTTTCCCTTTAAACTTGGAATAACTAGCTCTACGGCTTTGGCAGCCCCGGTTGTACTTGGAATTGCATTAACGGCTGCTGCTCTACCATCTCGAAATTCTTTTTTGCTGGGTGAATCTTGCACAAATTGGGTAGCAGTATAGGCGTGGGCGGTTAAAGCCAGGACATTTTGTATTATATAATTGTCGTTTAAAACTTTTAAAGCCGGAGCAATGCAGTTAGTGGTACAGGAAGCATTAGAAACAATTTTCTGGTTTTTAATCTCGGTTGAATTTAGATTATCATGGTTTACGCCAATAACTACTGTCGGAATGTTGGTATCTTTGGCTGGGGCGGATAAAATAATCTTTTTAATCTTATCATTAAGATGTTGAGAGGCAAGCTCTGTTGATAAAAATCTGCCTGTGCATTCTAAAATTACCTCTGTTTCCACTTCTTTCCAAGGAATAAGTTTTGGGTCTGGTTGGCTAAAAACCGGAATATTAACCTTTAAATCTGGAATCAATATCCTAGACTCAGTTGATAATACTGGATGTTCAAACCTTCGATAAGTTGAATCAAATTCAAATAAATAGGATAAGTTTTCAGCCGAAGTGAGATCGTTTATTCCAACAATTTCCATCTCGTCTTTGTATTTAGTTAATATAATTCTGGCTGCAAGTCTGCCAATTCGGCCAAATCCGTTAATTCCTATTTGTATTTTATTCATATTAGTTATCAATTTTTGTGTTTATATCGTTTTGTTACTCTAAAAAATTATATATTCATTTTAATTTGGAATTTCAGTTTTGACAAAGTTAGGGGGGATTTTCTTGGATCCTGAAACAAGTTCAGGATGACTCCTCGACAAATTAAGGTTTTGACAATATTGTTTTGGCGGGTTAGAAATACTTAACAATGTCTGATAACCTTTATCAACCAAATACTTCTTCAGTAAATCAAGTTCCAGTAACAGTTACAAGTGCTGATCCTTTGGCATTTTTACAAGTTAATTTAGGCGAGTGGTTGTATTGGCTGAATATTTTTACCCTAGCTTGGTGTATTTTTTACAGTCTAATTTTAATTGGCAATTTTTATTACTATTGGGTTAATTTTGCCGACGGTGAGGTTGATAACGAAAAGAAAGGGGCAAAGGCTATATCAGATGCAGCATGGATGTGGTGGTCTTATTTAACTGCCGTGTTAATATTCATAGTATTTAAAAATACCTCAGTTGAATACGCTTCAATTGTAGGATGGTTTGGAGTAGCCTTTTATGTGTGTAAAATATTCGTTTTTGATTTACCAGATATCCCATTCTTAAGTAAAATTATGGGTAAGCCAGGAGATTTCATTACTAAAAGTGTAGAAGATAGTATTTCAGGTTTTGGAAAAGGTGTCGTAGAATTCACAAATAGCTTATTTGGAATAAGCACTCCACCGCCGCCAGCCAAAAAGTAGGAATCTTATTTACTCCACAGCTTATCTTTTAAGCCACTGACTTATTCTGGTTAGGAAATAATCCGGCTCTTTTAGCACAATATCAAAAGCACCTGGGAAGGTAATTAATTCACCTCTGTAACCAGATTTAAATTTGCTGAAGCCTTTTTCTTCTTCATAGCCACCAAGATCATATTTTTTACAATTATGAATTTTTGCAATATAAATTGCGATTAAATGAACTAAATATTGCCCATATTTTTTGAATGATTCTTCCGTGTTTCCGCCGTGAAGATAGACTAAAGTATCACCAAATATTCCCCCAAGCCAAGCCGCCTGAGTTTTATTATCTTGGTCTTTAAGAATTATTGAAGTAGCGAATCTTTGTTTATATAATTGTTCAAGATAATATTTGGAATGGGTGGCAAATTTTTGCCTTTCAGATGTAGCTCTGTGAACTTCATACCATTCTTCAAAATTTAAACTATTTACTTCAATTTTCCAGTTTTGCTCTAAAGACTTTTTAGTGTATCTTCTAATATTCTGGTTGGTGGTGGACCAAAAAGCAGTGTTATCGTTGAAAAATTTAACTAGATTGTCTGTTGTTATAGTCTCAATATTTGAATTTTCAAGAAGTTTGATATCTGCAATATTAAGTAGAATTGTAGATAAATAGTTAATTTTTCTGGGGCTAGTTACAATTTGTTGATTAGAAATTTTGCTGAGATATTCAGTTATTTCGGTTTGTCCGTTTAGAGCATTATAGAATTCTGGATGAAAATCAATTTTAGCTAAGGTAGCAACGGCACTGTTTCCTATTTCAACTATTTTCTTAACAATTTCTTGGAATACAATCTCGGCAGTTTTATTTTCTTTAATATTAAATTCTGAACCTAGCCTAGGAATATAAAGCCACACTTGCTTAAATTTCCATGGGTATTGGTAAACAATAAAGCTAACTGATGGTAAAGAAGGAACCTCGATATGATAAGTTTTATGATTATCCGAATTGGCATTTATCCAGAAATCTGACCACTCCCTTGTTTGTAAAAAGTTAATAGACACAGTTGGAATTAAGACAATACCTTCTTTAAATATTGTCCAGTGTAGCTATCTTTTACTTTAGCTACTTTTTCAGGAGTTCCTTCAGCTACAATTAAACCACCATTTATACCTCCTTCAGGACCAAGATCAATCACCCAGTCTGAAGTTTTAATAACATCCAAATTATGTTCAATAACCAAAACAGAGTTTCCTTTATCTACTAATTTATGAAGAACCTCTAGCAAAAGTTTAACATCCAATGGGTGCAAACCTGTAGTTGGTTCATCTAAAATGTACAATGTATTTCCTGTTCCAACCTTAGATAATTCAGTGGCAAGCTTAATTCTTTGTGCCTCACCACCAGAAAGTGTAGTGGCAGACTGCCCAAGGTGAATATAACCAAGACCAACTTCAAGTAAAGTTTTTAGTTTTCTATGGGCGATGGTGTGGTTCTGGAAAAACTCGAAAGCTTCCTCTACACTCATATCCAAAATATCAGCAATATTTTTACCGTTGTAAGTAATTTCTAAAGTCTCTCTGTTGTATCTTCTGCCACCACAATCTTCACAAACTACATAAACATCAGGCAAAAAGTTCATTTCTACCTTAATTAAACCGTCACCTTGGCAAGTTTCGCAGCGACCACCTGGAACATTGAAACTAAATCTACCTTGCAAATATCCTCTGGCTTTAGATTCAGGCAAATTAGAAAACAGCTCTCTGATTGGTGAGAATAAACCTGTATAAGTTGCTGGGTTACTTCTTGGTGTTCTACCAATTGGGCTCTGATCAATAATAATAGCTTTATCAATTTCGTTTAAACCTGTAATTTCTTCAAACTTTCCTGTGCTCAATCGTGAATCATAAAAATAATTCATCAAATGATTAGAAAGAATGTCGTTAATTAAAGTAGATTTACCGCTTCCTGAAACACCAGTCACACAAACAAATCTTCGTAGTGGGAAATGAATGGTAACATTTTGCAAGTTGTTTTCTTCAGCGTTCCAAATAGTAATAACCGGAACTTCGTTTTTACCAAGTTTAACCTTGTATTTCGGGTCTAAAGCTTCTTCCATATTTGGAATTTTGTACTTAACTTCTCTTCGCTCTGCAGGTAAGTTAATTTTATCAGTCCCAGCTAAGAATCTTCCTGTAGGTGATTCAGGATTCTGCATAACTTCCTCAGGTGTTCCAACTGCAATTACTTCTCCGCCGTGTTTACCAGCTTTAGGGCCAATATCTACTAAGAAGTCGCTTTCACGAATAGTTTCTTCATCATGTTCAACAACCAGAACTGAATTACCTAAGTCTCTTAACTTCTTCAAAGTATCTAATAATCTGCTGTTGTCTCTTTGATGTAAACCAATGGAAGGTTCGTCTAAAATATACAAAACACCAGTTAAACCAGACCCAATTTGGGTAGCAAGACGAATACGCTGGGCTTCTCCACCAGATAGGGTTTCACTGCTTCTTGAAAGGCTTAGATATTCCAAACCAACATTAACCAAAAATCTTAGTCTTGAAACAATTTCACGCAAAATCATTTTAGCAATTTCGCTTTCCTTTGTTGGAAGAAGGGCTAATTTTGGATCTTGAATTCTTTCGAAGTGGGCTAATGCCTGATTAATTGGCATGGCGGCTACTTCGGCGATGTTTTTATCAACAATAGTAACTGCAAGGGTAGTTGGCTTTAGTCTGCAACCATTACAATCTGGGCAAGTTCCCTTGGTCATGTAGCTTTCAATATCGCGTCTGCTGGCGTCGCTGGTGGTTTCTCTGTATCTTCTTTGTAAGTTTGGAATTACGCCTTCAAAACCGTCTCCACCGAAAAGAATTAGGGTTTTTATTTTCTCACTTAAATCTCTCCAAGGTGTGTCTAAGCTAAACTTGTGTTTTTTAGAAAGAGTTTGAAAAACTTGGGTAAGCCAACCTCCACTTAAACTTAAGCGGCTAAGCGGACGAACACAGCCTTCAGAAATAGATAAACTATGGTTAGGAATAACAAGTTCAGGATCAATTTCGGTAACCACACCTAAACCTGTACAAGTTGGGCAAGCACCGTGAGGAGAGTTAAAACTAAACTGTCTTGGCTCTAAATCACCTGGGGAACCGTGGCCGTTAGGGCATGATCTGTTTTTACTTAAAACCACTCTTCTTTCTTCCTTTTCAGGCTCTATAATTAATACAAAACATTTTTCTGTTCCAAATTTCAAAGCAGTTTCCACAGAATCGGTAACCCTTAGTCTGTTTTCAGGAAGAATATCAATTCTATCAACTACAATTTCTAAACTATGCTTTTGCTGCTTGTTCAAATTTTCTTTTTCTGCCTCTTCAATCAACATTATTTTTCCATCAATCCTAATTCTTCTAAATCCGTTTTTCTTGGCTTCAACCAAATGCTGCCTATGCCAACCCTTCATATCTTCAACCACTGGCGATAAAACAATAATCTGGGTGTCAACAGGATAAGACATTAATCTGTCCACCATTTTAGTTACACTTTCTCCTGTAATTTCAGAGTTACAAACTGCACAGTGCTGAATACCAATTTTAGCGTATAAAAGCCTTAAATAATCGTAAATTTCGGTAACAGTTCCAACGGTAGAGCGAGGGTTTTGGGAAGTAGATTTCTGATCAATTGAAATAGCAGGGGAAAGACCATCAATGGAATCTAGATCTGGCTTTTCTTTCAAGCCTAAGAACTGCCTTGCATAGCTGGATAAACTTTCAACATAGCGGCGCTGACCTTCAGCATAAATGGTATCAAAAACTAAACTAGATTTTCCAGAACCAGATAAACCTGAAAAAACAACTAACTGATTTTTTGGAACAACCAGGGAAACATTTTTTAAATTATTTTCTCTTCCTCCTCTTATTGTGATGAAGTCGTGAGGGTTTGGGATTAAACTGCTATCTGCTAAATATTCCGCTGAATTATAGTGCTTTATTTGGTTAGAAAGGCTTTCTGACATAATTAAAGTCGGATACAAATTGGGGCTTTTGTCAAAGTGTGTTGTATATAGGGGGAAAATGGGCAGGGCAGATTAAGTTTTATTTAATTTAAAATGAGTATATTATACTTCGGAAATTGTTTTGACTTTATGGTTTTTATGTGCTTGTATGAGGGAGTAGCAATTTAGCTACAGATTTAATTTTGGAGGTTTAGCGTGGAGATTGCATCTATTCTTTATTTTGCATTTTTGGACGAAGTTAAAAATCATCCTATTTCATTTGTGGCTTGGTTGGTTGCATTCGTATCAGTAATTGTAAGAAATTACAAAATTAAAAAGGCGTTAGCTCTTATTTCTCTGGGGCTAATAACAATTGTCGTCGTCTTAGTATTAAGCGGCAAAGCAACCTGGTACTACGAAGTAAGGTTGGTAAATTACTTTATTTTAATAAATGCATTTGTGTACGGAGCATTTCGTTTTCTTTTAGCATTGGTTAAAATGGCAATTACTTGGCGTCTTGTTGATGACAACGCCCCTTTCTTTTGTCTTTTAGTTTGTGCGTACTCAATTGTTACACAGAATACATTGGTACCTGATATATCACTAGTAAATTGGGAAATTGCCAAATTTTGTATTGGGGGATGGGCCTTAATGATATTAATTCATTTTAGTAGGACATTCCTAAACAAACAATAAATTAATAAAGAGTTCCTGATGAATTTTAAAATCTTGAACTCTTTTTCTTTGGGCGAAAAGTTTGGGTTTGGGTTTGCCAATGGCGATCCGCGATCGCCGCTACGATTCCTCCGTTTTTGACCATAACTTCTTAATAAAATATAATTTGGTTATTAATTCTAATAAAAATATAAATATGTTTCAAAAGTGGTTCAAATTTGCTAATCAAAATAGTGATAAAATTTATGTAGCCTTAGGGCAACTTGCGATATTTGTGGCTGTTATTTGGGTTGTGGTTTATTCTATTTTACAAATTTCCACCTGGAGGGGTTTTCAGTTCGATCCATTCTTAACCATAGCTCTTGTTTATATTGTTTATCAGCAAAACAAAGTTTTGAAATCAATTCAGTTACAAAATCAGAAGAATATAGAAATTTTAGGAAAATTAGTCGAGCCAAAAGTGAAAAATACTTTGGTTGTGAAGAGTAGGGGGAAGAGGAAGTAACCCTCCGCCCGTTGGCATAATGTGGATTGCCCCTTGTGAAGGGGCTGTTACGAAGTAACGGGGTTATTTGCCTACGCTTCTAACCCTCCGCCCTTCGGGCACCTCCCTTTACAAGGGAGAATGGCCTCGTTTTTGCCAATGGCGATCCGCGATCGCCGCTACAGCTATCTTGGGAGTTCGAAGGAGGTTTCGTCTTCTAGGTTAAAAACTTGTTTCTTTTGTAGAGAATTTACAGTTTCAATTGCTTCAACTTGGCTTCTGGCCATTTTTAATGCCGAAAGTTTATTGTTAAAGTCTGGTTTTTTATCAAGAGCAGAACCATCATTTTTGTTGCTCTCTGAATCAATTTTATTATTAGGATTATTTTGTTGAATAAAACTGGATTTATCATTGTATTTTACAACAGGAGTAGAATTTCTGTCTTCTTTAGTTCCTCCATCTAAATATGGATTGTATTTTTTCTTTTTTGGTCTGTCTTGCTCGGTTACAGGGTCGTTACTCATTTCCTCAGATTTGTTAGAATCAGGACGGTTTTGTTGGTAATTGTTATTAGCTGGTCTTGGCGTATTATTTCTGTCCGATGGATTAAATTTTGGCCTAGGATTATTTTGGAAATTACTAGTCTGCTGGTAATTATTTTGCCTTGGTCCTGCCGCATTTCTTTCGTTAAAAGTAGAAGGTTGGTAATTCTGGGAAGGGGCTTTATTTTCAGCAAAAAACTCTTTATTTAACCAGTCGTTAATCACTTGCTTCACCTCTGCTTTTGGCTTACCATAAATTTGTCTGGATAATTCAATAACAATTTGTAACCTTCCGCCTACTTTACTGAAAATATCTGGAAGAGTATTGGCTATAAATGGGGCAGGGGCTTTCCCTTCAATAAGTAATCTTAAAGCAATTTGGGTTTTGTTTAAAGCAATTAGTTGCTGGGAAGTAAATACAGGTTCAAATTCCTTTTCAATTCTATAAGCATCATCTGAACCAATTCTAAAGGAAATCATAGTTCCAACATTTCCAAAGACCGCATTTCTTACCTTTTCATTACCACTTTCGGTTAATTGAGAAATATATTGGTGGGCTAGAATTAAGCTTAAACGGTACTTTCTAGCTTCAGAAAGAATAGTTGCAAAACTGTCAGTGGTGAAGTTTTGGAATTCATCTACATACAAATAAAAATCGTTTCTATCGTTTTCGTTTGGAATATCTACTCTGCTCATGGCGGCAAGCTGAAGTTTAGTAATTAGCAAACTTCCAAGTAAGTTAGAATTGTCTTCTCCAAGTCTTCCTTTGGATAAATTAACAATTAAAATCTTTTTGTTATCCATTATATCACGAAGATCAAAAGTGCTTTTTTCCTGACCTAAAATGTTTCTAATAAGGTCGGAAGAGAAGAACTGACCAATTTTATTTAAAACAGGGGCAATAGCTTCGGTTCTGTATTTATCATTAAAGCTGGCAAATTCTTTTAACCAGAAGTTTTTTACCATTGGATCTTGAACATTTCCAATAATATAATCTCGAAAATCTTTGTCGGTCAGCATTCTTACTACACCAAGCAAGGTGTTTCCAGGGGTTTCAAGCAAAGCAAGAAGGGTATTGTTTAGAATATATTCCATTCTAGCTGACCAAGTTCCTGCCCAGATTCTGTTAAAAACTGCCATTAAACCAGAGGCAATTAAGAAATGTTCTTCACCACGGTTGGCTTCAAGCATGTTAAAACCCAAAGGAAAATCGGTATCGGAGGGGTTAAAATATATTACATCTTTCTGTCTGTGGGCTGGAATTCTATCTAAAATATATTCGGCTAAATCGGAGTGCGGATCCATTACACAAACACCATATCCATTGTAAATATCCTGCAAAATCATGTTTTCAAGTAGGGTTGTTTTACCCATACCAGTTTTCCCAAGAATATAGACATGGCGTCTTCTGTCGTCTTGCAAAATTCCAAATGTTTTACCTTGTCCACGAACATTGGCGGTTCCAAAATAGCAAATATCTGGGCGTAAACTTAATGATAAAGAATTAGTTGGTGCTTCGGGAGCTGTTTGATTCATAAAATTCAAAAAGTTTTAGCTTTATTACTCTAAATTTAGGGCTTTTTATGGGCTTTGTCAAGGGGTTTGACAAATGAATAATAGACTACTCTGATAGCGGTACAATACCTTGGAGGTACTTATGTGGGAGATACATTTGGTTTTTGGAATTTCAATGGTTATTATTTTTGGTTGCTGTATCTCTGCAGCTTGGTCTACAAGAAGAGAGCGGCAAAGGTGTGTTAGATTATAATCTGACGAGTGTAAGAGTCTAGGTATATCAAAACTAGACTCTTTTTTAATGTCTATTTATTCTCCAAGCTATGGATCCTGAAATAAATTCAGGATGACAGTCTCGCCAAATTCAGCATTGTAGCGGAGACTCCCACACTCCATGTTCTGTAAAAAATTATCCTCATCAAAAAATTTTAAATGGTCGGGATGCAGGGAATTGAACCCTGTACCTCATGCACCCCATGCATGCGCTCCACCGGTAAGCCACACCCCGTTAGATTTATAAGTCCGCTAGCATGTAATATTCCAAAATAGATAAGAAAATATACTTACTTTATCAGTAAATTATCTTCATAACTAAAAGTCAAATTTAATTAAACTTGCTAAAAATTTGGTTTTTGTTAGTATAATTAAGTAGTTGAGATAGGCAAAATTATGTGGGTAACAGACTCAAGAGTACAGGTTGTTGGAATTAAAAACAACCAAGGGGCGAAAATATCATTCATGGTTCCTTACCAAATAGACAGGTTTAGCTTATTTTTAGCTATGAGAGATGGTGTCGTGTACTTGTCATGCAAGGGTGAGGTTAAATATCAACTGTCGATAGAAAGACCGGATGATACCTCCAATTATTTTGAATGGAAATTTGATGAAACTAACGATATTACTACAACTTGCTATCTTAAAGAAATCGTATGCCATGAAGTATATGAAAATTTGACAACATTCGAGCTAATTTAAAAATCAAAGCCCCAAATATGGGGCACTATTTTTTGGATTCTTTTCATTATATCTTTTCCCAAAAACCTGCGGTAACTTCTAATGGCCCTTCTGGGTCTCCGGCTAGGCAAACTTCGCAGACTGGAAAAATTTTACCCTCCTCAAAAGTTTCGATATACCCACAATCGCGGCATAAATATTCTCCAGTTTCTTTAATAACTTGGCCCCAAGCCCACAAATTTTCATCATCAGCGTTCTCCAAATTATTATTAATTTCAAATTGGTTGGAAACAGTAATCCAGTTATACTTTTTTTCTGGTTTAAGCTTATGCATTAAGTATTGTGGAACTCCATTTTCGATCTTTACCCAAATAATTACTTCATCCATTTTTTTTCTGAAAGAAAGTTCTTTAGCATCCTTCATTACTTCTAGTAAATCTGCTGGAATTGCATCTTGTAGGTTTTGCCAAATAGCGCTTTGTGAATTTGTGAAATTGGTTGTTTCTAAAAACTTTTGCTGGCATTTGTAAAATTCGCTGTTGAAATCGGCAAGGAAAATAACTGCAAGGCCGTCTTTTAAATTGGCAAAATTTGATTTGGTCATAATTAAGTTTAGCTTGGCAAGATTTGGTTGTCAAATTAGAGCAAAAGAACAAAAGTATTATACGAAGTCATTAGTTTTATGAATTGACAGAACAAATTCAATTAGGTTCCCAAATATTAATGTCTGCTAAAAAAACTAAGCCTTATCATCCAATTAAAAATCATTTATACGCTATTCGTGGTTTTTACGATGCTTTTAGATTGGAACATAGTTTAAGAATCCAGTTTGGACTTGGTCTAACTTCGGTTTTAGTTAGCTTGTACATTCAAAGTTATTCCTTGGCAGTTATTAATTTTATGATGGCAATTTTTGTGATGAGTGGGGAAATGTTTAATACAGCTATAGAAAGGCTTTGCGATTTAATTCAACCTGAAAAAGATGAAAGAGTAAGGGTTATTAAGGATGTTACGGCCGCAGCGGTTTTAACTTTAGCGGTGGGATGGGCTACTTTATTGATTATCGAGGTAGTTGGATATTTTATGGGTTTTAGGTTGGTTTAAAATAATTTGGCTCGTAAAACTCGCCTCTACACCTAAGTTTTGCCAATGGCGACGCGGTGGTCGCCGCTACGATGGCTTGGTATATTGTCGTTTGGGAGAATGAATCCTTCCCCTATGATTGACATCAAATCTTTCGATATTCTTATTTAGCTAACTTTAATTATTCTTTAAAACCAACAATATTTATGAATCAACTTTTTGAACTTACTGCTGCTGAAACTCTTCGCCAAAAGAATAGCTTGCATTTAATCGCTTCCGACAATTATCCTTCCCCTAAAACTTTAGCTTTAATGGGCTCGGTTTGGAGTAATAAATATGCTGAAGGTTATCCTGGAAAGAGATATTATGCCGGTCAAATCTATTCCGATCAGCTGGAAAGTAAAGTTCAGGAACTGGCCTTAAGGGTTTTTGATACAACAATTGTAGATGGAGTAGGGGAATATGGGGTGAATATTCAGGTTTTATCTGGTTCGCCTGCTAATGCCATGGTTTTTCTTTCAGTTTTGGAAGCTGGTGACACAATTTTAAGTTTAAGTTTAGCCAACGGTGGTCACCTTTCCCATTTGCACGCTACTTCAGCTTATTTAAAGTTTTTTAAGTTGGTGAATTATGATTTAAAAGAAACTGAAGATCAGATTACCTCAGATAATGTTTTTGAAATAGATGAGCAAGATTTTATAAATAAATTGGTTGAATTTAAGCCAAAGTTAGTTATTTTAGGTTTTTCGGCTTATCCAAGAAAGTTTGAATTTGCCAAGTTTTGCAGACTTGCCCATCAGCACGGCGCTTTAGTTTTAGCAGATATCGCCCATATCAACGGTTTGGTGGCTGCAGGTTTGCATGATTCACCATTTAAAAAAGGGGGGGATGGAGCAGATTTTGTTTCTATGACCACCCACAAAACTTTAAGGGCGGGAAGAGGTGCGATGGTTTTTGCAAAAACAGAATATATTACCAAGTTAAACAAAACTATTTTCCCAGGAACAAGCGGTGGTCCTCATTTAAATCAGATTGCTGCGGTGGGGCAGGGTTTAATGGAAATTTTAGGGGAAGATGAATATCCAGACGGCGTATCTTTTAGAGAATACTCTAAAAATGTTATAGAAAATTGCAAACAGCTTGAACTCGGGCTTATCGCTGGTGGTTTAGAAAGTGCTAACCCAACCCAAAACCATTTGTGTTTAATAAAATTACCAGATAATTTAGACAGCCTTGAAATTCAGAAAAAGCTTGAAAATGTAAATATTATTTGCAACAGAAATTTAATTCCATTTGATACCAAAACTGCTTGGAGGCCTTCAGGGTTAAGGTTTGGAACAGCAGCACTTACTAGCCGAGGAATAACAGCCGAAGAGTCGTTTAAGCTGGGAGAAAATATTGCTAAGTTTGTGCTCGGAAAAATGAGTGAGGAGGAAATCAACGAATATCGCCAGAATTTAGTTGATGGCTTGAATTGGTGGTATTAGGGTATAGTTGTCCTTGTTAGCTAATTATTACAAAGCTGCTATAAAAAAAACTGCCACACATCTTGGTGGCAGGTACGGTAAAGATTTGATGATTACTCACTAAAACTAGTATTGCATTGCTGTCGTGTGCAATAGCCTAATCTTGGAAGCGGGCAATTGATGTTTGAGCAGACGACGACAACTTCAACATTGCCGTCATTATTATCTGGCATGCCTGAACCGTTTCTAGTTTTGGTTTTTGCCATAACTTATATTTCCCTCTTGTCTTAAAATGATTGAAACTGATTTAATAAGGACTCGTCAATTTTTTTTATGTCTTGCCGATTTGCTTGAAAAATATTTACTTCTTTTTATCAGAGTTATAACCTCAAAATTATGTCTATTGAAAGCAATTCCACTGAAAATCTAAAGCAACAACTTTTATTCGAAGTCAATAAAATTCCTGCTGGGAAAGTTTTAAGTTATGGGGAAATTGGGACAAAAGTAGGTATTTCTGGATGGATTGCTGGAAGGATTTTATCGGGAATGACTGAGGAGGAAATGAAACAATATGCTTGGCAGCGGGTGGTGAATAAACAAGGTTATATTTCGGCTTTAAAGCTGGGTTTTAGGGGAAATTTGCAGATAGAACTTCTGCGAGCTGAAGGAATTGAAATTCCAGATTCTACTGTGGATATGGAGGTTTATTCTTGGCGGGGAGGAGTGTAGGTGTCATTCTAAATATGGAGACTGGGAGTCTGAACAACGATCATGAACACTAAAACGAGATTATGTTTTTAGAAGGCATCGTACTTAATATCAATAGTGAACGGGTACAATCACTTGCTAAATGTAATTTTATGTGCTTTAATCAGATGGTAAGAATAAGTCTAGAAAGGATAGTTAATCATGACTGATAGAAATTTTGATTCAAACGACAGAGAAATTGAAGTTAAAGATTACGAAGTTGGAGGACCTTACACCGTAGAGATGGAAAACTGGATGTCACATTTCCCTGTCCATACTTTTTGGGCTAAGAATATTGGAAACTGTCGCCGACTGGTTGCAGTAAAAAATCCTGGACTTGCAGGTCATAGTCACATTGCTGACGAAAATGCACCTGAAGGTTTTACTCAAATTTAATATCTAATAAGAGTTCTAGTAAATGCTGGAACTCTTAATTTTTGGCCGAAAAACTTACTGTTGATTGTCTTATTATTGGATACTTTGCATTTTGGATCCTGAAATAAATTCAGGATGACAGCTTGGTTAAATTCAGGATGACTGGCTCGGTAATATGCCTTACGAACCTAGATTTTGTGTCTTAGAATTATTTCGGATTTTTTTACTGCTGATTGCATGTTTACGAAGGCTTCGTATGGGGAGGTGAAGTTTATTTTTTCTTTTCCTGCGTAATTTTCTGGTTTTAAATAGAAAAGGAAGTCGTCGTTTTGTAGAGCAGCGAAGTTGTAGAAAAGTTCTTGGCTAAAAGGAGAAGGATTTTGGCTGTGTTCGCTTAAAATAACTGTACTTCCATAGGCCCATAAACGAATTATTGCTCTGGCCATTGGTGTGAAAAGGGCAAGTGAATATCCGTCGTTTAATCTTACTTTGTTGGAACTATTTAATCTGGTAATCTTTGGCCTTAAAATAGCGGTTGTGCTGGCTAAACCTAATTTCATGTTTAAAGATTTTATAATTAAATCTAAAGACTTTTTTCCTAAACTTAGGCTATTAATATCAAAGAATTGATTATCAGGTTCGAAATAAAAATTACATTCTTGATCTAAATTTGATTTAAGCCAACTAACTTTTTTCCCTTCAAATCTTCTAAGTTCAGATAATTTTAAACTGAACTCAATTTGCCTGTCACCTTTCTGCCTACATAAAAAAGCTGTAATTTTGGTGGCTTCAGTTATTCTTTCAAGTTCAAGTTCACGGAATAATTGTGGAATAAAAACCATTTCAGCATCTAGGCCTAAATGATATTGAATAGTTTTGATAGAGTTTATAACAGTTGCAGACCACCAAGCCGAATTAAACAAGCTAGTTACTGCATTTCCATAGAAGGCGTTGGCCACGATTGTAATTTGTTTAGCATCAGCTAATTTTTTTATCTTTTTAATTATGCTAGGGCGCAGTTCAGAAGCCGATTGAATAAAGTTTCCTGTAATAATTAAATTTGCCTCAACTTTTTGTTGAATTAAAAAATCTATAATTGGTTCGAATTTTTCTTCCAAATCTTGTTTAAAAAGCCTTTTGCTTAATTCTACATCAACAAAATTACTGTCTGGGTGGTTTAATATATCCAGCAGTGGTTCAATTTTATACCGATCCAACTTGGAGAAATATAAACTTATATTTTTTACATTATTCATAAACTAATTAATTTTTTTCTCTTCAATTATTTGAGCCAGATAATTTGTAAGTTTTTTAATCTGATCGGCCCAGGAATGTTTAGATAATTCTTCTTCCTGCTTTTTAAGTAAATCGTCTTTGGCAGTTTTGTTTCCCAAATAAAATAATATTTGCTGAGTAAAAGCCTGAGTGTCGTAATAATCGAAAGTTGGTGTGGAAGGAATTATTCCAATAAAACCAGAAGTATTAGAGGCAATAACTGGTAATTTAGAGCGAATAGCTTCAAGGGCAGTTAATCCAAATGGTTCACTTGGGCTTGGCATTACAAATAAATCGCAGCTGGCGTAAAGTCTTTTTTTATCTTCGCTATCCAGCCAACCAGTAAATAATATATTTTTTTCTAATTCTTTTTCAGCTACAGCAAGAATTGTTGAACCCATTTTGGCTCCGTCGCCTGCAATTATGAACTTTACCTGTGGATCAACTTGAATTACCTTAGAAGCAGTTTCCAGCAAAAAAGATATTCCCTTTTGGTTTTCCATTCTGCCAATGAACAAAACATTTTTACCTTTTTCTAAATCGGGTATATCTAAATCAATAGGTGTGAAGTCTAAATCGTTGTAGATAACTTGAATTTTGGAATTCGGAATATTGCAGAAATTATTCAGCATTTTTTTAGAAATTTCTGAAATAGCTACAATTCCATCAGCCTTGATGTATGTATCGCGTTCCATGTTGGCAATAATTCTGGCTGAACCGCCAAATTTACCAATGTTTCTATCAAATTCTGTTGCGTTGATATAGAAAACAAAAGGGATGTTACTTGAATTTCTTAATTGAACGAAGCTAGGTATAGTTTCCCAGTCCATGCCAATTACAATATCAAAATTGCTTTTTTTTACAAGTTTTTCTACAGCCAAGGCAAAGGCTTTAGTTATGATGGGTGTAGAGTTCGGATATAAATTAATTTTTTTCTTTTTTGCCTGTGTGCTAGAAAACAAGTCTGACCAAGTTTTGTGCTGGCTTGTACCTTTGGCTCTAAAATAATCTAGTTTAAAGTCTAAGTTTTTTATTGTTAAACCTTCTGTGGCTAATTCTTTAATTTCAGGGCTTAAGTCAATAGCTTTCACTTTAGCTTTTAAATCAACAGGAATGTAGGGGCAGGCAACCGTAACTGTGTGACCCTGATTTTTAAGCTCGGTTACAACATGTTTTGCTAAAAAGCCTAAGCCACCTGCAAACATTGGGTACAATTCCCAAGTAAGGATAAGTATGTTTAATTTCTTATCTGTCATTATACCTATTTATGCTTGCAAAAATTATATGGTCAAGCCATAAAATTGATGTAGAGGCGACGACTACGTCGCCATAAAGCCGCTAATGCAATAATTACACGAAAACCAATTCTCCTCTAATGGGCTGTTACGAAGTAACGGGGTTATTTGCCGTTTTGCCATGGCGACGCGGTCGTCGCCGCTACGACCCTCCACACCCTTTACAAGGGAGAATAGCCTACGTTTTGCCTATGGCGATCCGCGATCGCCGCTACGGTGGTTTGTAAACTTCTCCGCTACATTGCTATTTGGAAGTATTTTCTGGAATTGAAGCCTTCGAATAGGAAAATTGTTTTCTTAGACTTCATTTTCTTAATAGCTTGATAAATTGGTTGTAAATTCTTTGGATTAGCAAGAATGATATTTTCGGCCGGGAAACCTTTATCGGCTAAATATTCTTGGATTAGTTTAGAATAATCCTTACCCGATAGCACAACTAGATTTGGCTTAATTAAATTTATTTCTTCGGCAATTTTAAGGTGGCTAGCAACGCTTTCTTGACCTAGTTCAATAATATCGTCTAGAACTAGAACTTTATCTTCCTTACAGTTTTTTAATAACTCTAAAGCATTTAAAACGCCATCCAGATTTGCATTGTATGAATCGTCGATTATATATCCATTTTCAATAGGTTGAATTTGTAAGGTACCTTCTGGAGTAGTTAAGTTTAACAAGGTTTTAGATATTTCCTTAGAGTTTAAATCCAAATTGTGAACTAGGCAACAGGCTAGGGAGGCCAAGATATTTTGAATATTCCCAGTGCTGGCTAAATTAGTTTTAAGGTTGAAAACTTGGTCCTGCCAGTAAACTTTGAAAACCGTACCGCTCAAATTACTCTTAACTATTTCTGCTTTAAGATTAGCATCTTTTGAAAAACCGTATTTTATAATCTTAATTCCTTTTGGAACAACAATTTCGTGGCACCATTTAGAATCCCAGTTAATAATGGCGGTATCTCCCTTCTTTAGAAACTCTAAAGATTCGCTTTCCCCTTCAATAATCTGCTTTTTTCCGCCAAACAAAGCATAGTGCTGATTGTTTAGCCCAGTTATAATACTTGTATTAGGTAAACTAAATTTACACTGATCGTAGCCGTCGCCCTTTCTGTAAGCACCAATTTCGCTAAGGAAAAATTGAATATCTGTACTTAGGTTGATAATTCTTCTAGCCACAGCGAGGGTAGAGTTATGATTCTTAAAAGTTCTTTCCACTTTATATTTAGTTGAAAGTAGTTGAAACAAAATTTCTTTGGTGGAACTTTTTCCGTAACTTCCAGAAATTCCAATCACCTTAAGATCTGGGTTATTTAACCTTTTTAGCTTGGCGGTATAAGCAATTCTGCTTTTTAAAATTAAATCTACAGGGGTTAAAATAAAAATTACTAGGCCTATAATTAATGGCGTAAGTAAGATTGACTGAATTAAAGTGATTGCAACTACAAAAACCATAATATTCCAACCTCCATAGTTTACATAACTTCCTGCGGTTAAGTTTGGGGTAATTAAAGCCGAGGCAATTAAAGAATTTAAGGCGATTGTTAAAGCTACAATTAAACTAAGTTTTACTGTAAATTTTGGCAAAAGTGCTCTTTTTTTAATAACCTGATAAGAAAAAAGTAAAACTTCCAAAAGGCTGGAAACAAGAATTAAATTGATAGTTAGGGTGGAAAATTGGAACCAATAAATTAACAAAAGGAAACACAAAAGTCTAAATATAGTAAACCAATCTAAAAAAACGGCCGAAAACTTTGGCGACCTTACTAAATCTAGGAATTTATCAAATCTGTATTCTTTTTTCTGCCACAAGAACAAAAAATAAATATTCTTTCTAATTAAGACTAATATTAAACTGAAAATAGTTATTAATGAAATTAGAGACATAATTGGCTATGCTTAAACATGTAAAGCAAATTCGTCAAATAAATATGACTCTATAACTGATGAAAAGTATACCCAAAAAGTACCCCTGGTAAGTAAACTGGTGCAGGTTGAACTTGCTTCAACCGACATGTTTCCAGGGAGGGGGTCAAGACAAAGGCTTGGGGGTAGTGTAGCGGCGAGCCTGTCTCGCCAAAAGATAAACTTATGCAAACATGAACAAGTTCAAACTGCATACGGCACTGATAATGGTTTATACACACGAAGAACCTTAGATGGCATAACTTGGACACTTTGGGAAAGAGCAGGAACAACTTAAGCTAAGAAATTATTTTTTCGAAAGAACCTGTCGCCAATCTCCTAACCCTAAACTAGGTCTAATTTCCCTAAAGCAAGCACTAAGTGTCTTAATTTGACTAATGTTTCAAAACTTTTAGCTTTAACTTCCCATATTCTTGTTAATCTTC
>JBILXY010000024.1:0-11840 GCA_044378055.1 Bdellovibrionales bacterium | reverse complement strand
GGCCCAGGTTCACTTTCTAACTCTACAGATTGTACTGCTTCTACCAATGTAAGTATAGGAACAACTTACACATGTACATTCCCTATTAACGGAACAGGGCCTTTCGTATTACCTTCTGGAGGAATTCAAGCTAGAACTAACCAAAGCACTAATAACTCTACTCCTGTATCATCATGTACAATCTCAAGCTCTAACTTAGTTTGTACAGGAATAACCACTGTAGGAACACCAAACCCATTAACACCAGGAAACGGTAATGTACAATTAGGAAAAGGAACAACCCCTGCTACTTGGAACAACAAAGGAGTAATAAACCTAACTACAGCATCAACACTTTGTTCCTCCACTAACCCATGTGCCCTATTCGACACAGCCTTAACCTATTCTCCAACCCAAGCCCTAGCTAAAAGATATGGAGGAAGTGGAAGTACTACAGCAGATAACTTAATCTTAACTCTAAAAGATACAAGATTAGAACAACCTTCTTATACAACAACTTGTACCTTCAGATACAAATTCAAATCTGATACTACATGGAGAAGTCTATCTTCCTCTGTAGCCTACAACAACTCAACAGGATGTACTTCAACTCTTCTTACAGCAGATCAACTATTCTGGAATGTAGATTTTGAAATAACTGCAGTAACAATAAGCGGAGCAACTTCAAAGAATTACTTATTATACAGTAACTATGATTTCAAAGCTGGTTCTATTGGAGTAACTAGTATTGGAGGTTCAGGATTGTAAGCCTCTCCCCTACGCTACATAACCCTCCGCCCGTTGGGCACCTCCCTTTACAAGGGAGAAAGGCCGTAGGGGCGTAGTTTACTAGCCCGTGGCCAAAGTGCCGGCAATTCCCCATTGAGACACCGGTACAGTTCGGGTTCCCCGAACGACATGAGTGTCCGTAAAGGGAGTGGCTCCGAAGGAGACGGGGGTTAGAAGCGTAGGGAAGAAGAAACGGGTGGAGGGTTAGAAGCGTGGGCAAGGTGGGAATAGGATTCGACACCTTATCAATTTGGGTGTATTGCCTCTCTCTTGACTAAACCTGGAAGTTTTCTTTGTATTATATAATTATCTATGTCTAATTTAAAGATTCTGAATAGTTCAGTAGTCAAAGCCCAACTTAGAACCGACCTTCCTGAATTTAAACCAGGTACAAGTGTTGATGTTCATTACAGAATTATTGAAGGTGATAAGGAAAGAATTCAAGTATTCAGCGGTGTTGTAATTAGCTGCAGAAACGGAAAAGGTAACGATGCTTCTTTTACAGTATTAAAAAATGCTACAGCCGGAATTAAAGTAGAAAGAGTATTTCCTTTGCACTCTCCACTAATTTCTAAGATTGTTTTAGTAACACCATTACAGCGAGGCAGAAGATCTAAACTATATAATTTAAGAGATGTTAAAGATCCAGCTAAATCTGTAAGAACTAGAAAAGTTAAAGCAGCAACTGTCAAATAATATGAACTTACTATCGTACAATTATTTCATTTACATAAACTATGTTTTAGCAGCGTTAAACATTGCTTTGCCATGGTTATTAGATTCAAGTGCTCCACTTCAAGCCAAACTTAGTTTATCTATAATTGGTTTACTTATTCTTGTTGCAACACTTATTTCAGCCGATAAAGACTTACCAAAATTAAGCTTTATTAGTAAAAAATTGGTTTTACTGACTGTATTCGTACTTTCAATTATTCAGACCTTCTTACCTTACCTTTTGTCTTTCACAGACAAATCCAATTTGGTTTGGTTAGCCCTTGCTATTCCTGCCGCCTCCCTTGTTACTATCTTCTTCACTAAATTTGAAGATAAGGAAAGTTAAGAATTATTTTCTCTATAGTTTTTATAGATTAAATCAATAATTATCTTTCTTCGTTGACAGGTTAAAATTTTATTCCCATACCCATATTATGATTTTTGTTAAAAAAAACCGAGAAGACTCTAGCCAAAAAGTTGTTAGCATGTTTCTTAAAAGAGTTAAAAAGAGCAATTTAATTGCTAGAAAAAGAAAGACTAAACACGCCGAAAAACCTTTATCCCATTTAGAGAAAAAGAGGAAAGCAATGCGCATTGCTAATTACGCTGAAAATCAAACAGTATTAGACAGAATAAGTAAAAAATAACTATAGACTGTGGCACGCGATCCTTACTTAGTTGCAATAGATATTGGATCTAACTCCATTAAGCTTGCTATTGCCAAAGATGCCTTAGACGAACAAGATAAGGTACAAATTTTGGCCCTTGTTGAAAGAACAAGCAATGGAATAAGAAAAGGTATTGTAACCAACATGAGTGAGGCCACAGAAGCTTTGATCGAAACGATTAATCAGGCTGAAAGTATTATTGGCCTACCTATAAAAAGAGCAGTTTTTGGAATTAACGGAATGGCGGTTTCATTTACCAATTCTGATGGTTTAATTATTGTTTCCAGAAGCGATAACGAAATTTTAGATAGCGATGTTGATAGAGTTATTCAAGACAGTCTTACTAAAGCCTTTGGAATTAATAATAGCGAAATTATCCATGTTATTCCAAGAAATTTCAGCATAGATAACCAAGGTGGAATAAGATACCCAGTTGGAATGATTGGCTCGAAATTAGAGGCTAAAACTTTAATTGTAAGCGTTGAAACAAGCTATTTAAGAAATTTTTCTAAAGTAATTCAACAAGCAGGGGTTGAAATTTCTAATCAGATTTTTACACCTTTAGCTTCTGGCGATTTTTTGCTTTCGTTAAGGCAGAAAAAGGCAGGAACAATTTTAGTAGATATTGGTTACACTTCTACTTCCTTTATTGTGTGGGAAAATGAAGAAATTTTCACCAGTGGAGTAATTCCAGTAGGTAGCGATCATATTACTGCAGATTTAGCTGTTGGACTTCAAACCACTATGGAAATGGCCGAAGAAATTAAGAAACAATATGTTAATTTCCACATCGACAGCAACAAAGAGATAGATGAAATTGAAATGTATAATGCCGATTTACAGATTAATGAAACTTTTAAAATTAGCGAAGTAAATTCAGTTTCCAGAGCAAGAATTGAAGAAATTTTCATGTTTATTAACCGTGAACTTAGAAAGATGGGGAAAAATTCACAATTACCGGGAGGTGCAGTTTTAGTAGGTGGTGGTTCTGCTTTGAAAGGAATTGAAGAGGTTGCTAAAGATATTTTAAAACTACCAATTTTCAAGTACGCTTTCGATAGAAATGTAGTAGAATTTGTACCAGATTATAACGGCGACCCTGCTTTTATTAATGTTATAGCCCTAGCCGCTTATTCATTATATCACTCTGAGGATATGGCCAGCTACAAAGTGAACAAAGGTGCTTCAACAACAAGAAACTCCACCGGCGATGGCAATGGAGGCGTTGGCGGCATGATAAGAAAACTTTGGCCTTTTAGTTAGGTTTAAATGGTGTGGCATTATTAACCGGGAGACTGGGAGTCTCCCCTACGGTGATTATGAAGTTAATGAGGTTGCCATCCTGAAAAAGGTTTCAGGATCCAAAGCCATAAAATACCGAACACAAAGTTTTTAAGGGAATGTATTGGATGTAATATTAAATCTGATATTTACAAATTAAATAACTGGAGCTATTTCCAACCTTTCCAAAAACCTATTAAAATTATCCACCTCCCCCGTGATAATAAATTTTGATTGGAGTTTTTTGCTCGAAGAGAATTCAGGATGTCTAGAAAGATAATCCAATAATTCTAAGGCAACAATTTCACTAGGTTCTACTATTTTAGCTTTAGGAAATATATTTTTAATTTCTTTTATCGCCCATTTGTAATGAGTGCAGGCTAAAATAATATATTCAATTTTCTGTGTATCAAGTTTCTGCAATTTTATTTTATTTTCAACTATGCTGGAGATTGATTTAGTATCAGAATTTTCAATAGCGTCAGCAAGCCCAGTCATTGGAAGAGATTTACAATTTTCAAAACCATTCAGAATTAATTCATACTGATAAAATCCTGCATCGTGAGTTGCATTTGTGGAAAGTAAAATTCCCTGTCTCTTTTTATATTTTTCTAAAACATTTTCCGACCACTCTAGCAGCGGTTTAGTTATACTTAAAACTTGTTTATTTGGGTAATTTTCTTTAAGCCAAACCTGCTGAATATGCCGAATGGTAACAACACTGGCCGTATTACAAGCCAGCACTACTACTTCGCAACCTTGTGCAAAAAGCTGGATACAAGCTTCTTTAACTCTATTTCTTATAAACTCTACAGACTTATCTCCAAGTGGCATTGCTTCTGTATCTGCATAATAAATATACGGAAAATTTGGTTGTAATTTTAAAACTTCACTCAAAATAGTAAGCCCACCTACTCCGCTATCGTAAAAGCCAACCATATTGGTTTATTTTTGCTGACTTGGAAGAGAGATAATTTGATCAGCACTACTAACTACAGAAGGAAGTTTTCCGTCCCACTTTTTAATTTTTTCTAATTCTAAAATTTGTGGGTTTTCTTTTAAGGCAGAACCTTGAATTCTAGTAGCTTCGGCATCGGCGGTTGCTGTTGTGATTTTAATTTTAGCTTCGGCTTCAACCCGTTTTAATTCTTGCTCTTTCTGTAAAACTTGTTGTTGTGTAGCTACTTTTTTGTCTATTTCGTTCTGAAAAGATTGGCTAAATTCAAAGTTTACAATATTAACTGCAACCACTTTCAAATAGAATTGATCAAGTCTTGTTTGAAGTTCAGTTTCTATATCTTGCTTTACCAACTGTCTTTTAGTAACCAATTCTTCGCCTGTATATTTAGCAGCAGAAACTTTTAAGGCTTCTTGAATAGTTGAAGGAACAATTACATTATCGAAAGTGCTTTGGTCTTGAACTAACCTATAAAGTTCTTCAATTTTGGTTTCATCAATTCTGTAACTTACTTGAACTGCAACTTTAACAGACTGTAAATCTTTTGTTCCTCCATCCAGGGATGTGCAATTATTTTTACCAACATTATCGATACATTCTATTGAACGCACTGTGGTATCGTAGGCAACTGTTCTTGAAATTATTGGGAACTTAAAATATAACCCAGATTTTTGAACGCTCGAAATTTTTCCTAAAGTTGTAACAACTGAAACTGTGGTTGGTGAATTCACCCTAATCGAATCGAATAGGAAGATTGCTGCTAAAACTATCAAAACAATAGCGGTAGTGTTGCGAAAACCAATTCTGAAAAAATTGTTAACAGATGGTGTGAATGTGGTTGTAGCCATAATAAATCAAAAATTCCACATTTTTTAAATATTGTCTATAGAATTTCAAGTAATTTGCTAAACTATATTTTCTGATGTATAATGCATTAAATTATTTTAAGTAACAAAATGTCACACTTTGATTAATTTGTTATACTATCTAATTGAATACTTGCAAGTTTTTCATGTCTTACACAAATATTAATTCCGAATGGGAATTTTACTACCCAAAAGTTTATGGCTACTTTTTCCGAAGGCTAGATAACAGACTAGATGTTGAAGATTTAACTGGTTTAGTTTTATTTCAATTTTTAGACATTATTTTAGATGAAGAAAAAAGCTCTAGAATTTTAAACAAGAATGCCTATTTGTGGAAGATAGCCCACAACCAGTTAATTACTTTTATTAACACTAGAAATAAACAAACTATTTTTGTTGGTTTAGACGATAACTTTGAAATTATTGATGAAAAAGCCGAACTTCAAAAATCTTCTTTTTACAACCATAGAATTGAAAATTTACTTCTTTGTATTAAACAAAATTTAAACGGTGTTGATTACAACATTGTGAATTTAAGCTTAATTGAAGATAGAAAATCGCCTGAAGTTGCCGAAATACTTAGCTTATCAGCAGATAATGTTAGAAAAAGATTAAGTAGATCGGTTAGCAAATTAAAAGATAAATGCAAAGCAGTTTGGCAAAGTTAATTTAATTTATATGAACCAAATTCAAAACCCTTTTGATCACGAAGAAAACCTAAGTACTTGGTTTAATCAAGATGCCTTCTATTCCAATTCAAAATTACGACAACTACAACAATTTAAAACCCACCTAAAACAATCCACCAACCACCAAAACAACCAAATTATGTCCTTTCAAGAATCTTACAAAAATTTTGTAAATACAATCACCAAACATTCCATTACTGCAACTTTAATAATGTTACTTGCCCTAAGCACAGTTTCTGTAGCTGCAGCCCAATTATTTGCCCCAGAAGATTTAAAACCAAGCAACCTTACAGGTTTAACCAAGAAGCCAGAACCAAAACCTCAGCCAACTAAGGAAGAGGAAAAGCCCTTAAACATGAATAAAGAGGGAGAGATTAAGACTGAAGTAGATAGTAAAAATATGGAGGCACCTCTTAAATGGGATAATGAAAATGATGTGATATTAGTAGATTCCTGTGATTTACAAATGAAATTTCCAAAGGAATCTGTTAATCAAGGCATGAAGAGTAAAAATAACTCGATTAACAAAACCGATAATGGTGTTGTCATTGAATATAACTTTGAGTTCGGCAGCGGACCAACACACTCTTATTTTATAAGCTGTGAAGATAAAATATTAACCTTAGAGCAATATGAAAAAGAAAATAGCAATGCTTTAACAGGTGATCCAAATGGACTAGGAAGGCCCACTGTTATTGATATTTCAAAACAAGAATTATGTAACCAACTGGGTTTTATTGCAGCTTCATGTGACAAAATTAGTAATACAAAGAAGATTATTAAGCCAACAGCAGAATCTAACTTGGTAAGTTATTATTTCACTGGTTTAGACAAAACTTTCATTATTTCTAGCTTTGTGCAGTTTAAAGATGATACATATCCTGAATTTGCAGCAAAATATATTACTAAAACAGCATTTCAGTTTAATTCTCTATCAAATCCTAAATTGCAGGCACAAAGTACCACCCCAGCTCCAACCAAAAAGCTTCTAAGCTACACCAACCCATACTTCCCGGATTTTAAATTGGTTTACCCAGAAGACTGGAAGTTTGAGACTAGCACAGAACCAGCTTTTGAAAATTTATTAAATAGAAGAATTACTTTAAGTAAAAATAGCAGAACTTTATCATTTGTAATGAGTCCTGTTTTGCCCTTTGGAGGTGAGCCAATATTTGTTCCCGATGCAAAAAACTGCCAGCCAGGCACAACCCAAGAAAAACTTATCGAAGAGGGGACTTTAAAAATTGATAAATTATCAAATAATGTTGAGAAGCTTACGATTGAAACCAATTGTAAAGATGGGTGGGAAGATTTAAACAATAAAGTTTTCTATGGAAATCTAAATGTAGTTAGTTTTCAATTAAAGTCTAATATTAAAGCTTCAAATATAAAAGGTTATACTTATGCCCCCGAGGATGGTCTAATTAGATTTAATGTATCACAATTAGGAAATATAAATGAAAACGATCCTTTTGTAAAAGAAATAGACCAAATTATTTCCCAAAGTAGTTTTAAATAAATATCGTCCTTTGATTATCGCAAAAAATAACTTAATTAATCCAACAATTTTCCCCAGCACTACACTGGGGATTTTTGTTTTAGATTTTTATTGTTTACACATGAACATGTGGCGAGTCTTGTAACACAGGCTTGTCTTTAATTCCCCATACAATAAGGTAAATTGGAGCAAGAATTACTGTTAAGAATAATACTTTATTGTACCATTTAGCCTTCATAAACTGTTTGCTCATCCATCTGAAGAATACGAATAGAATTGGGGTTGTAATTAATGAAATAAAACCAGAAGCTAGAATTCCGAAGATAATGGTAACAGCAATTGAACGATAGAAAACCGAGAATATAGCAAGCGGAGCTAACGAGGCAAGAGCAGTAAGTTTGGTTAAAATAACCGGTCTAAACCTTAAACCTGAAGCGAATGCAATAGCTTCCTTATCATTCCAACCTTCTTCTCTAATTTTTGTGTTAGCCGCATCAATTAAGAAGATTGCTACATTTTCCACGATACCAACCAGAATAATTATACCGATAATTTCTAGGAAACCAATCTGACCGGAAGCGAAGTAAGCAAGACCAGGGAAAACACCAAGTAATGTAAGCGGTATTGTATAGATAATTGCCAAAGGCTGCGAGAGTGATTTGAAGAACAAAGCTAAAACAAGATAACTTACGAAAATTGCGAGTACCAAGGCAACCAACAATTCCTGGAAAGACTTGGCGAATTCCGCAGTACTTCCATCGCTAAACTCTGTAATTGTGTCCTTTTCTAAACCTAAGTCAGTAGTTTTTTTGTAATCATTTTCGGCGAAGTAATTCTTTACTGCAGTAACAATCTGGGCAGAAACCCTTTGATTATCAGCATTTTTTGAATTTAATCTGGCTTGAACAATGTTTAGGGTTTGTCCTCTAGAGCGTTGAATTGAGGTTTTAGGGAAACTTTCAGTTACAGTTGAAATATCTGATAATTTATTAGATTTACCATTTAAACCAGCAATATTAGATTCCTTTAAAGCCTCAAGGCTAATTGGATCGGATTGTATTTTATCCAAATAAACACCCAAATCTTTTCCATCTACTCTAATTTTAGTAACTTCTTTTCCATCACCAATTTGGAACTGACTTTTTACAGCGTTGTTCACCAGAATTGTGGCAGGTGCATTAGGTAGAATTAGAGCATTGTCTGATAACACTTTCTGATTCAACACAATATCAATCACCCTATTGTTTTTGTTGGTATAACCATCATCAACTTTAGTAATAATTTTTTCTCCATCTTGGCATTTTTCATCAATAACTATAGAGTTATCCTTTAACTTACAACTTTGATTTATTATTCTAGCTACTTCCAAAGAAGAAGTTTTTAATTTATCTAAATCATCAGTTTTAACAGCTACAGAAACCTGATAACCACTACCTGCTGGGCCATTTTGAATAACATCAGTTTTTAAATCGAACATCTTATTGCCAACTTTTTCTTGAAGCTTCAAGTTTATGTCTTCGGCAATTTTAACAGATATCTGTGATCTTTGGTTTGTTGGTTTTAAATTTAGAACATAGCTAAAACCATTTCCAAACGGAGCAGTATCCAACACATCTTTATTTTCAGTGGCAATGCTTAAAATTTCAGCAGTAATTTTTGATCTTTCTTCGGTGGTTGAAACAGGAAGGAAAGCCCCGGAAATTTGGATTTGTTTGCCGTTATCATTGCTGGCAAATTGAACAACTTTAATCTGCTCTGAAGAAACTAACAAATATGAAATTGTGATAGGAACAATTAGACCAAGTAAAATTATTACCAATCTAATCCATCTTGCCCCGTTCAAAATTTGTAAGTTAATCTTTTCAAGCCATCTTGCAATTGGCCACATATTTTCTTCTTCAGTTCCCTTAGCGTTCTTAGCTGGTTTCAAAATTAATCCACCCATCCAAGCTAGGAAAACTAATGGAACAACATATGAACCAATAGTTGCTGGCACAATTGTTAATGGAATATAGGCGAAAATTGCTCCTAAAATTCCAGACATTACACCGAAAGGTAAGAATACAATAATGTTAGTTAAACTAGCCATGAAAACCCCAGGACCAACATCTCTTACTGCTTCTAAAACTGCTTCTTTACCAACTAAACCTCCGTCAATTTTTCGCTGAACTGCTTCCATCATAACCAAAGCTGGGTCAACCACTAAACCGATAACCAAAACTAGAGAGAATAGCACCAGTGTGTTTAAGTTTTCACCAATTAAATAAAGGTAAATTGTAGAGAAAGCTAGACTTAGTGGAATTGAAATTCCTGCAATTATAGCTGCTCTCCATGACACAAAGGCAATCATCACCAGCATAACTAATTGTACACCACCAAGCAACCATCCTAAATTAGAAGCAGGGCCATCAATTTTCAAAGGCGAACCAATTAAACCACCAATTACTTCATCAACCTGTTCTTTATTTGATTCGCTAACAGACAAATTTTCAGCTACAAGTACCTTGCTCGAGTCATATTTTGCTGCCACATCGCCAGACTTTGCAAATACAATATTATCTTGTTTCTTAATAATTTCTTCTAATTTTTTGTTATATGCACCTTGGTCAACATCTTTTGCCGATTTAATATTGAAAACTATGGCAGGCTTAACAACGCTTGAATTATCTTTGTTGAAAGAATATACTGTATTAATGCCTTTTACAAATTCATATCTAGTTTCAAAATTACCCAAATCTTTAAGCAAAATTGGTGCTGAAAGAGGAACTGGTTGAGATGGTATTCCAGAAACTGGTGCACCACTTGGCTGAGCTGGTGTAAATTCTAAATTCTGAATATATTCCAAGTTTTGTCCTTTGATTGAAGTTAAAATTGAAGTACTTTGATTGTCTAAACTTACCCCGGAAATTACTGGAATAGTTTCACCTGCAGACTGAAGTTTTTGTTGAATTTGATTAACTGTTATTCCATTTTTAGCTAATTTTGCTTGATCTAGAGTAATTACAATCTGCTTTTCTAATTCAACTGTTGGGGTAACACTGGCAGTTTCGGGAAGCTTCAAAAACTCTTTTTGCAAAGTTTGATAAACATTATAAATTTTAGCTTTGTCATTTCCAGCTACTGAAAAAATGTAATCAGGGCCACCAATATCTGGCGAAAACAAAGTTGGAGTTTCAACACCTTCTGGCAATTTTACACTTTTTACAGCCGAATCGATTTTGTTTTTAACGCTGTCACTGTTGGCGTTCTGATTTATTGAAACTGAAATAGTAGAAACAGAGTTGGATGAGTTGGATGAATATCGGGAGACCCCGTCTACATCTTTAATAGCAGCTTCCAAAGGCTGAGTAATTTCTTTCACAATAGTTTCAGAACTTGCCCCTGGGTATATTGTGTTTACAACTGCAATTTTAATTTCAGGGCTTGGAAAACCAGTGGTTTTAAGCAAGAAAACGCTACTAACCCCAACTGTTACCAACAAAAAAAGTGATAAAATGGTTAAGCGGTTATTGGATAAAAAGAATTTGGTAATATAGTAATTAAAATCTTTTCGTTGATTAGAAGTATTTTCTAAGTCGGGTTTTTGAGATGACATAAATTTGGATTATTTGAATTGTTGTATCAATTTTTGAAGACTTGTTGTAAAATTAGTTAATTCTTCTGGATTTAGGGCAGAAAAAAGGTTGTTAGACATTAAAGATAATTCAGAAGCCACTTCGTCGAAAAGAACTTTACCTTTTTCAGTTAAATTTAAATGCCTTTCCCTTCTATTTTTTGGATTAATATTGGAAACGATTATTCCCTTTTCTTCTAAATCTAAAATTGCTTTACTTAAACCACCTTCGGTCATTCCTACACAGCTAGCCAAACTTTTTTGATTAGAATTTGGATCGTAATTTAACTGCATTAATATTCTGAACTGGGTAAAATTTAAGTTAAAAGATTCAATTAATTTCTTGTTTGCCTCCTGGCCCATTAAATAAACTAATTTATGCAACAAAGATTCAGCTGATTCTTGTGAAAAAACAGCTTTGTGAAAATTTGATACATTTTTTTCTAGCACAGTTAATTCTTAGAAAGATAATAGTTATCCTGTCAAGTATTGTGGAGGCTATCGCTATACTAATCCTTAAATTTAGAAGCAGTAATCCTGAACCTCGCTACACCGTCACCCTGAAAAAGGTTTCAGGATCCAAAACAGAAGAATCAAAAATTAACCCAATCTACAAAAATTTTCACAATAAAAACCACCCTCCAGACATGAAGGGTGTAGATTTTTTAGAATAAAGTTTAAAAATTGTGACTTAAAGAAACAAACAGGGTGACAAAAATACTACCTTAGCTCATAATTACAAGGTTTATTAATATTAAACTGAGATACTATGAGTTCAGAACCTA
>JBILXY010000033.1:0-3050 GCA_044378055.1 Bdellovibrionales bacterium | reverse complement strand
GAAGAAAAGTTTCCACCAGCTACAGAAGAAGAATACAATTGTAAATTAGATGTAGAAAAAAAGTATAAGGCAAATTAAGGTTTAAGAAATTTAGTCAAAACTTGTAGTAAAATACATAATGCTTGCAATGAATATGTACCCAGAGTTCCAAGTGATACAAGATATTGGGATGATGTAACTTGCAATTCAATTCCAACCAGACTTAAAAATTAATATATGCCTTTCTTTAAAAATATTAAATTACCAAAACTAACTACCAAACAAATAGTTATTACACTATTAATAGTAATTCCAGTAAGCTATTTTTCAATACCAATAATTAGAAAAGTTTATGAAAGTTTCCAGATAGTGTTTGATCCAGAGTTTGCTGGAATTAGTACAAATATTCTGTACTTAACAAACGAAGGTAGGGGTATGCCTTTTAAGTTAAGCCCTTTATGTCTTCGAAATTTAGATGAGTATTTAAGCACCTCTACAATACCTAAAGAACTTTCAGATAAGGTTAATCTTTCTCTCTCGAAATATAAATTAATACTGGTTGATGCTAACGAATACAAGCCTGAACAAGTTCCTTATTCTGGAGATGCCTTAATTTATGTTCAAGATAAAAGCATTTGGGACAATTTAAGTTTAAAAGAAAAGAAAAGCATAACACAGCAAACTAACAATACAATTAAAGAATATTTTAACATACCAAATTACACAACATCTTCTGTTAACCAACAAGGCGTAATTAATGAATATTATAATTCACCAGGTTACACTACATCCTTTGCAACCTGCATTCCAAACAGTAGAGGGTATGGTGATAAAAAATGGCTAGGCTACATTCAAAACATAAAAGGAAAAGAAAACATTTCAATTGGGGAATGGTAAGGTTAGGAAAGATTATTGTGCTTGGTTAAAAGTTTTGCAATTCAATTCCAACCAGACTTAAAAATTAATATATGCCTTTCTTTAGTAACTCAAACTTAAAAAACAATATTATAAAACTAACGTTAATTATTGTTCTAATCGCAATATCTTTAATATTATTCTCTTTATACCAAAAAAGTGATATGGTTAATAAAACAAACAATGTGTACAATAGAAATCCTTCTAGCGTCTTTAACACAGCTGGCGGGTGGCGATTGCCTTTTTCTGAAACTGGAGTATGTCAGCCAAAAAATATAGATTATACTGAAATTGTTTCATCTGATTTAAAAGAAAATATAAATTCAAATAACAAGAAGTATCAAATAGAGTTAATACAGGAGTATTTTGCTGGGACTGCTAAAAGTGTTCAAATAAATGTACCTGGTAATCTACTCTTACAGGTAAATGACATTAATATTTGGAACAATATAAAGACAGAAGAAAAGATAAATATTCTTAGAAATTCTTTAAAATTAGCTCAGCAGAAGTACTCAAAGAATAATTTTAATGTTTCAATTGGGTATTGCTATTCAGATTTAAATACAGCTGAGTTGAACAAAACCAAGTGGCTTGGCTATCTAGCACAAAATAACAATTCTGAAGAAATATTCTTGGACTGGGAAAAATAATCTAATTTTCATGCAAACTGTAAAGCTCTCAACACTCCTAACAATTATTCTTACTACAGTATTCCATTTTTTTGAAAGAAACCTTGGTTCTTCTGACAATGAATTAGAGTTTTGTATAAGAGGCTATGGCTTTCCATTCATTCACACTATAAGCAGAAATAGGCTTGAAAACTACTGGAACATAATACCAAACTTATTATTTTTCTTTATAATATCGGTTGTTTTTGTAATAATTTTGTATAAACTAAAACAAATTATAAAAAATAAAATACTGTTACAAAACTTTGATGTCATTTCTATTTCATTTGTTGTACTAATAGTAAATTTAATTTATTCCTATAAATATTTTATACCAAATAATTTAGAATGTAATTACAATTATGCTCTAAATGATGCTTTGGTTGAAATAATCTTTAGACAAGTACCAATAAGTTTATTGGCTATAACTTTATTTATTTTTGCTTATAGAGTGGGGAAATTAGTTGTTGAGAAAATGCATAAGGTGGATTTGGTGTAACAGATTTAGTAAATCACATAACGCTTGCAATGAATATGTACCCAGAGTTCCAAGTGATACAAGATATTGGGATGATGTAACTTGCAATTCAATTCCAACCAGACTTAAAAATTAAATCACCAAAGTGTTAATTTAAATTTATTTACAATCCTATTTCTTTTCTGTCTTGAATTGCTCTGGAAAGGGTTTCGCTGTCTAGGGTTTCGGTGTTAAAATACATTGGTAAACCTTGGGCTAGTTTGGTAATTTTTACTTTTTCAGAAAGCCCCATTTGCTTTAATCGTTCAACTAAATAAGCAGTTGTGGCATCGGCTGAAAAACCTTGTTTGAAAAAAATAATCAACTCTATAACTGGGCTTTTGGTTAATTCAGAAATTAATCTATGTTCTAAAAGTTCGTTTAATTTGGTATCTTGTGGAAATATGTTATCAAGCGGAGAAATAAGTTTTTCCAGAACATGGTAAACTCCGCGGAAGCTTTGGCTTTTTTCAACTGTAATAATATCGGTTGCTTTTTCCACTAAACAAATTTGATTTTTCAAACGGCTAGGGTCTTTGCAGATATTACAAAGTGGAAGATTGTTAACATTTTCGGCAAAAAAACCGCAGTTGGAACAAAAAGTTACTTCTTTCCTCATGGTTTCAAGGCTTTGAATAAAGCTGGTAAAGTTATCGTAGTTTAATTGTAAAATATCCAAAGAAATCTTTTGGCTACCGCGAACACCTACTCCTGGTAATTTTCTAAATTCGGCACTTACATCTTCAATTTGGGCTGGCAACATGTTAAAAACAAAGCCTTTATTTCTTTGTCTGTCAAAAATATAAAGAACTTATCGTTAAATATTTGATCACATTATTGCTAAGTGAACCTGTCGCCAATCTCCTAACCCTAAACTAGGTCTAATTTCCCTAAAGCAAGCACTAAGTGTCTTAATTTGACTAATGTTTCAAAACTTTTAGCTTTAACTTCCCATATTCTTGTTAATCTTC
>JBILXY010000023.1:0-12058 GCA_044378055.1 Bdellovibrionales bacterium | reverse complement strand
ACAGAGGTGTAACAAAAGAAAGGAGAAGTAAATTAATTCACACGTACTTTAATCATAGGAATATTACATAATCCATCACCCCAATTCTTTCTTTAAGTCAAAAATAATCTTTTTTTCCAGAAAACAAACAAACCGTAAAAATTTACCACCACCAGTACAATTAAATATTCTAGATTATAGTAATTACTATTTATATTAGAATTAGTAGAAATTTGATTGTCATTGTTAATATCTTCTTTAAATGCTGCTACCGAGCTGGCTGGAAAGTTTGCCCAACTATCACTATTTAATTCAACAGCATCGCCTAGGGCGGTTTTTGGATTTAGATTATTATAATTTTCAATTTTGGTATTTAATGCAGTTATGCTAAAATCTACAACCACCTCAGTTTTCCCTATTTCGTATGACTGATTGGTAATTATAGTATATTTTCTTTTGCCAACATTTGGGGCAATTTCAGCAGAAAAAGTATTCTCGTAAACCGACCCATCTGGTTTTGTGATACTGTATTTTCCTTTAATTAAACCAAAAATATTTCCTAGGTTTTCAGCTTCATATTCAAGAACCATGTTATTCTTTCCAAAAAAAGGTTTGTCTTTCAAAGATTGATTAAAATTCGTATCTTTAGGATCTAAAATATTTAATTGGCTTGGTTGAATGTTTAAGTTGTATTTTTCACCTACTGCAATATATACCCTTAAACCATACCTTTTTATAATGTTAGCTTGGTTATTATTTTTTTCTTTAGAGGAAATATTTTCGATGGCTGAAATACCGGCAGCATATTCACCGTCTGGAGTATTTTCTGGAATTTTTATTTCAAAAGAAGCCTGACTTGAATTATTGGCCGGGATAGTAACTTTATTTACATCTAAATTTAGCCATTTTCCTTCCTGTTTATTTTCTTCATCTGGCCCTATAATTGTAAACAAACCATCTTCCAATATTCTAACATCTTTGCTTTCCAGGCTAACTATGGTTTCTTGTTTTTCTTTGTTTTGTAAAAGGATTGAATCCCTGATAGTTTGACCAGCTTTGGCCTTATAAACAAACCAGTTTTTTTCGTACAGATTGGTTTTGTTGGAATTTAATGGTGAAGGTGCAAAATCTGCTTTTACCTGACTAGAAAATATAGGCGATAGAATTAGAAATACTATAAAAATAGCAGGAATAAATTGGAAGGAAGAAAATTTAACCATACTAAATAATTGTAAAAATATAATTGGTAGAATAATTAGTCGCCCTGATATAGGCCGGAACAGTTAGGGTAACCCGGCTATTGATAGAATAATTTCCTTTACTCTGACCTTGATTTCCTTGGAAGATAGACATGGCTTCTGTGGCTGAAGTAATCCTTTTACTTTCACCGATGCTTATTCCACCTGTTTGACCATCGTTTACTGTAACTGTTTCAGGGCTGTTGAAGAAAGCATTAGCCACTGGTATTGGGTCAGCTTGTACAGTACTGCTGTTAAAGTTTCCAACCAAGGCAGATAAGCTCCAACCGGGGTTTGATAATCTTGTATCAATAACTTGAATTGGAACGATGTTGGCTGTTGTATCATTTGGGGTTGCTGAAACGGTTAAACTTGGAAAATTAATGCTAGTTGGAGCATTTAGAACAAGGCTGCCAAAACCATATCCAAAGGTTACAGGAATTTCTGATTGTCTGTAATTAACATAAACATCTTTAGTGTCTCCTCCGGTTAAATTGTTACCAACAGGGGGTAGGGGAACAACAACTTTGTAAGTTCTTCCATGGGCTAAATTTTGGAAACATTGTGCTGAATTGTTGGAAGTAATTGTGGCTAAAACTGTATTTCCGTCGAAAGATTTTAATTGAACATCAACTCCTGTAATTAAAGGCTCGGATATACCTTTCAATCCATTTGTATTTTGATCTTCAAACACAATTGGGCAAATACTATTTTGATAATTACATCTAAAATCCTGACCGGCTCTAATTTCTGCGTCGCTAAGATTTAAATTTCTTTCGCCTCCTGTTGGATTAATTGTGTCGCAAAAAACTTTCAAAGCAATGCTTTCAAGCATAGTTGTGTCAGTAATCGAAGTGAATTCAGAAGAGCTTAAAGTGGCGTTGGTTCCGTAATTGCCAATATCTGTATTACTTAATGAGGCATAGTCTTCTACTGCCGTTGATTTCATTTCGTATTCAATAAAACCAGCTGAATTAGTTGTTTCTAAAGTATCTATAACCAAACTGGAATCTAATGTAGCACCTCCTCCCAAACTAGAACAGCTTGGGGTAAAACCGTTGGTATTTCCAACGCCTTGAATGAATAGTTCCTTATTTCCAGAAGGCTGATTACAAACAGTCTGATATAAATATCTTTGGTTCTGCAGGTCTAAAACTGAACTCGAATCCAGAGTTGCAGTACCAGACAAAGCGGTGCAAACTGGGGTAAATGTGTTTGTGTTGCCAACACCTTGAATAAAAGACTCTTTCTCGCCCGAGGCTTGGAGGCAAACAGTTTGATAAATATATCTATTCCCCAATAAGTCTAAATTAAAATAATTAATAACATTACTTGACCCTGAAACTTGAGAGCAGGAAGGAGTAAAAATTGAACTATTATTTAAAGATTGAAGAAAATGTTCTCTGTCTGAATTGTTGGTACTGCAAAGAGAGGAGTGTAAATATCTTTTTTTACCAAATTCTAAATTACCTGAACTGGCATTGTTATTATTTCCAAAAAAACCGGCTGAAGGGCTGACAGTTAGATTGTTTCCTGAAAACAAAGAATCGCTTAATGTAGAACAGTTAAGGTCGCTTAGTAAACAGTTTTTTAAAGATCCTGAAGTATAACTAAAACTAGAGTTTGGCAAAGTATCTGTAATTGCAGAGTTTAAGGCAGAAGCAGAATTTGAGTTGCTATATTTAATCCTAACTGTAATGTAATCGCCTGGGGCTGTAATCAAGGTTTTAACTTCGGTGTTATTACTAAGATAAAATTTTTCAACATAAACTTGCCCTGAACCGAAACTGGTTGAAGCAGCCTGCACCTGAATATTTGTCCAATTTAGGGTATTTCCAATCTGCCCTAGTAAGTTAAAAAATAAACTAAATACCAAAACAATAAGACCTAATTTTTTTAGTCTTGAAATTGAATTAATTTTTGTAAGCATATTTTTCTGAATTTTTGTTTCTATTTTTGAACCAGGTCAACTAAAATTTTGAACATTCCAGCTGGAAGATCGGTGATTTGGTAATTACCATTTTCATCTGCTCTGGTGGTTTTGCTTATGGCGGCAGGATTTTGACTTAACGAAAGCAAAACATTCTTGAGTGGTACATCATTATCTTCTAAAGTTAGAATGTTGCTATCTTGTCCGCTCGGTTCGTAAATATTATTATTGTTTCTATCCACAAACACCTGACCAATTATAGAGGCGTTGTTAGTAATTGGGCTGAAACTTAGGAACATATTACTTCTGCTAACCTGGTTTAAATTATTCTGGGCAAAGTTAACAGTGGCAACCCTGCTTATACCATAGTTTAATACCGATGGTTCATATCTGGAAAAATTAGTCACAGTTGTTGTTCCAACATTATTAGTATTGGTAAGTACATATGAATCAGGTGGAAGATATGATTTATAATAATAATTATAGCTGTAAGTTCCATTAGCATCAGAAGCTGAAGCTGGTACTACATCCATTGGAATAATTTCGCCGTTACTTGCTTGAATTTGGAAAGTACATTCGCCTGATCTTCTATCGTAAGTATTGGAATCTGGATAGAAGGTAATTTGTCCATTTAAATCTTTATCATCGTAACAGTAGGCTGAAATTTCATTAGTAAATCTGTAAGTTACATTGTGTGAATTTGAAGTGGCATTTCTTACCCAACTTGCAGCATTCCAGCTGTTTAAAGCAATGTTTCCAATATTAGAGTTGTTAGCATCCAAAGTTAAGTTTGGAACTTGGGTGACCCCGTTATTAATAAGTTTGAACAATTTGTATTTGCCGCTAGGTAAGCTAGAGAAAGAATAATTTACTCCGCTACTTGTATTGGTGGTATAAGTTCCTAAAGGTCCAATAATTTTTACTTCAGTATTTGTTAAAGCCAAATCATTATCAAAAAGTGTGGTTGGGTTATTGTCGCCACCGTTTGGGTTGTAAAGTCCGTTCAGTCCTTGATTTACCCCTTGTTGTTTATCTATAAATACATCACCTGAAATGCTATTATTGGTTTGAGCTGTGAAAGGATAATCTCTATCCTGGGCTTGAGATGGTGATACTGTAATAGAATCTGGATTAGAGTAGCCACGCAAAGTTGTTGGCATGTTGTTCATCTGGATGGTGTAATTCCCTGGGGCTAGATTTGTATATTGATAAGCTAAATACCAGTAAGTATTATCTTTGCTGATTGGGGCAACTGGGCTTCCAACTGTAGAGCCGTCTGGGGCAATAAGGGTGAAAGTTCCTTCGTTTACATCAATTTCAAATTCTTCCTGTCTTACAAAGTCTTCAATAGTATCATAGAAACTGGACAATCTAAGCTTTCCATCATAATTATATCTAAAGTTTTGAGTAACCGAGCTATCTTTATTCAAACCAAAACTAGCTGAACAAGCAAGACATGTTGTGCCACTAGGAGCTGTAGAATTTACTTGCAAAGAATATGTTCCTTCAGCAAGGTTATTAAACACATAATTTCCATCAGCATCAGTAGTTGTGGTTGCCGCTAATTGGTTCTGTGAAATTCCATAGTATAAACTTACACTAACATTACTCAGCTTAACATCATTATCAAAAGTTGTGGCTAAATTACCATCTTGTCCGTTTGGTTCGAAATTATTATCTGTATCTCTATCAATAAAGACTCTTCCATTTACACTTGAATTTTGAGTTGGGTCGATACCAAATTCTGCAGTTTTACTTCCTGTGGTGGTATTAATGGTAGCTGTTGGATTTCCAATTAAAGAATAGGAATTTGGAATGTTGGTGTTTCCTGCTGAATTTAATAAACTTAATGTGTAACTATTAGGAGTAACATTTGAACTATAGTTATTTCCTCCATTGGTGAAATATTTTAGGTATCCAGGATCTACAATACCTAAATTATTAGCCATGTCGACATTGATTTGGTAAGGATACCAATAACCTTGATCTTCCCAAGCATCTTTTGATCCATTTTTATTTGTGTCCACCCATAGTCTAACATTCACAATTGGGGTGTAATAATAAATTACATCGTATTGAATATTTGAACCCGGGGCAATTCCACCTCCACCGTTATAGAATAAACTGTTAAAGAAGGTGTTGTTATATATATTACATTCGTAACCTCTGCCAAAAGTTGTAGTTTGATCTAGGAATGGAACAGCTGTATTTACTATTATAGCATATGATCCTGTTGGAATATTGGTGAACACATAATCTCCATTAGAATCTGTAGTAGTGTTCGGCATGTTGGCATTCCAAGCATTAACATCTGCAATTGTTTCGCCTGCTACAGGCCCACATTTTCTTAATGAAACACTTAGTCCTGGGTATACAAAATCATTGTCATAATCTCTGTCATAATCTTTTCCAGACACATTTTCAACACTTGTTTTATCATCACTTCCGTTGCCGTCAAACACACTGGTGGCAGCTGCTTTATCATTCCAAACCTTACCATACATACTGGATAGTGTGGATACTGCATTGGTATAATATCTAATGTTAGGTGCCACTGTGTTTCCTAAGTAAATTGTAGTACTTGGATTTCCACTTGGGGTTCTTTGGCTGTAGTAGTTGGTGTCGAAAGAAAGACTTAAATTGGTGGCTGTTGAAATTTTAAATACATAATTTCTTGGTGGAACCTTGGTAATACATGGGTTACTAGCATTTAATAAAATACCATTTACATTTCCTCCACCATAAATTTGGGTTCCTCCATAACTTTGGTATTCTAGTTGAACATAAACATCGGAAGTTTGAATTCGGTTAATATCCGTACCATCCACAATTCCATTATTATTTTTATCCACATAAATTAAAGGACAAATTTGGGCTGTATATTGGAATCCGTAAATATCATACCTCTTTTCATTGGTGGTTACAGTTAAAGTTCTGGTAGAAGGGTTTGGGGTAACTGCTACAATTCCAGTGTCGTTTGCAATTTCGATTTTATAAACTCCAGGTAACAAGCCAAGGAAATTAAATTCTCCAATTGAATCGGTTATTTGAGTATCTTCAAGCACAAAGTTTCCTCCTCCAGAATCTTTTAATAACTTAACTTCTTTTTCTACAATTGGAACATCGTTATCATAAACTGTTACTTCAACGCCGTCATTACCTTTGGTGTTGTATTGGGAATTTTCGTTTCTATCTATGTAAACTAAACCACGGAAAGCACCTTTTACAAAATCAGGGTTATTGGTAAAGCCAAACAAATTGGTCGAATAGTAGTTATTTCCATTATCCAAAGTGATATTCTGGGTCGCTGACCCGGTTGTTACTCCGTATAGATTATCATTTAGGAAGCCTATTGTAACAATTTTAACTTGGTAATTTTCTCCGTAAAGTTGGGTGAAACACACATTGGTAGAGGCATTAGTGGTTTTTGTGTCCAGAACTGCAGCCAGATTACTTTGAAGAAATAATTCAACCGTAATGTTGGCAATATAAGTTTCGCCACTATCAAGTCTGCCATTAAAATTGGAATCGTTAAATAGATTTACACAAATTGCCCCTGAACCAGAATAACCAAAAGTAATATTTTTGTTTTGACCAGCAGTAAGTGTAAAAATTTGATCTCCGCCAGTGGTTGAACCAGTTCCAGTTGGTCCTGTTTGAATTACCTTGTACTGGGCAGGCGGAAGCGAATTGAAACAGGCTGCTCCGCTTGAATTGGTTGTTACAGATTGAATGTCAGTATTGCTACCGTTCAACTTAATAACTGTGGTAAGGCCAGCTATGGAAGTTTCAGAATTATCGGCAACTCCGTTTCCATTTAAATCGTTGAAGGAATTTGTTACACAAACTGTTGCATTTCCGTTAAATCCAAAAGATGGAGTATAGCTTTGACCGAAAGCTGCAGTAATATTGGCAGTTAAAGATGTAGTGGCTGAATATCCGCTTGGCGAGGTAGCAGTTACAGTATAATTTTCGCCAATAGTTAGCGGTGTGAAACACTGAACAGTTCCATTGGAAGTAATTGTATTTCCAACTTGAACATTTAGTGAATCTCTTAAAGTTAAAGTCGATCCTTCTAGATTAACTTCCCCATTATCTTTTACACCGTTGCTATTATCATCTCTGAATACAATTGGACAGACTAAAGGCTCGCCGTTGTAACCAAATGGTACATCTAAACTTTGGGCGGAAACTACAGTAACATTCTTGGTTACACCTCCGGTTGTAGAAGTGGAATTACTTGGAGGAGTTTGCACAACCTGATAATTTCCTGCTAAAATTTCGGTGAAACAATTACTTCCATTTGTAGTAAGTGTTTGCATTGTAACTCCGTTGCTATCTTTTAGAACTGTGGTTAATCCAGATATTAATGGCTCTGGCCCATCCTTTAGTCCATCCTTATTTAAATCTTGGAAGCTAGGGTTAGGACAAATTGTAGCATCACCTTTATAGCCGAAAATTCTGGCTTGGTTAACTCCGAAACTGGAAGTAACTGTGGTTGTAATAAGACCTCCGCTTTGAGTGCCAGGAGTTGTGGTCAAAACTGCTCCAACTGGGTGGGTTTGTTCGATAATATAATTGTTAGGAATTACATTGGTGAAACAATTATTTCCACTTAAATTAGTTGAAAGGGTTGCTATCTGAGAATTATCAGAAGCTAAAAGCAATCTAGTTGCAAGCCCTGCAATGTTTGGCTCATTTCCATCTTTTATTCCGTCCTTGTTGTAGTCGTAGAAGCTAGGGTTAGGGCAGATAGTGGCATCTGAAGCATAGCCAAAGTTAACATCTTGATTAGAAGCGTTGCTAAGGCCAGAGATAGTTGCGGGGTTATTGTTTGTAGTATTGGTTGTTAGCAAACCAGCAGTGTTGATTTCTACTACATAGTTTCCGCCTAATGCAGCATTGGATAACAAATTACCAAAATTGTTTGTGCCATTTATGCTTAATCCAGAACTAATTGTATTTCCTGCGTAATCTTTAAGCGTTGCAGTAAATAAACTATTTAAGGCAACTTCGCTATTATTTACTCCGTTTCTGTTATCATCTCTAAAGGCCAGTGGGGTAATAGTGCTATCACCTTTGTAGGCATAAGTTTCGTTATTGGTAGTTTCAGGGAAAGGATTTATATTTCTAGAAAGCGTACCAGTGGTTAGTACAGCTCCAGAAGGTGCAGTTTGGGTAATGGTGTAGTTAATTCCAGAACTTCTTGGAGTAAAGCAAGCTGTTCCATTAATATTTGAATTAACTGTTTCTAATAAGGTAACCCCATTGAATAATTCAGTTTGAACTCCGGCCAAATATGGTTCATTACTTTGTCTAGTTCCGTTTAAATTATAATCAGCAAAAGGTATAGCACAAATAGTTGAATTTCCTGAAAATACTTCAAAAGTATGAGGGTCAGATACTAGGTTTATACTATCTCCTTGTACTGTGAATACAACAGTATTACCACTTCCAATACTGGTTGGAATTACGCTTGAATTATTGCTATTATTAACAACACATGAACCAGAAACAACATCTAAACTTGGCACTGTAACTGGGGAAGGGAAGGATGGCCCGCTAAATGTTGCACTACAAATACCTGTTCCGTTTAAGGCAAGGTTAGTGTTGCTATCTAATAGGCCTGAAATGGTAGAAGAAACTGGATAATTTACAAAGGCTCTTTCATTATAAGTTGGGTTAACACTTGTTAACTGAAAAATGGAAGTATAAACTGGCTTAGTTTCATTTGGAGAAGCCTGAGGCTTGGCTTTTTGGGAAGGAATTATGCTATATCCAAACTTTTGGTTAAAATTAGTTCCAAAGGTTAAAGTAATATTTTGGGATACTTTGTTACTTACAATTGTTCCAGTGGTTGATGTTGTTAAGGCAGGAGCATCTTGAATTATAGTGTAATTACCTGGCTTTATAGCTGTAAAACAGTTGGTTCCACCAGCGTTCGTGGTAATTTGTTCCAAGGAATTATTTAAATCAGAGGTTAAGAATAAATTGGTTACAAGACCTGCAATTAAATAATCACCGCCACCATTTTCGTAAATACCGTTCTGGTTAATATCAATAAAGGTTGGAGTAGGGCAGATTACGGCATCTCCGTTATAACCAAAACTTCTATTTTCAGTAGCACCTACTGCTAAAACTACTTGGTAACTTAAACTAGCAGTCTGTAAAGTTCCACCAGTTGGAAGTACTTGTTCAATGTAATAGGTGTCGTCGTACAAAGATGTGAAACAGTTTGGTCCGGTTGCATCTGTGGTTAGGGTGGCTAAAACTGTAGCATTTCCAGAATCTTTTAATCTGGTTGTAACACCAGCAAGCAATGGTTCAGCACCATCACGCGAGCCATTTTTGTTGTCGTCTCTGAAAGTTTGGTTGGCACAAATTGAAGCAGTTGGAGCAAAACGAATAGGCAAGGAATTATTACCTGTTTCAAAAGTATAATTAGAATTAAAATCTGAATTGATAACACTTACTTGTGTTTTGATGTAAGCTGTACCTGTGGTTGTAATAGCAGCACCGGAAATTGCGGTAACACATTGTCCACTACCATTTAAAGTTCCGTTAAAGAATTGATCGGCGCCTGCGTTTATTTTCAAAACATTTCTACAGGTTAGCCCAACCCGGTTGGCATTATCTGCAAGGTTTCTTATGGCAGGGGAAGTTAACGTTGTGGCTGTATTTACAAGCAAAGGTGTTTGAGATGAGGTGGTTAAACCTGGAATTGTTCCGTTGATTCCATTTACTCCTCCGCTTAACTTGATGTTAAATAATCTGTTAAAGTTTACTGTAGGGCTTTCTAAAATGCCACTATCACCAGCTACTTGAATTTTGTAATTATATTGTCCAGGGGTTTGTGGTACATTTCCAGAAAGGGTTGTGGTACAATTTCCACTGGTAACTGGAACTGATAAAGTATTTGAATAACTGTTTGGCCCAGAAATAATTATGGAACAGTTTAATCCAGCAAGCGGTCTGGCGTTAATTAAGGAATCTTCAAGCCCCGAAACTGTTAGTGTATAGTCTGAACCAATTAAAGTAGGGTCTGGAGCACTAATTTGGGCAGTAAGTTTAGGTTGACCCGTAAATACACTATCTGCTTTGGCTTTATTGGAAGGGAAATTCTGAATTAAAATTGAAGTGTTTGGGTTGGTGAAGAAATTGGCACCTTCCAAGGTTACTCTATTTCGAATCGACAAAGTTCCACCAGTAAAACTATTATTTGGAACAGTAACCACACATTGTCCGTTTGAATTTGTAGTCCCGGTATAGGCTACTTCGCTTCCACCAGCGATGGTAATTAAAATTGCACATGAAGTTCCTGTTGGAATTAAGGTTGAATTATCAAACCTTCTAATTATTGGCGAAGTAAAAATTGGATCAGGGTCACCTTGTACAATACTTGCTTGGCTGGAAGTTATAGTACCAGGAATTTTTCCGGTTAAATCGAAACCACTACCGTTTGTTAGATAGATATCGTAATAATAATTGAAATTGGTTGTAGTTGTAGTTAGGTTGTTGGATACACCTTGTACTGTAATTGAAACTGTATAAGTTCCAGCCACTTTAGGAATTGTAGCTGAATTAAAGCTGTAAGAGCAAATCCCACCAACAATATTTCCTGTAACAAAGTTGTTTGAATAACCATTTGGTCCTGTCATGTTTATATTACAAGGAATTCCGTTTAAAGCCTGGTCATTAGCAGAGTCTTTAAATCCTGAACCAGTAATAGTATAATTTGTTCCAATGAGTGGATCAGCTGGAGTTACTATGAGATTAGAATATTCTGGATTAGAGGTTATTTTTATTCTTAAGTCTGCTGCAACACCAGATGTTTTGTTCCCATTAGCTGCTAAAGTACCTGTTGTTCCTACCTGTTGACCATTAGTAAGTCCACTACTAGGAGCTTGCATGGAGTAGGAGATGTAGCCGTAACCTCGGGCGGCGTCGTTTACACTACCTCCAAAAGGGTTTCCACTAGTTCCATCACCTGTAGCACCCACTCCTGAAGATGTAAATCCACTGCCACCACAAGCAGTACTTGAAATTGCCGAGCTGTTTGTAAACTCAAACCTTCTAATAAAGAAGTCTTGGCTAGCCGTTGATGTGCATTGAATCATGAAAAAATTTGTCTTCCCAAGCATATCTTCATATGTAGGATTTGCTCCTGAAGGTTGAGTAAGAGTAAGAGTACCCAGACCACTTGCACTATATCCAGCTCCACCACAATTTGTACCGATAGATGTTGTATTATTTTTTGCAGTAATCTGTCTTAAGAATAAATCTTGATCAGAAACTGGACTACAAGAAAGTATATGTAAATACCTTTGTCCTACTAAATCTACATAAATTGGATTCCCAGCGCTCCCATTTGCCGTCGATCCGGAACCAGGACTAGCTACTACTTGCACACCTGTGTAACTAAACCCTGATCCACAATTCTGTGGAATAAAGGCTGAGGAATTATTAAAACTAACCCTTGATACATAAATATCTTGATATGTATTTGCGCTGCAGACTAGTACATGCATATACCTCTTCTTCCCCAATTCCAAATTACTACTTGTTGTGGTATTATCCGCAACATAACCAAAATACCCAGCACCTGGGGCTACTGAAAGGTTTTGTCCTGTGAATACATTATTGTTTAGTGTTACAGGTGCAGCATCTACATAATTATTTGTTACAGTTCCTGTTCTAGTAAAGTTGGCAGGCATGCTGTCTGTAATATTAGCTGCTGTTACAGATGCTGTTGTAGTGTTGTTGTAATAGTTTCTAACATTAACTGTTTCTCCTGGGGCTATATCTAAACTTTTATATAATACTCCACTTTTTTCATATAGTTTAACAAAACATACTCCAGCAGCTGTTGTTCCTCCGTTAGCTGTGTAAGTTGTACAATTTGATGGATTAA
>JBILXY010000007.1:0-49582 GCA_044378055.1 Bdellovibrionales bacterium | reverse complement strand
GAAGATTAACAAGAATATGGGAAGTTAAAGCTAAAAGTTTTGAAACATTAGTCAAATTAAGACACTTAGTGCTTGCTTTAGGGAAATTAGACCTAGTTTAGGGTTAGGAGATTGGCGACAGGTTCTTCTTTCACTGATTTTCATGAAAGCGATTAAACTGTTCTTTCTAAGTATTCTATCTAAGATTAATAGACTTGATTGTTTTCTTGCTGTTGTACCACAATAAGCCAGCACCCGATGCAGCTAGTGCAATTACAATTCCTGTTAAATATGCATTTCCACCAGTTCTTGGGGTTGTAGTATTTCCAGTTGTAGTAGTACCTGTAGTCCCAGTAGTTCCTCCTGTAGTGGTAGAAGTAGTACCTGTGGTAGTTCCGCCGGTTGTTGTACCAGTAGTTCCTCCTGTTGTAGTGCCGGTTGTAGTGTTTGAAGTAGTTCCTCCAGTAGTAGTCCCACCTGTTGTGCCACCGGTAGTTCCTCCCGTTGTAGTACCAGTTGTGGTATTTGTTGGAGCTGCAACAGAAAAGTTAAATAATCTAAGACCTGGTCTTCTATTTTCCTGATAATCTACAGAAAGAGTTGAATCTTCATCAAAAGTTAAAACTGCAGTTTGACCTACTGTTGCACCTGGAGCTACGGAAACTTGTAGTCTGATACAACCAGTTGCTTTTTCTCTTAAACCAGATTGTCCGCTTGGAAGAATACCTGCTGTACTTGTACCTCCAGCTGAAGAGCTACTTCTTGAAGTTTGTAAACCATAAGTAAAGCTAGTTGTTGTGGCTAAACTTGGAGAGATATTGTATAGTGGGCCAGCATAGGCTGAATTACAAACTGCTTCAGTTGGTGGATTTTCAGCATCAGTTCTAAGTGGTGAGCCATAATATAAATCTTGGAATCCTGCTGTTTCGAACCTAAAACCTGAACCTGCCAAGTTTGCTGTCGCAATTGCATTTCTAATATCTAAATCTGCATTAATACTTCCATATGGAATGTAAAGTGTGGTAGGTGTAGTGCTGTCAGCTGGAATTGGGTTAATAGTTGTTGTTACGCTGGCTAACCTTGCTTGGGCTACAATATTGCTTGAAAAAGCTATTACAGTGATCATCAAAAGTGAAATACCAGTTAGGGTTTTTTGTAATTTAGTCATATTTTTGTTTATTTATAATTATTATTCAAAATTATTATCCTCCAACATTTAGGTTTAAGTTATAAGATTCTCTTAAAACTGTGTTACCTGAAACTGCAGTAGCAACTACAACATAATAGTTAACTGTTTGATCAACAGCAGCAAGTGTTGTTGTGCAAGAACCTGAAGAGTTAATTGTTCCAGTATATGTTCTTAATATATTTCCAGGAAGGTAAGCTCTTGGATATCTTAAGAATTCAAAAGTACATGTTCCACTGGTTAAAATTGCTCCATTAGAATCTTTTAGATCGTCATAAACAATTGTCATAACACCGTCTTTAAACTTTTGAGTAATGTTACAAGCAGTATTTTCTCTGGTAACTACATCAAAGTTTACAGCAGCGTTATCTAAACCGATACAATATAATCTTCCTGATCTTACAGCTGAAGCTGCATCAAGCAAGGTTATATCGCCTTCATCTACTGGTGATCCAGTTCCGTTGTATTGTAATAATGTATTTCTAGCGCCTGGGGTTCCACCTGTGGTTGGAACTGAACATACTAGGGCAGCTTGAGCTGTTCCATTTCCAGTAATTGTACATGGGGTTCCATATCCACCAGAAACTGGGGTTAAGTCTGATGCACCGTTTCCAGTTTGGCTGGTTGTTCCAGCAATACCCTGAGCTGGTAATTGGTAATTATTTCCTGAATCTCCTGTAAGAGGGTAAGTACAATTTCCATTGGTTCCAATTACTACAGAGCTTGGTGTACAAGTTCCTGTTCCAACATTTGTTGCTGTAATTACTGTACCGGCTGGGGCAAGTAAAGTAACATCACCTCTATCAACTGGCGTGCCAGATTCAACTTTAGCTAAAACATTTCTAACACCTGCAGTTCCTCCAGCGGTTGGAATGGCTGTACAATTTAAAGCTGCATTAGCTGTTCCATTGCCTGTTATTGTACATGCAGGGCTAAATCCACCAGAAACTGGGGTTAAGTCTGATGCACCATTTCCAGTTTGACTGGTTGAGGCTGTGATTCCATTTGCTGGTAGTTGGTAATTATTCCCAGCGTTTCCAGTTAATGGGAAGTTACATGCATAAGTAGTGTTTACTGCTGTGCTTGAAGGAGTACATACTCCGGTTCCAATATTACCGTTAGCGATTGTGGTGGCTGCAGCAGCTACTACAGAAATATTTAATGATGCTGCTCCTCCACTTGCTCCGTCTAAAGTTGTTTCAGCAATAATGGCGAAGTTAACTGTATTTCCAGCAACTAAACCTTGGTCAGATCTAAGTGTGGCACGGAAAGTAAGAACACCGGTTTTAGCAACAGGCCACGTATTTGGATCGCTTGGAGAGGCTTCTGGAGCTGCTGTTAAGGTTGCAGCACCTGCAGTAGCACTTCCATTACAAGGAGTAGATAAACTTGTGGCCGATCTTGGTCTGTAGTTAATAGAAGTGGTTTGATCACCGTTTAATGTAACTATTCCAGCTCCAACCGTGTCATTTACACAATATAGTGGTGCTGTTGGTCCTCCAAACTGTTCAGTAAAGAATCCTGGAACATAAGTTAATCTATTGTTTAATGCAATTGCTGTTAAGGCATTTGTTATTGCGTCACTATCACCTGCGTTAATGTATTGGATAGTAAAAATACCGGTTTGGCCAGGAGCTAAAGATACAACTGAAGCTGCTTTTGCAGTGTTAGAAGGTTTATTCAATAAAGAATAAGAAAAACCTAATCCTGCTATTAGTAAAATAGCTAATGAAATAAGACTGGTTTTACCTAGCTTTGTTTGAAAAAATTTACTGACTTGTTTGAAAGACATATTTTGTTTTTGTTTTTGTGTTTTTGTTTTTAATAACAAATTTGTTATATTATATTTTATTGTTTTTATTTTGTAAATTATTTCTTTGGAGTTATGTTAAAGAAAACTAAATCTACCTTTCCTTTTGAATCTCCTTCGTCGCTTAGGTAAGAGTATAGTCTGCTAATATCGCCCACCTTAGCATCCACATTCATTTCTACATCAAAAGTAATTTTACCTGCTTCTCCAGGATTTACTACGCTCTTGGTTTTGTTCAAACTACCAGGGCCATATTTAATTATACTTGTATCGGCAGTATATAAGTTGGTGTCATCAATGTTTTGGGTTTCCTTTCCGGAGATGTCTTCCTTCATTGAATTTTTAACTAAGGTTAAACCTGGGCCAAGTTTAATTGTTAGGCTTCCATTTTCCATTTTTGCATCGCCAATATTAGAATAGTTTACGGTCATTCTGTATTTTTGACCTTGCCTAATTTGGAAAGTAATAAATCTATCGCTTGGTTTTTCAGTTTCAGGATCGAAAGGATTTTTGTTGAAATCTATTAAGGCTTGGGCAGAATCTGTCTTTTCATCTGCTTTTAAAGGTTGTGCAACAGGTTTTTTAGTCTCGTCGTTATTAACTACACTTGTTGTAGTATTTGAAGTGGCATTGTTTTTTTGTGTTGAAGCATTTGGTCTTAGCAATAAGGCAGCAACAGTAATTATTCCTACAAATATTACTATAGAGATAATGATGATTATTTTTTTATCTAGCTTTAGCAAATTAAATTTAGAAGATTTAGCTTCGGGTTTGATTTTATTCATATTTATTTTTGTTTGAATCATTATAACTTATAACTACTAACTTTGCAAATAAATAACCCCCAATTGGGGGAGTAAATTAGTTAGTTAACCTTTTCTATTTTCTATTTTTCTTCTTCTGATTCATCCTTAGTTTGTTCCTCAATTGTTTTTTTATTAGAATTATTTTTCATGTCTAAACTTAATTTTTTAGCTTTTTCAATAAGCTCAAGTCTAGTTTTGTCAGCATACTTAATTGCTTTTTCAGCTTCTTTGTTTAAATTTTTTCTATTTTCCTCTCCTGTTTTAGGATTAAGAAAATGAGAAAATAAGAAACCTCCGATTGCAGAAAATATTCCAGTTATGAAAGCTGTTTTAAACATCTTCTGACGATTTTGTTGGTGAAATTTTTTAAAGAACATGTAATCATTTTTCTCCCTTTTTTCGTTTATGTCAAAGTAAATAATTTCTTATCGATAAAAATTAAATCTATAATTTATGAATTTTGAAGAGTGACTTATATAATAACTCTAATTCTACTTTGACATTAGACCTATAAAGTTATAAAATAGCAATATTCATGGATGATTTGTACCAAACCCCATCGAGTCCAGTAAATACAACTACAACCGCTGGAACTTTGCAAAACCAAAATTCGCCAACACCTCTTTTTGCAGGGTTTGATTTTAATGGAATTGGAATTGCTACTAGTGTAATTTTTATTTCGATCGTAGTAATATATTTTCTAAGTAAACTTGGTGTAAAAATATATAGGAAAAATTTCTATAATAAAAAGAAATTAACTGACTGGAAGGAAACTGTTTTTCTTGAAATTACTGTTCCACAAGAAACAGCCGAGCAAACCCAGAAAGATCAGGGAAGTAAAAAAGATGATAAAGAAAGTATTGCTATTGGCGAGCAAATGTTTTTGGTAATGAATGAATTTTCGAAAGCTAAGTGGAAAAATTATTTTTATGGAACTGAAAGGTTTAGCCTTGAAATTGTAAACATAGATTCTGAAATTCGTTTTTGGATGGGTTGTAGCAAAAAAACAGTAGATTTATTAGAGAGGCAAATTATTTCGGTTTATCCCAAAGCTTCAATTCAAAGATTAAAAGATGTAGATTTCTTTAAAGAAAACACTGTAGCTTTTAGTCAGGAATTGGGTTTAGTTAATAGGTTCGAACTTCCTTTTAGAACATATAAAATGATGGAAACCGATGCTTTAAATTCTCTTACTAATGTAATGGGCAATTTAGGTAAAGAAGAATCTGCCGCCATTCAATTAGTATTAACACCTATAAAAAATTCTTGGCAGAAAAAACCTGGAGTTTTGGCTTCGCGTATTCAACAAGGGCAAAACCCAAACGAAGTTCTGAATCCAAAAAAAGATTATACCAAAGTTTTTAAGGGAATATTTAAGTTTGTTTTTGATAGTCTTAAAGGTGAAAGTAAAGATAACAATGTTAACGAAAAAAAGGAAAGAAAAATAGATTTATCTGGTAAAGAAATTGAACTTAGATTAACCCCTCAACAGCAAGAGATGATTAAGAAGTTGGAAGAAAAAGCATCAAGGCCTGGTTTTAATTTTAGCCTAAGAGTGGTAGCTTCTGCTGCTAATGATATTAGGGCTAAGCAAATTGTAGATCAGATTGTTCCGGCTTTTCAGGTTTTTGAAATTAATCCGTTCAATGGTTTCAAAAGAGTAAAATCTGATCCGAAAGAGTCATTGGTAAACTTTTTGATGAGGGCACCAAATTTCGAGCAAAAAAGTATTATCAACACTGAAGAGGTGAATAGTATTTGGCATCTTCCTAACTATCTTACTCAAACCCCAGAAATTAGGTGGTTGCTGGCTAGAAAGCCCGCTATTCCTTTAATTGTGCCTGGTCCTGGTCCTGGAAATATAAAACTTGGTACGGCAAATGCTAGAGGACAAATTAAAGATGTATATATTAAAACTGAAGATAGATTTAGGCATGTTTATGCCCTGGGAGGCTCGGGTTCAGGAAAAACTTTCTTAATGACGAATGTAATTTTGGAAGACATGAAAATGGGTAATGGGGTTTGTGTTGTAGATCCGCACGGAGAGCTTATTGATGAGCTTTTGCTTCGTGTTCCACCAGAAAGAGCGGATGATGTTATTGTGTTTTCACCTGCCTATACAGATAGACCACTTGGTTTGAATATGTTGCAAGTTGACCCTTTGAAACCTACTCAAAAAACTTTGGTTATTGAAACCTTGTTTAATATTTGGGATAAGTTATACGATTTAAAAAAGACTGGCGGCCCGATGTTTGAAAGCTATATGAAAAATTCCATGCGCCTAGTTATGAGTCATGTGGAAAGTGGTTCAACTTTAATGGAAATTCCAAAAGTACTTTCCGACGAAGATTTCCGTACTTTTAAATTAGCTATGTGTGATGATCAGGAAGTTGTGGATTTTTGGGAGAAGGAAGCCACCAAAGCAGGTGGAGAAGCTAGTCTTGAAAATATGGTGCCTTACATTACCTCTAAACTAGCACCGTTTACCACCAACGATTTCTTAAGGCCGATGATTGGTCAGCAGAATAGTTGTATCAATTTTAGAGAGGCTATGGATAACAAGAAAATTATTTTGGTCAGCCTTGCTAAAGGTTTAATTGGCGAAAACTCGGCTTATTTGGTTGGTATGGTTATGATTGGTGGTTTGTTAATGGCAGGTATGGGAAGAAATGATGGCTTGAAGTATAATTTGGATGGAACCACAACTGAAATTGAAAGTAAGGATAGAACACCATTCTTTGTTTATATCGATGAAATGCAGAATTTCTTATTCGATTCTATTCCTAAAGCTTTGGAGGAAATTCGTAAATATAAAGTGGGTTTTTATCTTGCTCACCAATTTGTTAAACAATTAGTTGTAGATGGTAACGAAAGAATAAAAGATTCGATTATGGCCAACTGTGCCACCAAGTTTATTTACAGAGTAGGGGCAGACGATGCTACATATTTGGAAAAGGAATTTGGCCCTACTTTAACTGCCCCAGATTTAATTAACCCTGAAGCTAGAACCGCCAACGCCATCTTGCTTGTAGATGGTCAAAAAACTACACCTTTTAACTTCCTTCCAGACGGAGCTTGGGCCAAACAAAGTAACTCTGAGCTTCGTAAGCAGATAATTGAAAATACTAAACAGAAGTACGGCAAACCAAAGGAAGAAGTAGAAAAAGAAATTCGGGACAGAGCAAAACTTCTTTTCTAACCTTTTACACTCCAACTATTTTGAAGGTGTCAAAATTTTGTAGAAACACAACCTGCCCTCTAGTCTCCCCTCTTCTGATAGAGGGATTACGCAAGCAGGACTTAGATTAAAAATAATAAAAGCAAATGACCGTCCGAGACGGTCGCTACGACATCCAAAATTGGTTATTTTAAGTTAGCTTTACAGTTGTTAAAGTTGGGCTTGTTGAGCCACCAATTTGGCCTTGAATTACAGTGCTTGGGTTAGTGTTTCCAGTGTTTACTGATGAGCAAGTTACTAGCGTTCCTGATAAACTACATGATCCGCTAAAACTTCCTGAGCCAATTTTAAAGCGTAATGAAGCTGGCAAAGATTTGGTAATTGGCAGACTGAAAGTGCAATTAACTGTGCTATTAGCTGATAAATCTAATCCTCCACAATTTGGGGCTATGCTTGCAAGGTCTGCAGCGGTTAAGGGTGTTGTGGTTATTACCCCGAAAGTTACATTAGTAAATGTACTGATTGATTTAATTCCAAAACTATCTACGGCTTCAACTTCTACATTTTTAACTCCTGCGGCTACTGTTGTTGCATCAAAGCTAAATGAATTAATCGCGCTATCTACAACCTGGACACCGTCAATTCTTAGCCGAAGGGCTAATATGCCTTTTCCAGCAGTACCTGTTGGCACTGTGCTTGCAGTAATAGTATTTGGGGCATTGCTACTACTTGTAAGGTTGGTAGTTATTAACGGTTTGCTATTTTGTTCTGCTACCTGGTCTAAATCTGAAACATCAGTTGGGAGAGCACAATATTTGTCGTTGCCAGAAATAGATTCAGCTGCGGCTGCCCAGTTTGATTGTAAAGGGAATTCTGAAATGGGCTGGGCACAAGTTTTTTCTTCAGTATTTTCCGGTAAAGTTTTTCCTTCTACTGCAAGTTTTCCATTAACTCTATCAATTTTCACCTTTCTTAAAATAACCGCCGAGCGGTTCTGGAAAATATTCTGAGCTTTTGGATTATATTCAGGATTATTTACCCTGGAAGAAGCATCTTGCAAAGCTTTAAGTTGATTTGGAGTAAGATATTCTGTATTTCCACCTTCACTTAAGAAACCAGTTTTAGGATCAATTTTAACTGCTTGAAGACCATCTCTTGAACATTGCTTCTTTTCTTTTCCGTCGTGGAGGGCTGTCATTAGTTTTTTCCAAATGAAAGAGTTAGAGTTAGAAGCACTAGCTGTGTTTTTCATCGGAGTATTATCAGTATTTCCTACCCACATTGACATTGAATAATAAGGGCTAAAGCCAACTGTCCAAGTGTCTCTTACATCGTTTGAAGTACCTGTTTTGGCAGCAATTCTCCAGCCATCAACTTCTAAGTTCCTTCTGAATGAACCCCAAACTCCTGGGTCTCTGGCGCCGTAGTCACTCATTACATCACAAACTTGTCTGGCAATTAATGGGTCAATTACTTTGTCTGTTCTTGGATAAATATCATCACACTTTTTTAAGCATAAGTCTACATTTGTTTTAGTATCTATAATGTTAATAAACGGCCTTGCAGTTCTTAAATTACCGTCTTGGGCGAAAGTATTCATACCCGCAGTATGGGAAAGTAAGGAAACTTCACATCCACCTAAAGCTGAAGAGAGTCCACATCTGTCACGATAGGCCTGATTGGCTAAAGCTAGATCATCACACTTGGCACCATCGGCATTGGGCTGACATGGATATTTCACTCCAATTTTGTCGGTTAGGGTGAAAACTTCGTTTATTCCTTGTGTTCCATTTGGAACATTGCCTTGACCGGCAGCAAGATAGGCACCCTTGACTGCAGGAATATTTAAAGAGTTCTGCAAAGCATATCTAATAGTTACAGGGCCGCTAAAAGTACCGCTGAAATTTCTTGGGACATAGCCTCCACCGAAGTCAGTTCGGCTATCCAGCAATATTGTTCCTGGGTTAAAGTCTTTTTCAAAATCTGTGGCGTAAACATATGGTTTGTAGCTACTACCTGGTTGCTGCGGTGAAGTAGCAATATTAACTTGTCCGTCAATTTCTTCGTTGTTGTAATCTATAGATCCAATCATTGCCAAAATTCCCCCTGTCGGTCCATCTAAAACTACTGTAGAAATGTTGTTTGCACCACTCTCTACCACATAGGCTTGGTAATTATCATTCACGATTTGTTGTGCTTTATTTTGAATTTCAGGATCTAAGGTTGTAACAATTTTGTATCCTCTGGTGTATAAAGCTTGCTCCGAAATATTAAATTTTCTTAGTTCCTGGGTAATATAATCTTTAAAGTGTGGATAAAGCACATCTATTCTATTTGGAATAAACACAACCTTACCTCCTTTGCCAAGCTCGGCAACCTGATCTTTTGCAGTTGCTACAACAGCTTCCACTTTAAGCAAGGCATTGTATTCTTCGTCAGTCTTAATAAATGGTTCTATATTATCCCCTTCCAATTTATTTTGTCTAAGTTTTTGTAAACAAGTATCTTTTCTGTTTTCATAAGTATTCCAGGCATCAGATTCTGGCTTGTTAATGCTGGAATTATAGACAGAAGGTTGTTGCACTAAAGCAGCTAAAAAGCATGCTTCAACAGGGGTTACAGTATTTACACCCTTCCCAAAATAACTCAGAGAAGCTTCTTGAACACCAAAAGCATTTCTACTAAAAGCTACTTGGTTTAGGTACAGCTCTAGGACTTGGCTTTTGTTCACAACTTGGTTTAATTTTACCGCAGAAATTAACTCTTCTACTTTTCTTTGAGGAGTTTTAGCATCATTTCCTGTAAAATTCTTAACTGTTTGCTGATAAAGTCCACTTCCTCCACGGCAATCCTCTTTAGATTGGGTAAGAATAATTTTTGCACAATCAACTAAAGCACCGCCAATGTTTGACCATGGAATTCCATCTGGGTTGTAATTAAATCTTTCATCTTCCAGAGCAATAATTGCTAATTGCATGACTTTTGGAATGCAACTCTGACTTATGTCTTCCACACCGTCCTTAATTGGGCAAAGGGAAACAACCTCTCTTTTGCCTTGATCGAAAAATTTAAATAGTTCAGTTTTTCCATCCTTGGCATAAACTATACTACTTTCTAGCTGTTGAGTATTTAAGGGTTTGCTATTATTATATATATCAATAGCCCAGGCTGCAACAGCAGAGGAAATAATTACTCCAAAAACTAGAAAGATAATAAGGAATAACCCAGCATTTCTTCCCATTTTCTTCCATGAAAAGCCAAATTTGTTCTTTAATAAATTAATATCCAACCCCCAATTAGCCTTACCTTTCTTTCCGATTAAGCTGGATGAAGTGTCAGTTGATTTAAGACTGCTTAATTCATGAAAATTTTTAGAACCTGGTTTCAATGGCGTAGCTTGTTTTTGTACAATATGAGAGTCACTTCCAGAGGTTAGATTTTCTAAATCATCTTCATATGATGGAATTACAATTAACTGGTTATTAGAATCGGATAAATTTACATCGTTATTTGATGTTTTTTCATTATCCTTGTGTGAATGATGTTTCGAAATTCTACTTGGCATACTCTTGTTAACTTAAATAAGTATTAACCTGGCTTGGTTTAGTCAAGGGTTTTAAACAAATTTATTTCGTATTAGAAATGTTCAGAATTTAATCCTTTTTAAAAAATGTAATTTCGGTTTTTAAAGATTATGCTTTGACAAAAGATTAGCTAGGAACTATTATTGCCATATATGCCGAGCAGGCAATTTTTCATTAATATTCTTTCATTTTTGCTACTTTTAGCGAATTGTAGTCTTGCTTTGCCCGTTCAAGCTAATACTTTGCAAAGTAATTTTGATAAACAACAATCAGCAATTAATGCAAGTCTAAATAACATTAAAAGTGAAATTGGCCAAGCTAAGAATGCTTTTAACGATATTTCCAAAAGAAAGAACTCTCTTCAAGAAGAAGTGAAAAATGTAAAAACAGAGATTGATAATATTGATAAACTTATTACCGAGATAAATATTACAAGTGCTAAATTAGAAGGCCAAATAGCCACTCTAAACGAGAAAATTGAAGCAATCCAGCTAGATTTAAAAAACATGATTAGAGAGATTCAAAAGATGGATCAGATGAGTGATATTCAAATAATCTTAACTAGTAAGAACTTAGGAGATGCCTATAATCAGATCAGAAATTTATCTGAACTACAGTCACAATCAGATAGTTTAGCTAGAAAGTTAGTAGAATCAAGAAAAGCTTTGGAACAAAATCAACAAGATTTAGCAGCTTCGAAAAAGAATTTGCAAGATGCTCGGTTTTTAATTGCATCTAGAAAAGATTCTCTACAACAATTATTAGATGAAACCCAGGGCGAGGAGTCTAAATATCAACAATTGTTAAGTGGTTTAATGCAACAAAAAACCCAGTTAGATGCACAGGCAGTTGAGGCTCAGAGGAAGTATGAAGAAGAGTTGCTTAAACAACAACAAGCTGAAGCTGCTAATAATAATGGTGGCAATAATTCAGGTGGTAATTCATCAGGCGGGGGTTCTGGTGGAGGAGGTTCAGGAATACCTACACCTCCAAATGTGGTTGGTTGTTATTTTGAAGATAAAAGAGCCTTGTCTGTACCGAGCGGATATTTTGTTTCACCATCGGCTGGAGTTGTTACCCAAGACTATAATTGCAGCCCAGGTCACGATGGGGTTGATGTTGGAAATGCTTTAGGAACTGCTTTAGTAGCAATTGCCAATTGTACTGTTCAGAAGAAAGGATTTGAATCAGGTGGTTTTGGCCATTATGTGTTATTAAGATGTGTTCTGCCTTCTGGAAGTAGGGTATATCCACTTTACGCCCATATGCGAAGTGCAACTAATTTAGTTGTTGGCGAAAGTGTAGCTAGGGGAGCTGCCGTGGGAAGTATGGGGGCTACTGGCTATGTAACTGGAATTCATCTTCACTTCATGTTAATTTCAGATACTTATGAATCTACAGGAAATATAGGATGTAGATACGGAAATTCAAAGTGTTATAATCCAGCAAGATTTATAAATTTTTAGTATGAAATTTCCAGCTTTGACTAATAATTCAACAACAAAATTAGGCTGGCTTATTGCCTTATTAGGATTTACTTTATTCGTCATTTTTTACTACCCTTTTTCGCAGTTTTTTGCTTTAAACTGGGTAGTTGATCAACAAGTCGATTTATTTGACGCAGGTACTTTAAATTTATTTGGTTTAGCTTTGCCAATTGGGGTTGTTACCCTGCGTTTTTATGCAGTGTGTATATTTTTAGGAATTTTGGCCGGATATTTTCTTGCGCTACATCTTTCCAAACATCATTATATAGCAGGAACAGTGGTAGATAGGCTGTTAATTGGGCTGGTAATTTTTGGTTTATTAGGGGCTAGGGTTTTTTATGTGATTTTTAACTTAAATGAATTTAGCACAGAGCCAATTGATGTCTTATATATTAATAGAGGTGGTTTGGCTTTCTTTGGTATGGTTATTGCTGGCCTTATATATTTATTTTTTTATACAAACTGGTTTAAATTTAATACTTGGGAATTTTTAGATTTTTTAGCGCCAAGTGTTTTGATTGGCCAGGTAATCGGAAGGTTTGGTAATTTTTTTAACTATGAAGCCTATGGTCCTGCTACCAAGGTTTTCTGGGCAATGCGAATTCCAGAATCGGCAAACTTATATACCGATTTAAATAATAAAACTTTTCATCCTACATTTTTATACGAAATAATACCAAACTTTATTTTGTTGTGTTACTTATTAATAAACTACGAAAAATTAACCAAGAGAAGGGCTGGAATTGTTTTTGCACTGTGGGCAATATTTTATGGTTTAATTAGATTTACCACCGAATTTTTCCGTTTGGATGCATTAAAGTGGCAATTTCCACAAGCAATCAGTTTATTTAATAATTCAGTAAATATTGAATATCTTTATGTAAGCTCTGTTTCGGCCTTAATTTTGTTTGTTTCAGGAATTATAGTATATATCGCAAGGCAGAGAATTGTATATCTGAAAAAGGATATGTCAGAAATAGGGGTGAGATAGTTCAAAATACAATTAACCATAAATTAAATAGATCAAGAATATTATCTTGTTTAAAAATTACTTTTTGACTAACAACAATGCTCATTTTTAGCAGTATTTAAGATAATTTATACATATTAAGCAGTTTTTTTAATTTGACAATTTTTAATATTCAAGAAAGAAGTGTATTAACTAAAAAAGCCAAATGTCTAACAATAACGAAATATTTATGCCAGAAAATAAGTCTAACAAAGCAAGTATAATTGTCGCAGTAATTGCAATTTGTTTGATTCTAGGTGGTGTATATTTATTAAATCAAAGCTTCAGTTCCAACAAACCAGCTGAAACTAATACTGCTAGCACAACCCCAACCAAGACTGAAACAGCTAAGAAAGAAGAAACTAAGCCAGTTGTTGAAGAAAAGCCTGTTACAAATACAACAGAGACTACAACAACCACAACTCCAACTACTACTACAACGCCTACTACTCCAGCGACAACCCCAACAACTACTCCAACAACCCCAGCTGTTGAAAAGCAAGTTTTAACACCAAATCAAATTATTGCAAAAGTATTGGAAATTAAGAGCAATGGCGAAACAGTATTTCAAATTCAAGAATGCGGTTTGAAAGATGCTACAATCTGCAAATCACCAAATAAATTTAATTTATCAGGTGTTAAAGCTACGGTAGATAAAATATACTTAGTTTCAGGATCAATTTCAGAAGAAAATGGTAGAATGAGTTTAGAAAACATCACCATAAAAGAAAACCCTACAACCTAATTTTCTCTCCTTCGGGAGATTTTTTTATAGCAATTTAAGAATATGAATTCCATTTATCCCACGAATATTGGTTTTAAGCTAACCAGGAAAGACTTCAGTATTAGCCCAAGTTTTAAAAAGAATAATTTACCTAAGAACACGATTATAAGAATATATGGACTTTCAGGTGTTGGTAAAGGAAGACTGTCTGCCAATCTTTCTTCAGCTTTAAATATACCTAATTTAGATACTGGAAAAGTTTTTAGAGCAGTTTGTTTCGTCTATTTAGATCAAAATTTTTCAGACATAAATCCAGAAAATACCTCGAAGGTTTTTAGTTCCTTAAGTTTTAAAATAGCTAACAATCAATTGCAAATTTTGTATAAAAACAAAGAACTTACTCCCACTAACTTAAAATCAACAATTATTGATGCAAATATTACCAATTACTCTAAACATCCTAATTTAAGGCAGCAAACCTATGATTTAATTTTAAACTTGATAGTGAATAAAATTAATACTGCTTGTTTAACAGATGCCAGAGGTGCCAGCGAAGATTATATAGATAAAGCTGAAGCAATGGGGTATAAAATAATTAGGATTCTAGTAGATGTAGATTTTGATACCAAACTTTCAAGATATTATGAAGAAAATAAGTATGCTATGGAAAGAGAGCTTGGTAGAACTTTAAGAGTGGATGAAAGAGAAAAATTATATAAAAAATTGTGGAAAGTAATGAAAGAAAGAGATAATAAAGATCTTGAAATATCGAAAAGTGGGCAGTGGCAACTAATAAGTTCTGATTCAGCAATTTTAGATACCGGTGAATATAACATTCAAGATGGCTTTCATTTGGTGCTGAATTACATTTTAAGTTTAGATTTAAAGTAATTAACTTGAACTGAAATTTTGACAAAAAAGCTGGTGGTAATTAATTATATATTAAATATGTTAAAGAAAGCGTTTATAACAGGTGTGATTGAACAAGACAAACCCTGGCTTGCAAAACTACTAACCGAGAGGGGTTATGAAGTGCAAGGCGGAGTAAGAAAAAAAGCATTTATAACAGGAGTTAATGGGCAAGATGGTCCTTGGCTTGCAAAATTGTTGATTGAAAATGGTTATGAAGTATATGGCGGAGTAAGAAGGGGAAGTAAAAGAGATTTTAGAAATTTAGACTTTCTTGGAATAACTGACAAAGTTAAAATTGTAGATTTCGAGCTAAACGAATATTCAAATATTTTCAAAACAATAAAAGACTTGCAGGTTGATGAATTTTATAATTTAGCCGCTCAAAGTTATGTTGGAACAAGTTTTACTCAGCCAATTTACACTGGCATGGTTTGTGGAATGGGTGTTGCTTACTTACTAGATGCAATTAAAACTGTCTCTCCACATACAAAGTTTTATCAGGCTTCAACCTCAGAGATGTTTGGAAAAGTTCAAGAAATTCCTCAAACTGAAAATACTCCGCTTTACCCAAGGTCTCCTTACGGTGTAGCCAAACTTTACGCCCATTGGATGACTGTAAATTACAGAGAAAGCTATAATTTATTTGCAACTTCAGGTATTCTATTTAATCACGAAAGTGAACTTAGAGGGCCAGAATTTGTTACAAGAAAAATAACAATCAACATCGCCAAAAGAAATAAGGGAATTAATGAAATTTTGGAACTGGGAAATATAGACGCTAAAAGAGATTGGGGTTATGCAAAAGAATATGTTGAAGGAATGCATTTAATGCTTCAAGCTGAAAAGCCAGACACTTTTGTACTTTCTACTGGAGTTACAGTAACAGTTCGTGATTTTGTTCAAGCAGCCTTTCAGGTAATTGGTGTAAATATTGAATGGAGAGGCGAAGGAGTTCAAGAAAAGGGCTATAACAGCAAAACAGGGGAGCTTTTAGTACAGATTAATCCAGCATTTTATAGACCAGCTGAAGTGGAATTATTAGTTGGAGATGCTTCTAAAGCCGAAAAGATTTTAGGTTGGAAGCCAAAAGTAGGTTATCAAGAATTAGCTGAAATAATGGTTAAAAACGATATTGATCTTCTTAGCAAAATGTAACTTTCTAGATTTTCTCTATTAAACAGTTTTTACTTTTATGGTTTTGTTTACAATCTTTATTTCATGGGTTAAACTAGATTAATTGTCTGCAGATTTAAACCTTTTGAAAAATAGAATGCATAACAAGCCTAAACAACTTAGCTTGTTAGGATACACAAAGAAGGCTTTGAAATATAGGTTTTTTTTGTATATCAATATTTTCATGGTTTTAGCAGTATTGGTATTTTCTCTTGGGGTTAGAATCAATCAAACTACGGCCAAAGCTTCTGAATTAAGCCCAGAATGGCTTAGCGTTGCTAAAACCTTTTTAGAATTAAATAAAGCTGGGAAAGAAAAGGCCATAGAAACCCTTAAGTCTGAAATTAAAGATACTTTGTTACCCATTACTAAGTTTACCCTTACTGAAGGAATAGTGAGTTCAGAAATTGATTCTGTAAGTGAACTTGGGCAGGAATGGCTAAAGGAATTAGATCCACTTTTGGTTTATAGGTTTAGTTTAGATGGTTTAATTTCAGCTAAATCCAACTCTGATTATTTCACTAACGATTTGGAAAAAGTTTTAAATAATATACAACCTCTTTTATTAAAAACCAAAGATAAGTGGAATAGCCTGGGAGCCATAAAATGGATATTGGCAAATTTTGGCACTACTAGAGTTAAAACCTTAATAAGAGCGGTGGATGATATATTTAACTGGATAGACAATGCTTATCCAAAAAGAGAAGAGTTATTAAAACTTTTGGGGCATCAAACCCGTCAGAGATTCTTAATCTTTAATCAAAATATTGGAGAAGCAAGGCCCACTGGAGGTTTTATTGGTTCATATATTCCGGTTGAAATTTTCAAAGGAAGAATTACTATAGAACAAAGTCAAACAATTTATAATGTCGATGGATCCAAGCCATTTGAATTATTAACTCATCCTGCTAGCTGGTATTATTCAAACGAATACGACTTGGTAGGGGAAGGGGGAATTAGAAATATTAACTTTTTTCCATGCTTTCCAACAACGGCAGCAACAGTACAAAGGGAATTTGCAAAAAGTAGCAATGGTTTTTCATCAGATGCGGTAATTTTTATTAATCCTCAGTTTTTGGAATCGCTTTGGCCAAACGATTTAATAATTAAAGATGAAATTGTTGGCGAAATAAATAAAATAAACTTTCTAGAACAGATTGAAAAGTTAACCAGTCCTTCTTTAAATGCAGTGGATTTAAAAAATCCTAAGGCTGAAATATCGAATGTGGCAGAAACCTTTATTTCTAATTTCAGCAAAATTTTAAATGACAAAGGAGGTGCTGATATTGCTTATGAAATTGGTCTTAATTTATTGAAAAGAGATTTGCAAATTTGGTTTAATAACCCAACTATTCAAACATACTGGGAAAACACCGGACTTGCCGGTACAAACAGCTGTAAAGAAAAAAATAAAACGCCAAACGCAAGTTTTATATTGGCTAATCTTTCTGCTGATAAGCGAAATTTAATTACCCAAAATCAATTTAGTTTTTCTTCGCAAAAAAAGCTGGGTGGGAACAACATTACATTCAATTATACGCAGGTCATTCCTGATAAAGTTAATTTACTTAGAGGGTACAATAATTTAGCTCCGTTAACTTTTGTAGGTCTACAAATTCCCGATGAAGCAACTGAAATTAAAATTGAAAGCCCTCAGGCTTTAAGCTTTTCTCCATTAAGGAAAAACTATTTTTCTGATGTTACAAAATTTTATGGGATAGAGCCAAAATATATTGATGAAGCAAAAACTGTTGTAAACTCAATCATTGATATTGAAAACGGCTACATTTATACTCAGCCTGATGGAAGCAGGGTAGTAGGGGCTTATATTCGAGACGAACAAATAAGCAATGTAAAAGTTTCTTTTTCTCTTCCAAATTCTGTTGATTACATAAATTTTAACTCACAACCAGGCCTTGTTTCCACTAGCTTAGCTTTAGGAGATGGCATTAATTTCCTAGATTTCCCTGAAATAAAATATATAAATAATCCTGCTAGCGTTGCAATTGGTAAAACTTTATTAATTCCTTAGCTGATGCAATAGTTTTGTTATTTAATAATTTATATCCTGCTTAGTCGCAAATAATACAATCACTGTAAAATTGTAATTACCCAGTAAGTTTTTAATCTCGACAATTTGTGATTTCTAAATACATTTTGACAATATACTTGCAAGAAATCAGTTTAAAAAGGTGATTCAAGTTCTTGTTTTAAGTTCAAATAGAAAGGTGAAGTGTGGAATAAAGGAATATACAAATCGTATATTTAATCCAGAATATTATAAAAATAAAGTCTCAGTTGAGATAAAACCAATTGGCTTTTTAAATTGTTTAAAATCTCCGTTTTCCAAGGCTAAGAATGTTCATTTACAGCATGAATTTTTCTTGTTCGATTCTTTTATCGGAATTACTGGAATTTTCTTTCTAATATATTTTAGTATCGTAAGCATATTCACTAAATCCAGACTTACCACCACAGTTCATTCCGTTCATAATCCTTATAATTTAACTAAGGCTTTACCCCATTTCGCTAAATTTGGATTTGCTTTTCCGCTTCTATCGATTTACTTAAAATTTTATTATTGGCTGATTGTATTAGTAAGCAAAAATACTATAGTTCTAAGTAAATCTTCAGCTGATGTTTTGTCTGAAATTGCTGGAAAATTATCCTACAAAATTCAGGTTTTGCCGCACGGAGTATTCCCTAGATTGCTTGAAGGATCGACAACAAATTTGCTTAAAACTAAATTTAACATCCCTAATAACGCTGAAATTTTTAGTTTGTTTGGTTTTGCTTTTGAAAACAAAGGCTATCATTTAGTAATTCAGGCTTTACATTCAATTTTATCAAAAAATCCTAATTCAAATATCCACCTAATGGTTGTAAGTGGAGAGTCTTTTGGAATATCAATTTCTGGAAGAGAAGGTGAGACATATTTGGAATATTTAGTAAGATTAACTAAAGAACTTGGCATACAAGATAAAGTTCATTTTACAGGTTTTTTGGATTATGATGTACCTGCAGAAAAAGAATTACTAGCAGAAATATTTACTAAAACCTTTGCTTTTATTTTCCCATATTTTAGCAGAACTAACGCTTCTGGGGCCCTTGCGAGTGTATTAAGTTATGCCAAGCCTGTTCTAGTTAGTGATATTGATTATTTTAAAGAATATCCATTTTTGCCATGTTTTAAAGAAGGAGATATCCAAGATCTTGAGCAGAAAATTTTATCAATGCAAGAAATAGCTAAACCCCTAATCTCTGAAATTGAAAATTATGTTCGGCTTAATTCTTTGGAAGAGATTTTCAACCAACAATTAAAATACTATAAATAATATGAAACTACTAAAAATTGCAAACCATATGCCAAATAGGCAAAGATGCGGAATAGCAGGATATTCCAGGAATTTATATGCCGAAGCAGAATCAAATAAAAATATTCAATTATTTCCTTTTGATACGAAGTTGAAAGATCTATTCTCTCTTATTTTTAAACCTGTAGATATTGTTCATTTTCAACATGAATTTGGAATATGGCCTATCATGGGTCTATTCTTCTTAATTTATCTTATTAAATTTAGACTTCTGAATATATTTACAAACAAAAAAGTAGTGGTTACAATGCACACAATATGGGAATTGGAAAAGGTGGAAATTAATTTCTCCCATTACCATAGTTTCCTTCAAAAAATAATCAGATTGTACCTTAAATTATCTTATTTTGTTATTTTAAAATTTAGTGATAAAGTGATTGCTTTAAGCCAAAAAGGAGTAGATTTATTAACGAAATATGGTGGAGATAAGAATAAAGTTGAATATTTAGAATTGGGTTTGTATAAAGTTGAAAGCATCCAAGCAGACTTTGATATTTTAGAGAAAAAATATAATCTAAAAGAAAATAATAAGCTTATTACCATGTTTGGTTTTGCTTATCCAAATAAGGGTTTTCATCTTGCCATAAAAGCTATGCCAGATATTCTTAAAAAAATTCCCGAGGCAGTACTTATTGTTGCAGGTTCATCCCCAGCAGGTGGAGGGCAGGGATACATGGAAGAATTAGTGGATTTAGCTAGTTCATTAAAAATTCAAAAACATGTTATTTTTACAGGATTTTTAGAAGACGAAGATTTAGCTTTGCATGCCATATTTAATTATGCAAGTTGTTTTGTCTATCCATACTATGAAAGAAGCTCGGCTTCGGCCTCTATTGGTACAATTTTTGCCAGAAATAAACCAATCTTAGTCAGCGATATTGCCTTTTTTAAGGAATATGATTTTCTACCAAAATTTAAAGAAGGGGATGTAGCAGACTTGACATTACAGTTAGTTAAGCTACTCTCCGTTTCATCGGGTGAACCGAGTTACCAAAAAAATATTTTGGAAATGCAAAGCTATTATAATCAGCACAGTATTACCCAAGTATTTAATAAACAATACAATATCTTTCTAAACCTTATCTATGATTCAAATTCGTGAAAAAATTGAACTTTCCCCATCTCTAATTGATTACAAGTTCAAAAATTCAACTCTTCAGGCTTTAACTTCAAGCGTTCCTTTTTATTATTTTAAGCGTTTATTGTACTATGCAGGAATGCAGTCTAGCATCCAGAAAGAATTAATCTACAACGAAAGAATTGCCGAATACCCTTATGTTTTTAAGCAATTAGGAAGCTTTGGAGATAAAATTAAAAAGGTTATGGATATTGGTAGTAACGATTCAATTTTACCTTTGCAATTAGCAACAGTGGGATACGAGGTTACCGCCATGGATCAAATTAATACAGAAAATATTTACCATCCGAGCATGGAATTTATTTGCCAAGATTTATTCGACAATAAATTTAAAGATAACACTTTTGATGGAATTGTTTCTGTTTCGGTAATAGAACACATGGGTTTTGGTCATTACGGGGACAAACAAATGGAAGATGCAGACAAAATTGCTTTTGAAGAAGTTTACAGAATGTTAAAACCAGGTGGTGTTGCTGTAATTACCATACCACTTTTTGAAAATGGAAATTATTGGGATGATAAAATTACAAAATTTACAGAAGAAAGAATTAATTTAATCACTAAACCTTTCAAAGTTTTAGATAAGCAATTAGTAAGTAAGCAAAGAAAAATTAAGGGAAGTAAAACTTTTGAATTTTTCGCTAAGGCCAAAAAGCCAACAGAATGGAATGTTTGGTTGTTAACATTGCAAAAATAAAATTTTATGGACAATCAAAATATACTTGAAGCCGCTTGGGGTTTTAAGCCATGTGTTAAAAGGCTTGCAATTCACCGTAAACATGCAGTTGGTAAGGTTATTGATTACGGCTGCGCTTATGGTAGTTATGGGCTAGATTTAGTAAAAGCCGGCTTTGAAGTATTTTTTGCTGATGTAGATAGTAAATTTCTAGATACAATTAAGGTTGATTCAGCTAATAAATTTAAAATTCAGTTTGATGAATTGCCATTTAAAGAAAATCAGTTTGATACGATTATTCTTGGCGATGTGATAGAGCATGTGCAAGACCTTAATTCTTTTTGGGCGCAAGTTAAAAAAGTAACCAGCTCTAAAATATTAGTATCTGTTCCAAGAAGAGAGACTCCGTTTTGGTTTAAGTATCTAAATATAACTTGGAAAGGTTACGAAGATATTACCCATAAGCGCTATTTTGAAGAAAAAGAACTGGCTGACCTTGCTGATACCAATTGGACTGTTGAAATACTGAAATATTATCCTAGGGCAAAATTTGGATGGCTTTTTGATCTATTAGAAAACATTGGCTATTACCCTGGCTATATTGCAATTTACACAAAGAAATAATTTAATAATTTCATTTATAATTCTAAGTATTTTTACTTCTAAACCAAATACCATTATCGGTTCCAACAGTAATTTGGAATAGTTTGCCATTAAAAACTAAGCTTGATGGCCTTACTGCACTAGTAATACCGCTTGACTCTGCCCAGTTACTCCAAACAATTCCGTCGGTTGAACTTCTGGTATAAAGCCTATTATCGGTTCCTCTAGCTATCTGATTTATTTTACTGTTAAACACAATAACATCAGGCGAGCTAATTATTGTTATGCTATTTCCCTCAACCCAGTTACTCCAAACAATTCCGTCGGTTGAACTTCTTGTATAAAGCCTATTATCTGTTCCTCTGGCTGATTGATAAATTTTGCTACTAAAAACAATACTGTTTGGTTTGTTTAATATTGTTATACTATTTCCCTCAGCCCAGTTACTCCAAACAATTCCGTCGGTTGAACTCCTTGTATAAAGCCTATTATCTGTTCCTCTGGCTGATTGATAAATTTTGCTGCTGAAAACTGAAATAGCTGGCGCATTATTTAAAGTTATACCGGCCCCTTCAACCCAGTTACTCCAAGCAAGCCCATCAGTTGAACTTCTGGTATAAAGCCTATTATCTGTTCCAAAGCCAGCTTGATAAATTTTACCTGAAAATACTGCCATCTCTGGAGATTCTTTTAAAGTTATACCGGCCCCTTCAACCCAGTTACTCCAAGCAAGCCCATCAGTTGAACTTCTGGTATAAAGCCTATTATCTGTTCCAAAGCCAGCTTGATAAAGTTTATTGTTAAATTCTATTATTCTAGGGGAATCTTTTAGGGTTATTCCAGCACCTTCTGCCCAAGAACTCCAGTTAAAAATATCGTTTGTAGATCTGGTATATAGTTTTGTGTCAGTAGCCATAATTGATTGATACACTTTACCATCAACACTAAAAACCAGCTGATCTGTTGCTTTGTTTACAATTTTTCCACCACTCTGACCGTTCCAGGAATTCCACATATTAATAATAATTTGATCTAATTTTGGAATACCCCATCCCGTATTTATGTCGTATCCTACTGCTCCAAGATCGGTAGAGTTTTCCTTTAACAGCTGATATACATTGTTAAAACTTGCAGCTGGGTCAATACTTTTAATTAAACCAATTACAGCCACAATTTGAGGCGCGGCAAAGGATGTTCCATACCATTTAGAGTCTCCACAATTTGCATTCAAACAAGAAGGGCTATTGGCCAGATACTTATTATTACAAGGGTCGGAAAAATTAGGATCTACAGGGCTGGAGGTATTATAGGTTTTGCCGCACTGACCATAAATTCCATTTGGAGTAGTAGTACCAGATCCACCTCCTACAGGAGCCACAAAATCAAGAAAATTTCCAAAACTTGAATAACTAGTTTTTGTTATGTTGGCGGCCACTGTTCCATAATTACTAGCACCTACAGCAATTGTGTTATTATATGCAGCTGGATATATTGTTGGATTCACAGCAGGGCTTAATGCAGGATCACTAAAACAGTCGCGTTCTGAAACATCTCCGCAATTTCCACTGGCTGCAACAGGAATAACACCTCTACTAATAGCCCTGTTTAAGGAAGAAGAAACTAATCCAAAACTGTCTTCAGAGCTTCCAAGAGATAAGTTAATTGCTGCAACTTGTTGGTCAGTGGCGTATTCTATGGCTTTAGAAATATAGTAAGTATTTAAACTTCCACCATGAAGGGCAATTGGCAACAAGGTCAAATTATAGCCAAGTCCGATACCACCTATAGAGTTATTCCCAGCAACAATTTGCTGAGCTACAATGCTGCCATGTCCTACTTCATCAAACTGACTGCCAATTTTTTTGCAGAAGACAACCCAGTTACCCAAACTATCTTGCAAAGTTGTATCAAATTCTCCGATTGAATCGCAATTGTTATCATTTCTTGTATAGAAGCGAACACTGTTTGCAACATCGATATTTGAATTTGTAAATTCAGGTACCTCGGCTGTGTTAATGTTTACCCCGCTATCAATTACAGCTATCTTAACAGATGAAAGGCCTCCGCATTGTTTGTTAACCCCATTATCACTGCAACCACTTAAACCAAGCCTTGATTGCATGGCATCCCAAGCGGCAGGGGCATTCATAGTTCCAATTCCGTTTTGTAAATACCATTGATCTGTGTTGTTAAACCTTGGGTTGGATGTTGGATTATATAAAAAATTATACTTAAAATTTGGTTGTGCTATCTCTACAGTTGGATCTAGCAGGGCGGTTTTTAATCCTTCCTGAAGATCTTTTAAGCTGCCATAACTATACATGGTAGTTTGTTTATTCCCAGACCTATAATCTGAAACAGCTTGGAATTTAGCTAAATTGCTAGCAAGTTTTGTCTTGGTTGATGCATTACTTAACCCTTCCTTATTTTTAATTATTAAACCATAGCCTGATAAACTTTCTGGCGATTCTGTCATTTTTTCCGCCAAAGCATTCACCGAACTTGAACTATTTTTTAAAGTTGTTGAAACATTGTTTGCTTCTACATTAATTGAATGATTAGATATGACTAAGATTGTAATTAACAAAAAGGTTGCAAGTTTATGATACATATAATTATAAAAATGTTATGAATCAGGTGGAATGTCAAGCACTATCTCAGTTTAATTTTAAGCATAAATAACATAGCAAGTTGAACTTGAAGTACCATCAATATAATAATCAGATCACTCTTCATGCTGATTTTAATCTCATTCTAGCCTAATAAAACACTGGCTGGTTGAATAACTTGTCCATCAATAATGTATCCAAGTCCGGCAACTCTTTTTACAATTGGGTTTTCTTGAGAATCTGGAGCAACATCAAGCGCAGCCATAATTTCAGGGTTAAATTGTTCACCTTCTTTTGGTTGAATAATTTCAATTCCAGCGTTCTTTAAATCTTGAACCAATTTTTCAAAACTGGTTTTTAAAGTAGCTATAAAACTATTAACTTTAACATCATCGGAACTTGGGGCAAAGCTAAAGGCCAAATTTAAAGTGTTTAAAAATATTATTATTTGGCTGCTAACTTGCTTCTTTCCAGATTTTTTTGCTCCTCCTAAATCTATTTCTTGTTGCTTTTGCAGGTTTGAAATTTCAGCAGAAAGCCTTGCTGATCTCTCTTTCCACATGTCTGCATCATCCTTTAACTGATTAATTGAATTCTTTAATTCAAGAATATCTGCTAAATTAATATTGCCATTAGTTTCTTTTTCTTCTGGCTGATTCTTATTTGAATCAACATTATCTTGAAAATTAGTTGTATTTTCTTCTAATTCATCAAAATTTTTGGTAGTTTTTCCTGTACGTTTTTTTAAATTATCAAGTTTATCAGCTTGGGACATATACAAAGAATATTACTATTTTAGCTAGCTTGTGATTATTTTAATTGTTGTGATGTTTATTTTTGTTGTTGTCTTATTAAAGACAATTCTAGGTGTTGGAGCGGGATAGGGGAATCGAACCCCTCTCATCAGCTTGGAAAGCTGAGGTAATAACCACTATACAAATCCCGCCCAGGTAGACCACTTCGTTACTAGTCACTCGTGAACTTTATCCTGAGGTTAGGCCATGATAAGATTTCTCGTGGTTAGACTAGCCAATCTGAAAGAAAGCTAGATGCGGTCCTGGGGCCAATTTATGAGCAATAAAATATTAAAATACTTTATAAAATCATAATACAGCCACATTCATACATATTCTGTAAGCTTATAGAAAAACTGGTTTAATTATGGTCCGGAGTCAAAGATTTGAACTTTGGTAGGGAAAACCCGACAGATTTACAGTCTGCTGCCATTGACCGCTCGGCCAACTCCGGTTAGAACCAGCTAATCCATAAGATCATATAATGCTAAAATTTTCGGTTGTTTGTCAAGAAAAAACTATCTAGAACAAATTTCCCAGAAAGTAAATTATCAGATATACTTTAAAAATATAGATCAAGAATATGGAAACACTAACTTTAAATAGAGCAGGAATTGAAAGGGAGCAAAGTTCTTTACAAAAGGAGATTGAAGAAACCGCTAGTTCGTTTGGAATACTTTCTTTGTATTTAGACGATATTTTTGAAAAAAGAATGCCAAACAGTGACCAGGAAAAATATGAGTTTTTGCAAAATATTTTTACTTCACAAGATTTTTTTGGTTTAAAATTTAAACAATATCAGCCTGGATACAAGAATTTACTGTTAAGAGCTTTTAAAGATAACTTTACTTTCCAAGAAAATGATATTGATGAAGTTTGTGAAGTTTTAGACACTTTAATTGAATTACAAAAGAAACATGGTTTTACCTATAATCTTAAAAGAGAATTGTTAGAAAATATAAAAAATCCTCAATTAAGTTTTATCCAACATATACTTATGGGTATTTTATTTGTGGGATCACTCCAAGCAAATGTGGGATTAGATTTAGCTTCTAATCCTGATTCAACACTTATTAAATCTGGCAATAGAAATTTTAGATTTGGAGAGCCGCATATTTCAGGTCACAATAAACCAGGAGATAATGGGGTAAAGCTACCGCACACACATTTGGGATTTTATGTGGATTTGGGTAATGACAAAAAAGAGTCTTTTGCCTTGCACATTTTAATAAAATAGGTATTGGTATTTAAGGAACTACAATATAGCGTTAAAATGACTGAAAGAGAAAAATTAATTAGGCTAATTTCAGACTACTTAGATACTGATATTTATGTTATAAATGTTGAATCAAAATTTAAAAAAATACATATAAAGTTTTGCTTAGCACAGCTCACTCTAGTTGTTTATTTTAGAAATGATAAAATTGAAGAAATGTTTTGCAGTGATATTGCTGCAATTTGCGATGATATTATAAATGTATTGCAATTAAGTTTTGAAGATCTAAGTGTTGAATAAAATTCCACAAATTAAAAAAGCCCTTCCGTGTTTGGTGGGGCTATTATTTTATGTTTGAATAATTTATGAAGTTTATTGAATTTGGTACCAGCACTATGTGCTTGCATGCCAACACCTCCAAGTTTAAATCATAGTCGAAATACCGAATTGGCAAATGTAAAATTTTTCCGGATGAATTCATTGAAAAACTTAGTTCATACCACCCCGCTGGCCAGAATTTAGAATCTCTTTCACAAATTGCAAAATAAAAGCTTTGGTCAGCTTCTAAGCCATTTTTAAGATTTTCCTTGTTACTTGGAGAAAAAACTAAAAATTGTACACCTTCCACAGGGCCACAGGCTGCTGGGTGTATTATCCCAATTAAAGTATATATTTCTGGCATATTTCACCTAAATACAACTAAATAAATACAACTGTATTATATTAACTTTTGTAAAGTTAAAGATTTTTAAAGAAAATAGAATGGGTATTAAAAAAGCCCTTTCCATGGTTGGATTGGGCAAATCTTAGCAGGGTAAAGCATGAATACTTGGGCTATTTTACAAAAGAATCAACTGTAATTGTTTCTACATCTCTAGTTACATCTTCAAAATTTAAAGGTAACACATATCCAGTTAGCTTGAAAGTGAGATCTCCAACTCCACTAACATGGAAACCTAGCTTGTTTAAAATAACATTTTGAGGAATATTTTCAGTAAAGTAAAGAATCTCTTTCCCTTCATCAAGGCCTAAATTCTTTGTGTATTCACCTGGCAATATCATAACAAAATACAATTTGCTTTGTTTAGAGAAACGTACTAATGCACGGGCTGTATAACTTTTCATTTTATCTCAAAACTTCTTTAATTAAACTGCTATCAATTATTAGCACACTTTTAAACTTATTTCAAGTCCGGCTAACATGTCATCCATTAGCCTTGACATTTCTTCCCTTCGTATCAAGATTTGTTAAACAATTTATTATGTCTAACCCAAATTTAAACCACCCTGTTATTAAGGCTATTCGCTATCAAAGAACTTTTTGTATGATTAAACCAGACGGCGTTGCCAGAGGCCTTGCAGGTGAAATTATTAGAAGAATTGAAAATGCTGGGTTAAAAGTTGTAGCCATGAAAATGCTTACTCCAACTGAAGAATTGGTAAAAAAGCATGTTCCTTTTGAAAACGCAGCTTGGGTTGCAAGACTTGGCGACAAAAGTTTCAGCGGTTTTGAACCATTAAACCTTGATCCTGTTGAATTTTTAGGAACAGACGACAAATCTGTAATTGGTAAAAATGTTGCCGATAACTTGGTTAAGTTTTTATGTTCAGGCCCAGTTGTAGCCATGGTGGTTGAAGGTGTTCAAGCTATTGATATGATTAGAAAATTAGCTGGTCACACTTTACCATTCAAAGCAGAAATGGGAACAATCCGCGGAGACTTTTCTGTAGATTCACCATCTATTGCTAATGTTGAAGGTAGAGCAATTCACAACCTTTTCCACGCCAGCGAAACTTTGGAAGAAGCTATGAACGAAATTGGATTATGGTTCCCAGAAGCTTCTGATCAACAAGATTACACCAGAACTGACGAAGAAACAATGTACAGCAAGAATTACTAAGACGCGTAGGGGAAGGATTCACCCTCCCAACACGGTAAAATTAAGGAGGGCCTGTCCCTCCATTTTTGTTGCCAATTTTTTTGAATGGAGGTGTTTGTTTTATTTACAACATACAATGGCGGCGTGGTCGCCGCCTCTACGGTTGTTGCCAAAATTTTATTGTGTGCTTACAACTTTATTATGAACCTTGAACTTCTTGAAAAAGCTGTTACTAATATTGGTAGTATTTTAGATTTATCTATTAATTTTGATTCCTCAAAAAACCAAGCTTTGGTAATTTATGATAAGCAAAATGCTTTAACTAATATTTTAACTACTGCTTACCGCCAACTTTTACCACAGGCTAAGTTTGTGAATTTCGATGAAGTTTCTAAGGAAGAAATTATAGCTGAATTTGATCAGCTTTCGCCAAAAGATTTAGTCGTTTTAGTACAGTCGGCTAGTTTTAGGCTGGATGATTTTAGAATTAGAATTTACCTCTTTCAGCAGAAATTGAAAACTATAGAGCATGTCCATTTGTATCGCAACAATCCAGATGTGTGGGATGTTTACATCGATTCTCTAGCCTATGATCAAAACTATTATAGAAGCCATGGACTGGGCTTGCAAAAAAAATTATCCAACTCGTCACTTTTAAAAATTAAATCTGGTGATTGTGAATTGGTGGTTAATGGCCAGCTTGAAATGCCAAAATTAAATATTGGTGATTATTCTGAAATGGAAAATGTGGGTGGAACTTTTCCAATTGGCGAAGTTTTTACCGAAGCCGTTGATTTGGAAAATATGAATGGTAGTTTTATGGTTTATTCTTTTGCCAATCAGAAATTCGAAATTATTACCCCAGAAAAATTTAGAGTAGATATAACCAAAGGTATAGTAACTGGCTGGTCGGACAATGCTCCAAAAGAATTTATCTCGGTACTGGATGCAATTAAAGAACTAGAAAGACCAATTATCCGTGAAATAGGTTTTGGGTTAAACAGGGCAATTTCCAAAACTAGAATTATTGGAGATATAACCGCTTTTGAAAGAATTGTTGGGGTGCATTTATCGCTAGGTGAGAAACATACTGTCTATAAAAAAGCCGGAATTCAGGCCCATAAAGCCAGATTTCATGTAGATTTCTTTTTACAAGTAGATAATGTTACGGTGGATGGTGAAACAATATTTAACGGTAAAACTTATTCTGTTTAGTTATGATTGTTTATTGGGTAAGAAAAGATTTTAGATTTCAGGATAATCCTGCTTTTCACCAGGCTGCTAAAAGAAGTGTAGAAAAAAACACTCCGCTTTTAATTGTATATTGTTTGCAGGATATCATCCTAGAAAGAAATTTTGGCTTCAGCAATAGTTACAATTTATCCAAAATATTAGCTAGCTTTAAATCTAATTTACCTGCTTTGCAAATATTAAATGAAACTCCAACAGAAGTTTTTTCGAAATTATCTTCATCACATAAAATAGAAGTTTGGGCTAATTCAGATATTGAACCAAATGGTAGAAAAAGAGATAAAGAGGTTCTCGATTTACTTCAAAAAAATGGATCCAATCTTACATTTCTTGCAGATAGTTCATCTATAAACCTTGAAATTAGAAGTCAACAGGGAAATATTTATCAGGTTTTTACACCGTTTAAAAATGCAGTTTGGGAAGATTTTATAAACTCAAAAGTTTTACCAAGCCCAAATCTTGGAAGCCTAAATTTTCAAATTTTAGAGAAGAATAAATTTGAAATAATCGAGGTAGAAAATATCTCGTTGGAGAAACAAATGTCCGGATTAAACAAACTGGATGAGGAGAGCAAGCAGACAATTTATTCTGAAATTCAGACTCAGCTTTGGGAAATTTTAGATAAACCTTGGATTTTAAATTATGGCGGAAACACTCTTGATTTGGATAAAATTGTGGAACGGCCGAATTTACAATATAGTATTGTTTCAGAGGAAGAAGCAAAAAAACAGGCCATTGATTTCATTAATAATAATTTGGTAAATTACAAAACGGGTAGGGATGATCTATCCATTATCGACAACTCTGGAACAAGTCGTTTAAGCATGGCTTTAAAGTGGGGTTTAATTTCTTCAAGATGGCTAGTTAATCAAATAATCCAAAAATATAATCCTAATAATTCAGCATCGGTAACCCAGTATATTTCAGAATTAATCTGGAGGGAATTTTATAGATACATTTTGTGGCATAATCCTGATTGTTTAGACTTGGAATTTCAATCGAAATATCGTGAAAAAAACTTAGAAGGAAAACAAGTTTCCAAAATACCCTGGAAAACTGGAGGTGAAGCAGAATCCATTTTTCTAGCCTGGATAAAGGGGCAAACAGGATACCCGTTAGTTGATGCTGCCATGAATGAAATTGCCAAAACAGGTTGGATGCATAACAGAACCAGAATGGTTGTAGCTTCTATATTAACCAAAAATTTAGGAATAGACTGGAGATGGGGGCAAGATTATTTTCGTGCCATTCTTGTTGATTTAGATGAAGCCTCGAACAACGGAGGTTGGCAATGGGCGGCTTCAACTGGATCAGATCCAAAACCTATTAGAATTTTTAGTCCTTATCTTCAAGCCGAAAAATACGATCCTAAAAATTTGTATCAGAAAAAATGGCTTCCTGTAGATTATAATTCACAGCCAATAATCGAGCATTCTTTAGCCAGACAATTAGCTTTGCAACGATACGGTTTAATCTAAACATACTTGCCAACTAAAAGTTTAAAATTAAGAATTAATGTAAATAAACTAAAACATATGATTCACGAACTTAACTCACAAAATTTTAAAGCTGAAGTGCTAGACTTCAAAGGTTTAGTATTAGTAGATTTTTGGGCTGCTTGGTGTGGCCCATGTAGAAGGCTTGCTCCAGAACTAGAAATGATTGAAGAAGAGGTGAGAGGAGATGAAACAATTAAATTTGCCAAACTTGATGTGGATGCAAATCCTGAGCTTTCCCAAACATATCAAATTAGAGGCATTCCAAATGTAATTATTTTTAAAGATGGACAGCCTGTTGAGCAAATTATTGGATTGAACTTAAGAAGTGTGTATAAAGAAGCTATCTCCAAGCATTCGGTCTAGTTTATTTATTTGTTAAAGTTCTGCCAGACAATTCCAATCGTAAAGAATAGTAAATTAATCATTACTATTAATCCTCCGGTAGCTATGTTGAAGTAGAATGAAAATATTATTCCCAACCAGATGGAAGTTATAGAGAGGATTGTAGAAATTAATATTGTTGGTACAAAACCCTGTTTGAATAGTTGGGCGCTAACAACAGGTATTACCATTAAGGTGGAAAGCAATAAAACTCCTATTGAAGTTATTCCAAGGCTTATAACAACAGCACATAAGGCAATGAATAAATTGTTAATTAACTTTACAGGCAAACCTTCAGCAGTGGCTAATTCTTCGTCTAAGCTTATAACTAACAATTGTTTACGGATAAAGAATAGAGTTAATAAAACTAGTGGAACAACAATATAAAGTTGAATCAAATCGGTTTGATTAACAAAATTTAAACCTCCAAAAAGAAAATTAAAAAGTTGGGTACTGCCTTGTTTGGTGGCAGAAATTAATATTGCAGTTAAGCCAAGGCTTCCAGATAAAACTATAGCCAAGGCTGTTTCGCCATAAATTTGCTGGGATTGCCTAAATTTTTCTATACCAAGGCTTACCAAAACAGTGGTAAATATGGTTAAAGGTAAGGCAGCAATTCCTGTAACTATGCTTGCCAAAACCGCAACTAAAGAAACATGAGATAAAGTGTCGGCTATATTGGAATATCTTTTCACTACTAAAAATATTCCTAGAATTGGTAAGCCAAGTCCAAGTATACTTCCTGCAAGTAAGGCTCTTAAAATAAAATCGTATTGGAAAATTTCTAACATACTAGTGCTGATGATCTAAATGAACATGGTTTTTCCCATAAGTTTCTTCAAAGTCTGTACTGTGGGTGAATTCGTTTATTGATTTGTGAATAATCAATTTTCTGTTTAAGCACCAGACTAAATTGGCAGATTTAGCTACAACTTCAAGCTCGTGGCTTACTAGAATTATTGAAATTCCTAAACCAAACAATTCATTTAATATATCAAAAAACTCAGCTTGATTAATGCTATCTACACCTGAAACTGGCTCGTCTAAAATTATAAGCTTTGGCTTGGAAATTAGGCTTCTGGCTAGCCACACTCGTTGACGCTGACCAACTGAAAGCTGGGAAATCAATTTGTTATTAAATTCTTGAATATTCAGTTTTTTAATAATATTATCTATCCATGCTTGGTCAGTGGTTTTAAACAAATTACTATTCAAAATATCATTTACAGTGGTGGGTAAACTTAGACTGGTTTGGTTTAATCTTTGGGGCAAATAGGCTAGTTCACCTTTGTTTACAAACTTATTGGCTGGAACACCGAAAACTTCCAAAGAACCGCTATAGTTTTTTTCTATTCCAGTGATTATTCTAATTAGTGTAGTTTTTCCTGCTCCGTTTGGGCCTGTTAAAACGCAAAAACTTGGATTGGTAAATTGAAAATTTAGATTATCCAATACAGTTTCTTCACCGTATTTAAAAGATAAAGCTTTGGCAGAAAGTATTAAATTATTCACAAACTAAGCCTTTTTTAAGATTGCCTAAATTGGCTTTATAAATTGAAACATAATCAATATTTTGATCCGACTGTTCAGAAGTTAAGAACTCTATTGGGTTAAGTTCTAAAGTTTTGGCACCGGTAGAAGATGTAATTACTTCAGTAATTTTAGGATTACCAAGGCTTTCTAAAAAAATATAGTTGATTCCATTCTTCTTAACTAAATCAATTATCTCTGCAATTTTACTAGCGCTTGGTTCTTCTTCTGAACTTAGCCCAGAAATACTGGTAATTTCTATGCCATATCTTTTTCCAAAATAGGAATAAGCATCGTGAGAAACAATAATTGATTTATATTTACAGCTTTTGAAAGAATCTTTAGACTGATTATCTAAACTAATTAAAGTTTTGTTAAAATTATCTAAATTTAATTTAAATTGATTACTTTTTTCAGGATATTTTAAGCTAAGTTGATTGTAAATTTTTTCACTAAATTTTTTCACTAAAATTGGGTCTAGCCAGAAATGAGGATCTTTTCCTTCTTCGGCTTTATCCAACTCAAGTTCTTGGGCTGCAGATATGGTTGTAACTTGTAAATTTCTGATTTCCTCTGCTTTTTTGGCTGCCCATGGGTCTATTTCTTCCCCAATATAAACAAAGGCAGCTGCATTATTTAAATTGGCCAAATCTTTAGCTGATGGTTCGAAATCATGTGGTTCAGAGCCTATTGGTGTTAAATTCACAACTTCAAAGCTATCTTTAACAATTTGTTTTGTGATATATTGTAATGGATAAAATGATGTGTAAATAATTCCAGACTCTTTAACCGAAGAATTAGGTTTGTTTGGATTATTTAGTAGGTAAAAAAGGGTAAATATAACAACGGCGAAAAGTATCAATGCTGAGATTATATAATAGTTAAATTTGAAATTAGTTTTGTTCATAATATAGTAGCTTTATTTTACAGTCACGCAGTCTTGGCAGAATCCTCTTAAAAGTAGTAAACTTTCTTCAACCACAAAATCAGGAATATGTTTGTAGTCATCCACTATATTTTGCCAGTTCCAGGTTGGCTGAATTGATTTTACTTTAAAACACTTTTTGCAAACTAAGTGTTGCTGCTTTCCATCACCATAAGTTTTATAAAATTTATGTTCTCCACCTAAATCTATGCAGGTGATTAACTTGTTTTTTTCTAAGGTCTCCAATTCTCTGTAAACTGTAGTTTTATTTGGCCAGAAACCGAAACCTTGCAAATTATGCAAAATCTCCTTTACTGTAGTTGGTTTTCCTTTAATCAGAATTTTTAACATAGCCTCACGAAGTTTTGAACTTCGGCAACCAGCTCTTCGTAAAAGAATTTCAATTTGCTCAATTTGCTCAATTCTAGACATTAGAAGTATTTTGCAACTGGGTGGCATTTTGTCAAGGAAAAGCTTTGCTTAATTAGTTAAATATGGAAATTTTTATCCTTAAAATAGAGCTATTTCGGTCTATTATCGGAAGTGTTAATTATATTTTTACATTACTTTTTATTGAAGTGTTCAGCCACATTTTTTACTTCTCCGGAATGTTTTGGGTCTAAAATCAAAAGTCCATCCTTGGTTTGAACAACCAATAAATTTGAAACACCCACAAAAGCTACTTTCAAATTCGGATTTTCTAATTTAACTTTGTTTCCATCGCCTTTAAGCTCAATAGAATTCTCTCCATCCAATTTAGGAAGATAGTTGAATACAACTTCCCAAGTTCCAACATCATCCCAGTTAATATCCAATGGAACCATACCAATTCTTTGTGACTTTTCTAAAATTGCATAATCTATTGAAAGCTTTGGGAAGGCTTCAAAGTCTGAAATCTGACATTCTTTTTTTAAATAGACACTCTCCAAAATATCTAGAAGTTCTGGCCAAAATGTACTAATATTGTTCTTTAAACTGTTGTAGGTTAGGGAAGGATTGTGTTTATGCCAATAAAAATTATTATTTTTAAAATATTGATCAGCGGTTTTTTGATCAGGTTTTTCCTTGAAAGATTTAACAGGAATAACTTCCATAATATCACTGTGTAAGTCTGTTTCTAAATATCCAAGTTGGGTGCTTGGGAAGCCTGGTTTAATACCAATAGTTAGTACATCATAATCTTTATGCGCCAAGCTTTCTCCCATTTTACTAAGTGCTGAATTTAATTTGTCAGCATCTTCAGTTTTTTCAATCCAGTCATCAGATGGGACGAAAATTAAAGGTTCATCGGCCGAAGTTTGAGAAGCAATTATTGCGGTGGTAAGTGATATGGCAGCAAATGTATCTCTTTTTATCGGTTCGGCAATAATGTGATTAGAGTGGAATTCTTCTGGCAAAATATTCTTCACAATCTGCAAATGTTTTTCATTAACAGTAACCCAAATTTGATCTGGCTGAAATTTTCTTCTAAGACGATTATAGGTTTTTAGCATCAAAGATTCATCATCAAGCAGTGGAACTAATTGCTTTGGGTTAGACTCTGTAGAAACAGGCCACAACCTGGTTCCTCCTCCACCACAGGAAATTATAATTTGCATAACAAGTTAAAGCTTTTAAAATAGCCCAGAAATGTCAATCACTTGCCAAAATCATTCAACTAGTTAATTGTGTGGATGCCTGTTGTATTCACAATCGGTTCGAGGAATTATTCGGAGACATCAGATAAATGGAAAAGATGGAAAAGATTTCTGTTAGAAGACCTGCTGACATTAAATTCTTACCTCAGGATGTGTATTTAATTCAATTCCAGGTTAGCAATGGAAAGTTGATAATTGCTGATTCATTTGAAATTGTTCAAGAATGTCTGCCACCACAACTTAGTGAGCCGACTCATTTACTTTTTGCAATTTCAGCAATCAAGGTAGCTTTTGGAGATATTAATATAGTATCCTACGCACTTGCATTGCCAAATGAATGCAACTGCTATTTAATAGGTTGTTATCACTATCTTGATGAAGCAGAAAAGCTTGTCCATGAAGTTCAAGGGCTTGACTATGACACAGGTTGTCATTGGGAGGCTAGACCCATATAGGTTTGATTTTTCTAGTGCTACAAATTAATGTAGCACTTTTTGTATATTTAAAATTTTAAATTAACAATTTTGCTTGAATCAGCCTCTATAATAAATTTGCCCACGCTGGAAGGTTGCTTATTATCCTATTAATTTTTTCAACTACTGGCTTTCTAAGTTGAATTAAACTTGTATCGTCGTAATCTTTTCTTAATTCATATTCCATACTAAAACTACTGTTTAAACTTTCAATTTCGTTGTATTTAGCAACGAAAAATAAAGCCTGACTTTTTAATAGCATAATTTTATTTACATCATAATTTTTGTTTATGAATTTTTTAAGCCATTCAATTTTATCATCCAATTCTAATTCAGAAAAATTATTTGTGTTATTTTGTTCATTAGAATAGAAATTTTTAACATTTTTGTTTAGTTTAGAGTAAATACTTTCCTCATTTTGAATTAGTTCTTCATCAAAAACCAAACCCCAAGACTGCTCGTCATTTATTATTTCTAAAGTATCAACAATTTCTTTGATTTTGGAAAATAGTTCTATTTGTTTATCATTTTTTTCAACGGCTAAGTGTCCATCATTTGTATTATCATTTAAAACTTGTGTTTGAATTGTACTCCAAGTTTCTAAAATTTCTTCATCTTCATCTAAGATTATCAACGCCAACTTCTTCACTTGGTTTTTTAGTTCTTTTATGTTATTAATAATATCTTCACTTTCTGAATTATTATTTACAAAGTAATTCATTATTGTATCTGAGTATTTATTACCTGTAAGTTCTTGTTCATTTAGATCTTGTTCTTCAGCTTGTTTTTTAAAAAAAGCGTCCCTATCTACAGGGTTAGGGATTGAAAAATTTAAATAATCACGGGAAATCGAGTTTATTGTTTTCTCAATCAAATTATTGGAAAAAGTCTCTGCATTTTCAATTCTTTCCCAGCAATATTGATTAAAAATAATGGCCATGAATTCATTCAATATGCTTGCCATTCGAATTGGTTTAATTCCAATATTTTCTAAGTATGAAGTGATAAAAATATGGCTTATATCATGCAGTAATAAATCTTTGTCATTTCTAGAATCTAAATCAGACCAGTTTAAATCTACAATTTCTTCACCTTTTTCGCTTCTCCTTGTTAACCTTGTTCTTTCTTTCATTTTGTTGCCATACACTATCTTTCCATGTTCAGTAATAATTTGAAATATATCAAAATTAATACTAAGCTTGGGTTGAATAATTTCTATTTTGAATGAAACAGAATTCTCACGATCGTTTGCTTCTTTCTTTGAATTTTTGGAAAACCAGAGTTCACTATTAATCATAGCATGGTGATTTTAGCTATAATAATCGAAATTGTCTAAATTTAAAACCACCCGAAGGTGGCTTAGTTTTTCTTCCAAATGAAACTAGGCAATTTTAATGCTTGGGCTCATTGTTGAGGAAATGAAAGCGGAGGCAACTAATTTTTTCTTAACTGCTTCTGGCTTGCTTTTTTCAATGGCATCTAAGGCTGCTTGAATATTGCTTACAATTGTATCAACTGTGAAAGCAGAATTAATCTTTCCACATGGAATGTGTAAGTTTCCACCTTTGTCATTCTTGAAATCTATTTTTCCAGCAAGAATTTCTTTGATAATTTCTTCAATGTTATCTCCTACTGTTCCAGTTTTTGGGTTAGGCATTACTCCGGCTGTACCAAGAATTCTGGCAATAGCTGGTAATTTCTTCATCATATCTGGCATAGCAATAGCTCTTTCAAAGTTTACTGAACCATTAGTTTTAATTTCTTCAATAAGCTCATCAGAACCTGCAATTGTTGCGCCAGCTGCTAAAGCTGCTTCTACTTTTTCTGGGGTTACGAAAGCTGCGATAGTAACCTTTTTACCAATTCCAAATGGTAGGGTAACGCTGCTTCTAACATTTTGATCTGTTTTAGCAGGGTTAATGTTTAGTTTAACATGTAATTCTACCATGGCACCATCTTTGAATTTTGGTTGTTCTAAGCTGAATAATGTTTCAACAGCTAGTTTTAAATCTAATTTGTCTTTGCCGCCAATTGCAGCTTTAATTTTCGCAATATTTGCAGAGTATTTTTTGGAAACCTTTTTGGTTTTGTTGATTGTTGTATTGGACATAAATGTATGTGGTATTGTTGATTTTTAATCTCCCACGGGATTAACTATTTTTTCTTTTTAAAGATAACTAAGTGAATAGTTAAAATTATTCCAGCAACAAGAATAGCTAAACTTGTTGAAAGTAGGGTTTGTTGATATTCAATGTTAAGTTGTTTATCAGCGCAGGCTTTTTGTTCATCAGAACTAAGTTTTTGTTCTTCAATCTTTTTGTTATCACTAGATTCAACTGAGCTTGTTGGATAGTAATTAGCACCATTTTTACAAGTTTCGTAAGAAATATATGGTTTATTTTGTAAATCTGTAAAAACAAATCTAATAGCCGAGGAATAGGTAAGTACAAAAATTGAAATAGCGATTGTTAAAATTGTTCCAGCTAAAACAAGGTAAAAATATAAATTCTTAACCCAGTTAAAGTTGGTTGGTTTATTCTCGTGTTTAGAAGTTTCCATATATTAGTCTTTGTAATTAATTACAGGTTGTGGTAATAGGTTAGGATCGTTTTTAATTGATTCATTGAAGCTTTCTGAAAAGCTTGCCCCAATTGCTGCAAATATAACTATGAATAAAATAAACATTATAATGGTTCCAATTATAGAAACAATGTTAATAATGCTAATAATTTTAAAGTAAGATTTTAGATTGGAAATTACTTCTTCAGTGTTAGCTTTGAACTCTTTAGGTTTGTCGCTAGATTTTTCTAAAGCAGAAACTAAGTTTGATGCTTGTAAAACTTTGTTGTAAGCAATGATGTAAAAAACACCAGCTGCAATCATTAACAAACCAAAGCCTAAGGCAAGGATGTAAGGAATTCCAACTAGAATAAGGAAACCAGCTCCGATGAAACCTAAAATAGAGTATATTTTAGACCATCTGGAAAAGTTTGAATAGACATTAGATCCTGTTTCTTCAACTTTACTTTCAACTTCTACAATCTCAACTTCTTCAACTTTTTTTTCTTGTTTTTTAACGGCCATATTAGATTAACTGATTTGATTGAATAATAATCTAGTTTTAATTAGATTTAACCTAATACAAAAGTAAAAGTTAGGTAATGTCAACTGAATAAAATAAATGATTTTAGGGCAACAAAAAAAGAGGTTGCCCCCTTAATTTTGTTTTGATTATTAATATTAATCTTCTACTACAATTACACCCATGCTTCTACATGTACCTTCAACCATTTTCATAGCTTGATCAACATCGTAGCAGTTTAAATCTTCCATTTTTCTTTCAGCAATTGCTCTAATTTGAGATTTAGTAATTTTACCAATTTTCTTTCTTACTTGGTCGCTAGCACCAGAAGTTACATTAATTGCTTGCTTTACTAATTCTGAAACTGCAGGAGTTTTAAGTACAAATTCAAAACTTCTATCATCGAAAACAGTAATTAAAGCTGGGATTCCTCCGGTTAATGTTGCAGTTTGACTGTTAAAGTCTTTTACGAACTGCATTAAGTTGATACCTAAAGGTCCTAAAGTGGAACCAATTGGAGGTCCTGCTTGTGCTTTACCTGCTGGAATTACAATTTTGACGACTGCCTTAATCTTTTTATCGGCCATATATTCTATAAGAGAAAGGAAATAGCTTGGAATTGTCAAGAATTAAACTAAAATCACCACTCTGAATCTAGTTTATTCTACTGTAAATTCTATTCTTTTTAGTCCCTGGCCAACTGACTTTTGTTTTAATAGTTTGAATTTACCAATTTCTAAAGAGTTTTGAATATGTGGGCCTCCACAAAATTCTCTTGAATAAACATTGCCCTGTCCGTCTTTTAAGGTGTAAATACTAACAATATCTCCATATTTTTCTCCAAATAAACCAATTGCTCCAAGTGCTTTGGCTTCATCTTGTTTCATTTCAAGCCTTTCCATTTCTAACTTCCTATCAATAATTGCTTGAACCCCAGTTTCTATTTCTGCAATTTGTTCAGGGCTTATGTTGCTTGTTAGGGTGAAATCAAATCTAGCTTTTTCATTGGTAATAGCAGAACCTTTTTGCTTTACTTCTTCGCCGAAAATTTCTCGTAGAACCGAGTGAAGAATGTGAGTTGATGAATGAAGCTTTCTGGTTTTGTCTGTGTCTGCATCTAAACCAGACTTAAACTGACCGGCCGAAGTAGTTTGAGAAAGGGCTTGATGCTCGGCGATTAATTCTGCTAATAATTTAGCGTCTAATTTAAGGCCTTTGCTTTCAAGAATATCTTCTGAAACTTCAATGGGCACACCAAAGGTTTGGTATAAGTTCCAAGTTTTTTCAGCAAGAAATTCAGGGTTTAGTTCTGGTTTTATAGCCATATTAATAATAAAATTTTCTAAATAATATTTTTTGTCTATTTTAAATTAATTTGGAATTTTCAAGTTAAATTTTCAATCCAAAAATTCCAGCCAGGTTTTTTAAAGTTTCAAGGTTGGTTACGGTGTTTCCAACTGCATTAAAAATGGAAGAAAGTGTTTGTAGCGAATTCTGGATTATCCCCTTATTTTTATCACCTAATTCACCATCGTGGGTAGCACAGTTAGTAATTTGATCAACAGCTTTAATCCCAACTTCTTTTTGGTGTTCTGGAATATCTTGATTGGTTGTGACAAGTTCGATTAATTCTAATAAATAGCCTTGAATTTGAATTAATTTGTCTTCATTTTTGTCTTCTGGGGAAACCATGTTACTAATTTTTTCTTTTGTATTAATTATTAAATCACTGTAATTGTTTCCAAAAACAATGTTTCCTGAATTATTTATTGTAGAGTTAGAGAAGTTTTGACTGGTCATATTTTTGGTTTGGTTGTTAATAATATTAATACTCAAAGGAGAAAAACTGGATAGGATTTCCTGAAAATATTGATTATTTTTCTCTAAATTTTTCTTTTCGGTCAAGCTGTCTAAAATTCTATTTTTCACCTCGGCTAAATCTTTTTTGATTGAATTTAGGGTTTCGTCCTGATGGTCTGCTTTTACAGCGTGAAGGAGAGAGTTTTCAATTTTTAGAACTTCTTTTCTTACGGCTATCAACTTATTCAAAAGTTCTTCCACAATTTCATCCTTTAAACTATCTGGGTCATCTTCGCTGTATTGTCTCACTTTATTAATTACTTTTTTTAGTAAATTTGGCTCGGCTAAAAAGGTTATGAATTGATCGTAATAATTTTCAACTTGGCTCTGGTTAAAATCAACTGTGACTACTTGAAGTTCTAACCCATCCGGATTTGAAATAAAATTAACTCTTGCTTCTTTGTCTGGCGAATCGATTATGTTGTTTATATAATATTCAAAAAAAGCCAAAAATTGGTGAATATTAGTTTTGTATTTTAAGGTATCAGAATCTAGTTCAATCGATCTAGTCCAAATGGGATATTCAAGATAATTATCGCTCATAAACTTTAATTATGGTAGAAATATTATGTAATATAGCATAAATATTAAAACTAAAATTACTGGCGTGAAAATTTGAATGTACTGAATATTGGTTGTAATTAGCTGATTGTTTCGATCTATACCCTCCCCAGTATTTGTAATTTCCCAAATTAAATTGGGGTATTTGTTTAACCAAAAACCTGTAATTGAACTTAACAAAGCCACTGTACCATAAATTAAAAATCCTCTAAGAAGCCAGGCTGACCAAAGACCGGCGAAATTACTTGGCAGGAATAACAAAACGAACATTAGAGCAACAATTAGCAAAGAAGCGATGTTAATTGATGAAAATAAAACTTTGTAAATTTGATATAATCTTAAGTTTTCAAAATTGGTTGTGGTTATAAACTTATTTGCTGCATTTTCAAATTTGTTAGTTAGAATACTTTTCTTCATTTCGGCATCACTTTCAAATTTAGAAGATTGGAAAATAAACAAGTTCCTATTTTTTGGATAGTTTTGATAAATAATAATCCAATCTGGGCTGGAAGCGTTAGATATTTCAACACTTAATACATTATTATTTGCAGCTAATTGGTTAAAATATTTTGCCCAGTCTGCGCTAGTTTGCATTTTATGAATTATTTTTTCAGGCCTGCTTCGCTTTAATTGGCTGGTAATATAAACATCTTTTTGGAATTTGTCTGAACAAAATTTGGCTAATTTATCTATTTCTATTCTGCCAAACAATCTAGCTAGACTTGGGGTTGAAGTAACAAATGCAAACAATTTTTCAAACATATTGCGAATATTATTTTAGAATTTTAGCCCATTCCTTTTCACCAATGGCTATAGCCTTTTGGTATTTCCCAGCTTCTGTAATAAGGGTTGAAATAATTATTTCTCTATTTTCTGAAATTTCTGGATAACTTGTATTGAAAATAGAAATGACTGAATCTACTAACTCTTGAAAGTATTCTGTTTGTGTGATATCAATTTTTAACTTCAAACTAGCAGATAAAGACCTTCTGATTAATCTTCTTAGAACATAGCCTCTTTGTTTTCCACTTGGTAAAACTCCGTCAGAAATAATGAAACAGCTGGCCCTAATATGATCGGCGATAACATCTTGAGGTAAAATTTTTGTCATAAAATTATTTAATAAATTTAAAAATGCGGCGTAAAAAACTTCTAACTTTTTTATACAATGTATAATTTTTTCTAACTTTTCGAAAAATCTTGCCAAACATAATAGGAAATTGATTCTGCATAAGTTTTTGGTCAAGTTAATTAAAAGTGATTTGTTGTAAAGGATACTAAGACAAATACTAACCTGGTTTCTTTCCAAAACATACTTTGTTTGGAATAATACACTTGTGCATCATTATTCTAGAAAAGAATTTTCATCCAAGGCTTCGTTGCTTGTGAATCAGATGGCCACTCCGATGGCTTTGTTTGGCTCTGTGGCCTCTGTTCCTCAGGCTTGGAATGTTTGGATAATGCGTGAAGTTGCTGGGGTTTCACTTTTAACTTTCGGTTTTTTTCTGATAGGAAATATTTTTTGGTTTGCTTATGGGGCTTATCATAAAGATAGACCAATAATGTATAGCCACGCTACAACAGGGTTTCTGAATGCCCTAATTGTTGTTGGGAAATTGATTGTTTTAAGCTAGGGTTGCTTTTTTTGAAATATTTACATACATAAAATTGTATGATTTCTCTTAACCAAATTGTTGAAAATCCAGATATTTTTAAACAAGAACTTTCCAAGCGTTTTAAACCTCCAGTGATCATCGATGATATTACTGAGAAAGCTGGAGTTTTCAAAGAATCTCAAAAAGAGTTGGAAGAACTTCGCCAGCAAAAAAATAGTTTTAATTTAATAATTGCCAGTCTTTCACCTGAAGAAAAAACCGTGAAATTAGAAGAGATGAAGATAGTTTCTGAAAAAATTAAAACTTTAGAAGATACCCAAAGAGAGTTAAAATCAGAGCTGGATAATTTGTTGGCCGTTATTCCAAATCTTACTTGGGATGGAATTCCAGTAGCCAAAGATGACGCTGGTAATATAGAAATTGGGCAATTTGGAGTAAAGCCAGAATTCGATTTTAACCCTTCGCCTTACCACGAACTGCCAATTTTTAAAAGAGATTATTTAAGCGAAAAAGGTGTAGAAGCTGTAGGTTTTAGAGGCTATTATATTGCTGGTGAATTAGCTAAATTCCAAAGAGCCTTGTTTAACTGGTCCTTGGATAGAATTTTGGAAGAGGGTTTTGAATATGTTATTCCACCTATCGCAGTAAACTATGATGTTATGGCTGGAACAGGCTTTTTCCCAACAGGTCAAGACGATGTTTATGAAGTAATTGAAGGTGATAGAACCAAATATTTGGTAGGCAGCAGCGAGCCAAGTTTAATGTTTATGGAAAGTAATCGAAACTTACAACTTGCAGATCCTCGGCTTTTAACCGCTTGGACAACTTGTTTTAGAAAGGAAATTGGGGCGCACGGTAAAGATACAAAAGGTGGAATTAGGGTTCATCAGTTTGAAAAAGTGGAAATGGTGGCTATTTGTAAACCAGACCAAAGTGCCCAAGTTTTTGAAAGATTAACAAACTTTTTTTGTGCCGGCCTCGATTTATTAGGGCTGCATTATCATCAACTTGAAGTTAGCAGTGGGGACATTAGTATTAAAAATAACCGACAAATTGATATTGAAGCTTGGTTTCCAGCCACTGAAGATTTCCGTGAATTATGTTCTTCCAGTAACTGTACAGATTACCAAACCAGGAATTTGAATATTACTTTCACAAACTATGAAGGCCAAAAGGAATTAACCCATAGCCTTAATTGTACCGGTATTACCAATAGGGCAATGTTTGCCATTATGGAACAATTCCAACAAATTGACGGAAGAATTAAAGTTCCTGAAGTTCTGAAAAAGTATTATTCTAAGGAGTATTTAGAGTAAGAATTAATTTACAATGTTTGCCTACAATTTAGTTTTTATTTTCTTTTAAATTAGTAGAATTTACAAATTAAAAATAATGAGATTTGCACGCCAAATTGATGTTAACAAATTTTACACTGCGTTACTTGCAGCTTTTGGACATGAAATATTAAAAATAGATCACTTTGAAAACTGTTTCACAGCTAAACTTTTCATTCATGATAAATTTTACTATGTATATGTAGCCCAAGATTTATCGTATCCAACATTGTATTCAAGCTATATATTCCCACAAAAATATATTCTTGGTGCGGAGGTAGTTATTTATAACGAAGAAATTAAGGAATTTGAAGTTTACAGTCCCGGTACAGTCCTTTTAAGTGACGAGGTAAAGAATGATGGGCAGATGTTTATTATTCCATACTAGGTTAATATTGTTTCCAGTCCCAGGCAAAAGCTTGGGATTTTTTATTTTACAAAAGGGAAAAAGTGTGATTTTAATTAGGGGTTCATTCAACTAATAAAATTAGGAGAAAACAAAGAATGAGTGATAAATTTAAAGATTACAGAGTTTTAGGTGAAGTTAAATCTATTCAGCTTAATGGTTTGCATTTGCTAATTTATCGTCTTAGTTTAGCAGATTTTGAATCAGGTTCAGTTGCGGTTCATGTCGAAGAACCACAGTATACTAATTTTGACCAAGCCGGTGGTATTTTAACCATTGGACGAGTTCAAGCAAGCGATCTTAATTGTTGCAATGGTATTATCAACACTGGCACCATAACTGGAAATGTTACAAACATTGTTAACGGTAGAAGCGCCAATATCTCGACATTGCAACCAACAATTTTCGTTCCACAAGATTTTGATGAATCAATAATTATAGTGGATGAAATCTCTTCATACCAGCTTAAGAATGATGGATGGTTTAGATTGCAAAGCTATTCAGCAAGTATTACTACCTCAAAATTGTAATTCTAGATTACACCTTTTTATTGGAAAATTTCCTATCCCTTGCTAAAGCTCGGGATTTTTTTTATGTTTAATTTATGTCTTCTAAAAAACCTTCTTCTCCAAATTATAACCCTCCTATTTCTGCTAGAAAAGCTGATAAAATTGCCAGAAGGCTTGCAAAACAGGAAATTAAAGTGGCTGAAAATAAATTGAATAAAAAAAGTTATTGGACATGGCAACGGGCTTTTACAGTATTCCTAGCTTTTGTGGTTTTGTTTGGGTTTGTGCTTTATACATTTTTACCAATTTTGTTTAGATAACCGTCGATTATTTTATTTATGTTTGTTGCACTTTTTGCTGATGGTGGAAGTAGGGGAAATCCTGGTCCTTCGGCTTATGGGTTTTTAGTTGTTCAGGCTGAAAGTATGATCGATTTGGAAAGAATCTCGAGCATTGAACATCGAGCAAAATTAATTGAAAATGGGGAAGTTAAAATTTTGGCTTTAGAAGGAAAATTTCTTGGTCATACAACCAATAACCAGGCCGAGTGGCAGGGCTTAGTTTTCGCTTTAGAAAACATTGTGCAAAATTACAATCCAGCCGAAATAAATTTAATTGCTTACTTAGATAGTGAATTAGTCGTGAAGCAGGTTAGGGGGGAATATAAGGTTAAAAAAGAGGAATTAAAGCCTTGGTCGGTTAAAGTAAAACAATCTTTAAGCAAGTTTAACACTTTCAAAGTTTTGCATGTTTATAGAGAACATAATAAGGAAGCAGATAGTGTAGTGAACGAAATTTTGGATGGGCAATAGATGTTGATGAAAACTTTATTGCGTTGACAAAATGCCGTTATTGTGATTGACCCAAGAAATTTAAAAATTACAACAATTTATGAACGAAACAAGCCCAAACTCAAATATGAAGAAGCAAATGATAATGTATATCTCAGGTTTTGTTGTGGTAGCCATTATAGTAATTGGAGGAATTTGGTATGTTGCAGATATGAACAAAAAAGCAGACGATAAAAAGAAAGAGGACGAAAAAATATCTATGGAAAATAAAAAGAAGCAAGATGATGAAAATGCAAAGAAAGCCGAAGCAGATAAAGCAGCTTTGGCCCAAAAACAAATTGATCTTGCTACAACTTTGGCTGGTAAATCATTTACAGCTTCTAAAGTTACATTACTAACACCGGCTTTAGTTTTTCCAACTGGTCAATTAAGTTTTGCTACTGCAGGATCTTTTAATTTAGATGTAAAAGGTTTAGATTTAGCAATTCTTGGAAATCCAGCCTTGAAAGTTGGTGCAGTTTACCCTACTGTTTCTGGTAAAGCTTCTGGCTTGGCAGTTCCTGGAAAAGATGGCTCATCCTATGATCTAAATGTTTCCAGTTTACAACTTCAATTCCTAGTTGGAACCCAAGTTTTAGATGCGGCAACAAGCGCTGCACTAGTTCAAGGTTTGGCTCAGGCAGGTTTGGTAATTCCACCAGCTTCGGTTCAAGCACCAATTGTTGTGAACACAACTGTGCTGCCAACTGCTACAGGTTTAAATGTTAAAAGCACCACTTCTTCTACATATTTAGTTATTTTTGAAGGCACTTTGCTTTTATAAGTTTTAGTATGAAGTTTGGCCCCTATAATTTAGATTTATCGCCTAGGCTAATTCTAAAAAATATAGAGCTGGAAATTGATGATTCGGTAAATCATTTTTGGGGAAAAAATGGGGTAGGTAAAACTACCCTGGTAAATCAAATTGTTAAGGAGTGTATTTCCAAGAACTTAGACTTTGCTTATATAAATCAGAATTATAGGCAAAATTGGTTGTGGTGGTATAATCTTGCAGATAATTTAGAGTTGGCTGTGTTTGGTAAATTACCTTCAAGATTTGGTCGTAAACTATCTCTAAATGATTATGGATTTATGACAATGCCTGAAATTCAAGCTGAATTAGAATGGTTATTGCCTTTATTAAATTCACAGAACAAACAGGTATTATTTAACATTCAGTCAGAAATTTCCAGCGTAGATTTAAGTGGAGGGCAATTACAACGCGTAATTTTACTGCGCGAACTATTAAGAAAACCCAAAATTTTAATTCTGGATGAAGCCTTTTCTGCTTTAGATAAAAAGGTGTTGCCAGAAACTTTAGATTGGCTAATTTCTTGGCAAAAGCAATTTCCATTTAAATTAATTACAATTTCTCACGACAAAATAATTTTGGAAAAATTGGAAGGAAAAGTTTGGGAAATTACGGTTAATTCAAAAATGGAAATGGAAATATCAAGCTAGTTATGAAGATAAATTATAAGCTTAATGAATTTTGGAAATTGGTCTGGCCTTGGCTATTAGTTTTAGGTTTGTGGCAATTGTTATTTGTTTTTAAATTGGCTAATTTGGCTTTTCTAGCCGCCCCAACCGATATATTTTTAAGTTTTACGAACGCAAGCTTTTGGGAAATACTATTCATAGATTTATTTAGTACAATATCCAGGCTTGTTTCAGCTTTACTGCTTTCTTACATAACATCTTTATTGATTATTTACATTTCGCTTTGGTTTGGGTGGTTTTTAAATTTAATTAGCAGTATAAATAATGTTTGGAAATATCTTCCGGCGCCAGTAATTATCCCACTTGCAATCTTAGCCTTTGGTTTAACAGATTTGGCAAAAACCAGCGTGGTATTTTTCACAGTTTTTGTTTTGTATTTATCGCACTGCATTAATGTGGTTTCTAAAGACTTTGCTGAATTCCAAGTTTTAAGTAGTTCTTGGAAGTTAACACCCAATCAAAAATTTAGGTATATTTTCTTACCACAAAATAATTTTTTAAGCTTCAGAATTTTGCCACAGGTGGTGTTGTGGGGAATGGCTACTGCTATTTTAACAGAATTAATTTTGGGTGGAAAAACAGGTCTGGGTTTAAGGCTATTACTATTTCAGCAACTATACAAAACCAGCTATCTTTACGCTTATCTTGTAATTATTTTGATTGTTTCTTTTGCTTTGGAAAAAGTTTTACTGAATTTATTTTCAAGATTCAAATGGGATTTCATAAGAATATTTTGTGGATTTTTAGTGCTAATTTTAATTACTTTTGGACTCTGGTTTCAAATTTCAAGTTTGGTAACTAATTTTCAAAATAACAATCAAGTTAAAATTGTTACTTATAAAAGTGTAATAAATTTACCGATTTTGGTTTATCAGAAAAAGTTTAACAGGTTGGGGGCAAGTCTTGAAAATGTGGGCACAGGTTTGCAGGCCATGGACGCTATGCAAGCTGGGAAGGCCACAATTGGAGGGTACAGTGATATGCCAAATGCACTACAAGCTTTACAAACCAATTCAAGCCTAAAAGTTGCCAGTCAGATTACCGAAACCCCTAATAATCCAGCTTTATTTTTAGTTGGAAAACAGGTTTTAGATCCAAATAATTTCAGCGGATTAAATGGGGCAACTATTGGTTATTTTCCTAACAATCCGGTGGTTCAGCAAGGCTTAGATTTTGTTTTATTCACTAGGCAAGTTAAAACAAGCAGTGTAAAATATGTTTCAGGAAACGATCCTTCTGCTTTAGTTCAGGCTATGATTGCTGGCAAAATTGATGCTTTGGTTTCCTTCGAGCCCTACATTTCTGATGTGGAAGAAAAGTTAAATACCAAAAGGGTGAATCCAGATAAAACTTTAATTGGAATTATTACTTTTAAGAATTTACCCCTGGCTGGCCTTGTTTTGAATTCAGAAAAATTAGTCGGGCAGGCTAGAACAGACTTCTTGGAAGATTTAGATAAAAGCCTGAATTTTATTAAAGAAAATACCAATAAAGAAGGTTTTGCTGTTGGTGAATTAAAAGATATTTTGAAGGAAAATGATTTAAATACAAATTCAAGAATTCCAACTTGGCAAAACTCGAACGCTGTTGAGAGTGATGATTTAGCCCAATTAATTCTAATTCTAAAAACCTATTCAGTGGAAGGGTTTGATAATTTAGATACCAAAAAGTTGGATCAGTTTTATATAAAATAAAGAAAGCCCAGATTCAGAACCTGGGTTTATTGTTTACTTTAAACTAATTTCAATTCCAAACTTGTCGGAAGCTTTGGAAAGTTGGCGACAGCATTCCCTTATATCCATGCTATTTGGTATCGCCAGAAAAAAACAAGTCATTGGTTTGCAAGTGTCTTCAAAGTAAACTTGATGTTGAATTGCTGTGTCTGACCCAAAAGCTGCATCCAATATTAGAATCAATTTGTCCTCGTAAAATGTGACTTAAAGAAAGAATTGGGGTGATGGATTATGTAATATTCCTATGATTAAAGTACGTGTGAATTAATTTACTTCTCCTTTCTTTTGTTACACCTCTGTGATTATTTAGTAGTAGT
>JBILXY010000031.1:0-3592 GCA_044378055.1 Bdellovibrionales bacterium | reverse complement strand
TAGTCTTTTATGTAATCTGGATTTTCCCCTAACTCCCTAACTTTCTTCTGAGCTTGAATTTCTTCAGTGGTGGGTTGTTTATAAACAGTAATATTTTCAGGATCAGGATTTTCTACAGACAGGTCGTATTTTTTAGCAATTTCAATAGATTTATCCAAATTAAAATTTACTTCTACAGAGGAAAATTCAGTAATTTTCCAATCAACTAGCCCATTCCTGTTTAGAGTTATTATCCATACCTGTGTGTAGCTTCCAGAACTTCCTTGTCTTAAAAGAGAATACTTTGGTTTAAAAATATCAAATTTTGTAAGAGTGGTTTTCCATTTCAAATCCCTTACGATTCCATTAAAACCATCAATTATCTTTGAGTCTCTGTCTGACGAAAAGATTGAATTAGTAGAATTAAATTCATTTATTATAGTTTTTTCAGGTATATTAAAAAGAAATGGATATGTAAGAATTGAAGAAATTGTAATTAATACAATTACAATAGTAAATATAATAAATTTAGTTGTATTATTGAGCTTTATTTTAGGCATAATGTTTTATTAATTGATGAAGTAATCATTGCTACTATTGGCTTTATAATCATTTAACCTATCCATCATTTTCTGGTAGTCTGCCTTACTCCCCTCCACCCTAACCATTTTGTAATTAGTGCATGAATTGAAGATATTGCAGATTCTTTTGTATAGCATAGGTGTGTTGTTGTCGTTTTGGATATTATAGTTTTGTGATTCTACAACTGGAATAGATAATTTATCATTTCCAGAGAAATCTTTAACAGTATGATTTTGATTGGCAGGAGTTGTGCTAAACTGGAAAGTATCGTCTCCAGTATGTCCATAACTTTCTGCTGTGTAGAAATTTTCAGAAAGAATAGTTTCGTTGCCCGTACTTCCATAGTTAATTTTTTTGTCTGCATACCTAATTTGTAAATAATTAGGGTCAATATTTCCTGTTGTTGTTATTCTTCCATTAAAACCTGAATAATCATTTCCTCCTGCCACTGGTAAACTATTACTACCCATATTGTCTAAACTTAGTAAATTATTGTAAAGCTTCCTTCTTGCTATTAATTGCAAGTATAGTCTTGTGTTGGCAATATGTTTTGCTCCAACACCTGAAACATCTGGTGAATCTACTAATATCTTTTCATCTGCAGTTTTAGCTAAGGTTTCGTCATCGGCTATTTCTCCGCTCATTACTATAGCTCTACTAAACTGGGCTTTACCTTGAAAAGAAGAGAAACTTTCATTTGGATTAACTTCATAATTATTATTTGCATTACCTGGTGGAGAAAGCAAAGTTAGATTCTTAGCCCCTCCCATTTCCTCAGATAGTTTAGCTGAAAGCAAAGTACCCAGTGAATGCCCGATAATATTTAGTTTGTTTTTGTCTGAAAAACCCCACTCATTTAGTTTTTGTTTAGATACTTTGGCTATTGGACCAGTAAATTTAGATGATGAACCAGGTCTTAGAAAGGTATCGCTAGCACCATTTCTCCAATCTAAAAGTAAGACTATGTCGTTTGGGTAACTATTATGAATTTGATTTCCAATATCTTTAACCCATCCATCAGTATTGTCTCCTCTGCCGTGCGTTACAACCCAAACTGTTCTATTGTTATCGTAAGTATTTTTATTCCCATAAAGCATTACAAAATTAGAAGAACATTGGCTTCCCTGTGAACAATTTGGAACTGTTGCAGGTGAAGTTACATTAAACGGTATTGTAATATCTACACTTGGTTTTTGATAATAAGCCCACCTACTTCCACCAGCCACATTAGTAACATTACCCGCTCTATCTGTAACAGCTATTGAAAATTCAATGTTTTGACTGCTAGTTATATTGGATAAATTAATTAAAGCTGAATATTTGTTATCTATATTGTCGTTGTTTTCAAGCCCAAGGAAATATAATTGGTTGTTGTAATAGGCATAGAATGATACGAAGGCTACACCAGTATTGTTTGTTCCTACATTGTCATTGGCAGTGGCTTCTACTTTAAACTGGCTTCCTGAAATTGTTTGGTTATTAAATGATGGATTAGTTATTTGGCCTGTTGGAAAGTTTCTGTCCTTATACTCCCACCGAAAAACCAACTTAGCTTCCCCAGTATATTCCTTATACCTTATTTGAATTAAATGATTTCCTGCTGTAAGTTGTTTATCTACTCTGGTTTGGTTGCAACAACTTAATTGAGATATTATGTTTTCTCCATCTATGAATATTTGAATGTTATCATCGGCTTGAGTTATGAAAGTATAGGTAGCTGCTGGGAAGTAATGAAGCTTGGTAAAGTATCCTGTAAAGTTGTCTGTTGGAAGTTGGTTTAATTGGTTTACGAAAGTACCTGAAAAGAGATTTCTTTGATTGTTTAGTTCAAAAGTTACATTTCCATTTCCCCAGTTATCGTCCCAGAAAACACCTTGCCTTTCTATTGGTTTGAAAGGTATTCCACCGTAATAGTTATTAGGATAGAATTCTCCACACCAACTTGTAGTGTTAATACCATCTTTACATCCTAGTTCCCAAGATAAAGATATTTTAGCACCACCTGTTTTTTCTTGGTAATATACTTCCACAGTATGCCAGCCTGCAGATATATCTGCTCTAGCTTCAAAATCCCAAGCTGGGTTTTCCCATTTATCTATGATTAATCTACCATCTATAACCAGTTTCATTCCGTCATCAAATTGAGTGTAGAATTTGTAGAAACCTCCATCGAACCATTGATGTTTTATGAATTTAGCTGAAAAGTAATTTGGATTTGTTACCCCACCTGGGCCTCCGTTTCCCCAGTCTTTGTTAATGAAATCTTTCCTTCCAAGAAAGTCTGGAGATGTATAATAGTTTTCTGAATAAGTCATTATTCCAGTGTACGGGTTTGTGTTGTAATACTGAACACACCAATTATCCCAAGGAAAGTCAGGATAAGAGCATTCATTATACAAGGCAGTTCCCGTGATAGCTAGTGGCGTGGCTGTGGTAGCAGCAGTTGTTGGAGTTTGGGCGGCGGCCGTAGGGGAAGGATTTATCCTCCCATTTGTGGTTGAAGAAGCATTATTTGCAACCGTAGCGGAGGGCCCCTGCCCTCCATTGGCCATTGGAGTAGGAGTTACATTCTTAGCAATTAAAGTTGGCGTTGGTTGTAGGGGAACGCTCGCCGTTCCATTAGCCCCATTGGGATTTGTCGGATTGGTGTTTGTAGGAATCAAAGGTGGATTGACCGTAGAAGGTGTAGAAGTCGGCGGAGTAACAGGCACCGTTGGGGATACCCCCTGCCCTCCATCAGGCGTAGGTGCTGGTGTTGGCGGAGTTACTGGCCCAACAGGCTCAGGCAAAACAGGAAGTGTCGGTGTGGTCGGTGGAGTAACAGGTGGAGTTGGTGGAGTTACCGGAGGCGTAGGCGTTGGATCAACTGGTGGGATTACAGGTGGTTCTTCCTCCTTACATTTTTCATTATACACTTTTAAAACAATATCGTTAAAGTCATTATCTATAGCATCTTCAAAAGCTAATTGGTAATTGTTAGAACCTATTGTTGTTTGTTTAACTCTTTTAGAATCTGTAGAGACAATTTCCT
>JBILXY010000021.1:0-14679 GCA_044378055.1 Bdellovibrionales bacterium | reverse complement strand
TAAATCTGTACTGTATGTCATAGTAAACCTACAGGACTCTATTTGATAGGTATTTTTGTCTAGTATTATTTTTAGTTAGGAGATTGGCGACAGGTTCGAATCAATTCTTGACATAAGCTTAATAATCTTTTATTAAATAAATATCGGTTTTTCAAGTGGTGTGGCACCAACTCTTCCCATTCCGAACAGAGTCTTGAAACGCATTTACGCTGATGATACTTGGCTGCAGAGCCAGGGGAAAATAGGCCAAAACCGGTACCATTTATCTCTCCCTAAAGGGGAGATTTTTGTTATCCAAAAAAGTTTAAATATAATTGACATATATAGACACAAAGTAAAAAATAGATTGTGCATCCAGACCAATTTTCAACTCATCAGGAAGAATTAAATTTTCTATCCAACAATGGTTTCCCGATAAACCCATTTAATACTGTTCAGAATAATTTACAGAATGTATGGGAATTTTCTAAAGAACTGGAAACTAAAAGAGAAACATTACCCTACCCTATTGATGGCCTTGTTGTGAAATTAGATAATAATATTTTAGCTGATAAGGTTGGTGTTGTGGGTAAAACCCCTAGGGCTTGGTGTGCAATCAAATTTGCTCCTGAAGAAGTAAGTACAATTATTGAAGATATCATTTGGCAAGTTGGAAGAACAGGCAAAATAACACCTGTAGCAGTATTACAACCAATCCTGTTAATGGGTACAGAAGTAAAAAGAGCAAGCCTGCACAATTACAAAGAAGTTTCGGAATCTGAACTGCATTTTTCTGATACAGTAATTATTCGCAAAGCCGGAGATATAATTCCAGAAGTAATTAATATATTAAAAAACTTAAGGCATTCAGAATCAAAAATAATTTCTACCCCTACTAATTGCCCTTCTTGTGGTACAAAATTACAATTAACCAAAACAGAAGTTGATTTATATTGCCCTAATACAACCAACTGCAAAGATCAAATTGTTGGAAGATTAAGCTATTTCTGCCAAAGAAACCTTGGCAATATCGTTGGACTTTCAGAAAAAAATATTTTAAAATTTATTGAAGAATTTGATATTAAGGATATTCCAGATTTATATAACCTACCTTGGGATAAAATATCCGAGCTTGAAGGATTTGGGCAGAAGTCTATTCAAAATTTACAAGAATCAATAAAAAAATCTTTAGAAATGGAAGATTATAAGTTTTTAGCTGGGATTGGGATAGACGGAATCGGGATAGAAGTTTCAAAATTAATTATAGAACAATTATATGACAAACAAAATTAGATTACATAAATACGTAACAGATTACTTAAAAAGACAAAATTCAGACTTCACCAGTAGCGATATTCAAAAAAATATCCAAAAACTTGGCGTATCAATAAATAATGAATTGTTTACAAACCGTTTAGAATGGATTTATATGGGAGAAAGAATAGATATTTCCCACTGGCCACTGCGTGATCATGGGCCTTTCGAAGAAATCAAAGTACTATTATACAATTCTGATTTTTTATTAGTTTACAAACCAAAAGGCATAGTAACCGAGTCTGGAGCGGGACATATCGAGCAAAATTTAGTCAGTTTTCTACAGGCAACTTACGGTAAAAAAACCGAAATATTTTTGCCAGTACACAGATTAGATAAAGATACAATGGGCTTAATCTTAATAGCTAGAAATGAAATTGCACATATAAAGCTTCAAGATGAATTCAGAGAAAGAAATGTTGCAAAAAAATATTTAACAGTATTAGAAGGTAAGCTGGAATACCCTATTGAAATTAAAGCCTGGCAAAGCCGAAATACCAACAATCCATTGAAACAAATATTTTTCTGGGCCGAAGATAAGGCTAAAAAATACTCCGAGCTTGCTAGGGAAACCGAATCAAAATTCACCCCTCTAAATTACTGTCCTGAATTAAATCAAACCTTAGTGGAAGTGGAATTAAAAACTGGTAGAATGCATCAAATTAGATTGCAGGCTGAATCAATTGGACTACCTATTCGAAACGAAAAGCTATATAACACCAAGGTAAGTATTAAGCAAATAGAACAAGCTAAAAAAATTGAAACAAAAATTGAATTAACCAATTTGAACAAGGTTGAATTCGAAAAAAAATTAGAAAGTATATTTAGCAATTCCGGAAGTTATCTACTTTGTAATTACCTTGAAATTGAGGATACGAACGATGGTATTTTAAGTTACCAACTGAAAAAATATTAATGGTGCCCAGAGAGGGACTTGAACCCTCACACCTTGCGGCACTAGCTCCTAAAACTAGAGTGTCTACCATTTCACCATCTGGGCGTATTCTTAGATTGTAGTTAGAAAACCAGTTTGTCAAGGTTTTTTGCTAAATTTACCACTATTTGAAAGGTATTTTCAGCTTAATTCCTGCAGTTAAAGTCTGACCAGGTAGTAAATTATTTAAACTGGTTATTTCTTCAACTGATACTTTAAATTTAGTTGCCACAGACTGTATAGTTTCTTTATCTTTAACTGAATATTCCACAACATTTACTGGCTCAGTAATTGGCTTAGCTGTTTCTACAACTGGTACAAAATCGGCAACCTCTTTTAGTGAAGATTTATCTGAAATGCTGGAACTTTGCTGCTGAAAATTTGTTAAAATTCTAACATCATTACTTTCTTTTGCTGAAGCGTTTAGCTTAGTTCCATCCAAAAAGTTTTGCAAGGAAAGAACCATACCTACAGTTAAGATAAAAATACCAATTAATTGAAAATAAAAGTTATTGTTACTTTCAACCCAATTAAAAAAGGAATTACTGAAACTTGAACTATGAACTTTAGAACTAAAGCTGGCAGCTACTGCCCTAGACTTTCCAGAGCTGTACTTCAAATTAGGGTTGGTATAATATATCTTCATCTGCAAATATTCGTTGGTTCAAAAAGTTGCTTATATAAAGTAAAAAATTAAGCTTCTTTGTCAACTACTTGCTCTTCTACCTTCTTTTCTTCAGCATCAGGGACTATGTCAGCTAAAGATTGTTTGAACTTTCTTGCTTTTGAAGAATCTTTCTTAACACTTGAAGTTGCTTTAGATAATCTTGCTTGGAACTTTTCAATTCTACCTGCTGTATCAACTAAAGTGTCTTGTTGTGTGTAAAATGGATGACAATTTCCGCAAACTTCTACAGTTAATGTTTCTTGTGTCATTCCCAAAGTATAGATACTGCCACAATTCAAGCATCTAGCTGTTGCAGTTGGAAAATAGGTAATTTCAGTGCTCTTGGCCATAATAATTTATAATTTCTTAATTATAAGCTTAGAAATGTATAAGTTGTCAATATTAAGCCCTTTGAGCGTTTATATTTTAATAGTAAAAGACAAAATATCTGTTATTTAAAATTAAAAATAACTTGCAATTTTGCCAGCAATAAGCACCATGAAAACAAATAATAAAGCGTACCAAAATACGGGCTTTATGGAAAAAAATTTTAAAATTTTAGTTAACATAACTAATCTGGAGCCAAATGTCGGGTTCGAACCGACGACCTACGGTTTACAAAACCGTTGCTCTACCAACTGAGCTAATTTGGCAACGCTTAAAAAGAAGCCTCTTGATAGTTTATGCAAGCATTTTTTTTGTCAATTGGTGAGTCTTTGATTTGACACCTATTTAAGAAACTGGCTTATTTTAATTATGTTTCGAACCAGGCAAGCGCCTTCCCCTACCGGATATTTACACATAGGAACTGCTCGTACAGTTCTATTTACCAAACTTATGGCCAAAATAAACAATGGAGTATATTATTTAAGGTTGGAAGATACAGACAGAAATAGATTGGTTCCCGAGGCAGCTAAAATTCTTTTATCGGCTTTAAATAAAATTGGTTTAGAACCGGACGAAGGCCTAACTTTAACAGAAACAAAAGTAAAAAGTGATTTCTACGATATTTATCAGAAGGGAAATTTTGGACCATATATTCAATCGGAAAGGTTGGAGATTTATCACGAGCACGCACAAAAATTAATTGATAAAGGGCTTGCTTATTGGAATTTTCTTTCCGCTGAAGAAAGGGCTGAACTTCAAGAAATTAAAACAATTAACAAAAGGCCAATTGATTATTACAAAATTTGTTCAGAAAAATATGGCGAAGAGGAAATTAAAATAAGCTTAAATGAGGCCATGGATCGTGAATTAAAACCTGTGTTAATGTACAAATTACAGCAACAGGGTAAATTAATTTGTAGTGATGTTTTGCTTGGCCAAACCGAGTTTGATTTAAGTCTAGAAGAAGATTTTACAATTATTAAGTCTGACGGATATCCTACCTATCATTTAGCACATTTGGTTGATGATTATTTAATGGAAACTAGCCTAGTTGTTAGGTCTCAGGAATGGTACCCTAGCCTTCCCAAGCATACCAAAATGTTTCTAGATTACTGGAAAAAAGTACCAGACTATATTCACCTGCCTTTCATTTTAAGTGAAGTTGGCAACAAAAAAATGAGCAAGAGAGATGGGAATGTAAATTTACAAGATTACATAGATAAAGGATTTTTACCTGAAGCAATAATTAACTATATTAGTTTTTTAGGTTGGAACCCTGGAACTGAAAAGGAAATGTATTTGGAGGCAAGTGATTTTACAAGCTTGAACGAGACTGGAAGGCTGGAAAAATTAATTTCAAATTTGGCCAAAGATTTCAGCCTGGATAAGCTTTCTAAATCACCAGCTAGATTTAATTTGGAAAAATTAACCTGGATGAATAAGCATTATATTTCCATGTTAAGTTTGCCGGAGTTTGTAAAAACAAGTGCTGAACTTGGCTTTTTAGACAAAGGAAAATGTGGCGATCAAAGTAAGTATTTAGGATGGCAATTAGATAAAAACAGGGCAACCTTATTAAGCCAGATTGGTTTAGAAAGTGATTGTTTATATAATTGGAGTAAGCCAGATTTCGAGCTGTTAAAATGGAAGGATGACCAACCTGATAATACAAAAGGCTATTTAAAATTAGTTTTAAAAGAAATTGAAAACTTGTGGCCAAAAACTATAACTTTGAGAGCGACATTAGAAGATAGCTTGCAAAATTATTTACTTGATCATACAGCAAAAGAAAAGTTTGATAACGATTTTAATAACCTTATTAAGTTTTGGGAGGAGAATTTAAAAAGCTTTATTTCTAATAATAATCTTAAAGCAGGCAATGTTTTCTGGCCTTTAAGAACTGCATTATCAGGTAAGGCTAAATCCCCTAGTCCTTTCGAACTATTGTCATGTTTAGAACTTGAAGAAGTTCAATTCAGACTTAATAGTCTAGTTTCATAGATATAAATTAAGATTACTTCTAAAGGCAACAAAAAGGACTGTCAACCTGAAAAAGGTTTCAGGAACAAAAAAAAGCCCCTTTCGGGGCAAAATCAATTTTTAGTTGTAACTAGGCGTTAATTTCTGGTTCTACTTCAGCAGCTGGTTGTTCTTCAGCTTCTTGTGAAACTTCAGCAGGGCCGTTTTGTAAGAATGAAAATACTTCATTTAAACCTGTAGTTAATTTTGCAAAATCTTCCTGGTAAATGATGATTTGGTGCTTTTCAAAAGTTCCATCTTGCATTCTCTTAGATTCTTTAATAACTAAGTATTTGTTAGATTTTCTATCTTCTTTAAGATTCAAGAAATATGTTCTTGTTCCAGCTAAAATTTTTGTGCTGTACAATTCTACATGTGGTGTAGCACCATTGGATGAATTACCACCCCTGTTTCCTCCGTATGAAGAACCGCCTCCCCTGTTGCCATAGGAATTAGAGTTGTTATCATTGTTGTAGTTGTTGTTATACGAACCTGAGGAATTATTACTATTATTATACATACTATATGTTTATATAAACATTACCATTTAATTCTATTTAGTCAAATATGATTTGTTAAAGAATCTGAATTAAACTAAATAATTTCACTTTGTATCAAATTGGAGGCTTTTGTAGCTATTTTTTAATTCCGTCCGGATTAGCTCGATTCTTTAAATCTTCTCCAGCTTGCTGGTAAATTGTTTCTATTTTCAGTTTATTTTCCTCCTTTTTTGTATTATTGTTTTTAGTTACTACATTTAATTCATCAATTGAAGCTCTTAGATTATTTAAATTGTTTTTGAAACCTTCTTCTGAAGCTGTCGGAGTAAGTTGTGGAACTGTATTTATAAACTGAATTGAAGCTTGTACATTAGCTAAATAAGCACTAATTTTGTCTAAAACTACAGTTTGTCTGTTTACTAAAACATCGTTTGCTGCAGCCTGTTCTTCCCAAATATATGAAATTGTATCTTTATCTTTTTTCTGATTTGCTATACTGTTTTGCAAAGCTGATCTTTCTTGATCGAAATTGTAAGCCTGTTGCCTGTATAAAAACAAAACATACAAAAGCCCAGATAAGCTTATAATCAAAGCTGCAATCAAAATTCCAATTACACCTTTTGAATTGTTCATATTAGTTAGTAACTTCAATTTCTATAGCCAGGGTTGTTTCTGGATTTCCTCCAATTTTAATAAATGTATCTTTATCTACAACAAGTATTGTATCGGTGGATAGAATTCTACTGTCTTCTACAACCAGAGGAATGCTTTTACCATTGTTGTTTACAATAATTCCAGATCCTTTAGGAAACTTATCTGAAATAACTTTGCTTTTAATTTTATCCTCCCAGACCACACTTCCTTTTAAAGTTTTTGGTAACGAGGTAGAATCAGTAGTTATAACTTCTCTGGCACCGCTGCCAATTTCGCCTAACTTAGCCGGTTTTGCAACAGGTTTAGACTCGGTTGAGCTTGTTGATAATGGATTAGGTATATTAATAGAAGGGAAAGAAGTTCCACTCTCTTTATTTTCCGAAGTTCCAAGCACCTGCCCTCCAGATCTTTGTGGACCAAGTATTACTGGTAATGCTAAAAGTGCTAAAACGATTAAGCTAAAAATTTTGGTTTTCGCGCCCATAGGGTATACAATAAGTTACCTAATTTATTTGCGTATGTCAAAAAATAGTTTATGGTTGACAATCTTTCAATTTATTCACCTAATTATACAAATGGGTGATTGGCGCAGCGGTAGCGCAGTGCCTTTACACGGCAAAGGTCAGAGGTTCGAATCCTCTATCACCCACCATTAAAATTTTTTATGTCTGAAACTCACCCTAGAATTGTTGATTTCACAAACAAAGACATCAATAGCCAAGACGGTTTATTCCTTCTAGACTTTTGGGCAGCCTGGTGTGGCCCATGCATACAAATGAACCCAGTACTTTTAAAACTGGTCAGCGAAGAAACTGATCCTAAATTAGCTGATTTAAAAATTGGTAAAATTAATGTTGATGCTGATACAGCAAGATCTGAAGAATTTAATGTAAGAAGTATTCCTTCATTTTTTTTGATTAAAGTTTCAGGAGGCAAGCACACAAATTTACTTCATATTGCTGGCTCTATGAGCTATGAAAAGCTAAAAGAAGAGATTTTAAAGCACATTTAATTTCATGTTAGACCTACTAAAGTATATTTTTTTCTTTTTAGGAATTTGTGGAGGTATTATTTTACTAATTGCCCTGATAAACATTTATACTAAAAGCTATCGACCAAAAAACAGTTTAATTGTAATTATTGGCTTAATTATAATTTTTGTATTGAACGGGGTATTTGCTATCGACGCTTTAAATAGAACACTCGGTAATTTGAATATTGATTTTATTAATCCAGGTAATAACAATACTCTTCCAGCCAATTATTCATTTTAAACATATATTGGCCAATACAAATTTCTTTCTTTGTTTAATTTAGTTGAATAAGTAATCCTCCATTCCTGGTTTTTACTAATTTCTAACCGAACATTTTTTTCAGCTTGATCGTAAATACAATACACAGTGGCCGATTCTAAGCCTTTGTTATACCACAATATTTTATAAAATTTTAAATTAGATTTTTCAGAAGAATCTAAACAAAGTTGTTCAATATTACTAATTTGGCTAGCGTATGCACTCGTTGTTATTTCAGTTTGAATATAAGACCACACAAATAAAAGCAGAAAAAAAATTACTGCCATGGTATTCAAATAAGGCCACAAACTAGTGCTTTTTAAGTGAGGCATATTATGATTCACTATATTTTTGATAAATTAATTGATAGCTCTGCTTACCCTTCCAGTAATTTTTGCCGATGTTGAATTCTAGAATTAAAGATTTATTCTTAGAGTTTAGAATATCATTTCTCTGCTCTTGTGATAGATTGAAAAAAATTAAATCAATGTTATTTAAGATTAATTTAAAATGCTTCCCTAAAGACATTTCCTGCATTTTCAGATTAACAATATCTTTCTGATCGATACAAATAATTGGAGTTGGAAAATCTATTCCAAATGGATCTAAATTCAATAATTCTTCTAATAAATCTGTATTAATTTCAGAAATATTTAAATTAATTTTTCTTACTTGATTTGGATCTGTAGTTAAGTTAAACGAATTTGAATTAGAAAAATATTGATCCAGCTTGCTTTTTAATTCATCAAGATTTGTTTCAAGAAAAGTAAAACCTGCCGCTTGAGGGTGTCCACCAAATTTTATTAGTAAATCTTTACATTCTTCTAAAGCGTTGGGCAAATTATAGCCATTTGGAGCCCGAAAGCTGCCGGAAAGATTTTCTTCGCCAATGGAAATAACTGCAACAGGTAAATTAACTTGATTCTGAATTCTGGAAGCAATTAGGCCGACCACCCCTTTATTCCAATCTCCTACTAACCAAATCATTTTGTTCTGACTTTCCAATTGTTTTTTTACTTCAGCATCAAGTGATACTGTATATTCCTTCACAATATTTTTTCGATCTGTGTTAATTTGAATTAAATCTTTAGCTAAATTTGTTTGTTGATTCGATGGATTTTGTATCAAAGTATTAATGGAAATATTAGCATGTGAAATTCTTCCAGAAGCGTTTAAAATTGGTGAGAATAAAAATGCCATATCTTGAGAATCAATTTGGTAGCCAGTACTCATTTTTTCTCTTAAACCCAGTTCTTGAATCAAACTTTCTAAGCCATAATAAGTTTTTGAATTGTTAATAACTTGAATACCTGCCTTTATAAGTAATCTATTACATGGCTCTAAAACACTTTGAGCATCAGCAATTGTACCGATTGATACAAAAGGCAATAGTTTGTTTAAAGCGGAAATTCTATTTTGCATTTGATTATTGTAGAAAGCCAATTATTATAACCAGAGCGGTTAAAAAACCATGATAAAAAACAGAAACTGTAAGTTTTTCGCTAAATTTTGAATCGCTCATTCCGTGAAATATTTGCTTGAAGGGCCTGTACAAAAAATCCCAGACTATAAGAATAAGCAAGGTTTTGTACCAATAAGTAAATGGTGTTGTTTCAATAACTAATATTGAGCTGAAAATTGATAAACTAAATACTATGGTAGCTTGAATATTTGACTTAGTGTTGTTGAGGACTAAATTTATGATTGAAGTAAAGCCAATTACAATACTAGCTGCAATGATAATAAACACTGGGTTAACTTCTGAAACTTTGGAAAGCCAATCTTGAGTAAAACCTCTTAGTGCAGTTCTATCTATGTTTATAAAATGAAGGATTGAAAATATTTGAAGTAAATAAAGCCCAATTACAGCAAGCAATATTATTCTTGGAATTTTAGGTGAATTATATAAGAAAAAACAAACAATAAATATTAAAAGTGTGATTGGAATAAACACCACATTGGTATTTAAATTCAGCCCTGCAATATTAACTTGGCTTTGATTAAGCCTTAGAAAGTAAATAAAACTGAAAATAAGTAAAGTAGAACTTTGAAACCAAATTGTGAAAGAATGCCAACTACTCCACCTTTTCCATTTACTAGTAATCCAAAGGAAACTTAGTGAAATAGCCAGAATTGAAAGTCCGAACCATCGTTGGTTAAAGAAATCAATTTGGCTAAATAATTGAGGTGTGCTTATTGTAAGGAAGAACGAACCAGCAAGAAAAGTTACGAAAAGCGACACCCACCATTGTCTGTTTTCACTTAAAATGTTTAAAATTGAATTTATGTCAGTAAAAATTTCTGTTTTATTATTTTTTGGATTGGCGGAAAAGGAGGGATTCGAACCCTCGGTATTTTTTAAGGATACAACATTTTTCGAGAATGCCCCATTCAACCACTCTGGCACTTTTCCAAACCATTTAAACATAATCACAAATATTCCACCCTATCCTATTTTTTGTAAAGCCTAAGGACAGTGATTGACAAAACAAACCTGTAAAAATACATGATTACTTATGAATACACATCAGGATTATGGAAAAAAAACCTCTAGCGAAAGCGTAGCTGGTCTAAAACATAATGTTAAGATAATTAAATTTTCAGATTTTTTTTGGAGTATTGTTTGGATCTTGGTAATAATTTTACTAATCTTAAGAATATTTGTTTTCCAGCAAGTTAGTGTTCAAGGCGCCAGCATGCAGCCAAACTATTACGAACGCGACATGTTATTGATTAATCAAATTGATAGAAATTTCAAAAGAGGCCAAGTTGTTGCAGTATATGAAGATAGTACAGTTGCTAAAAATGCAAATTACTTCACCAGATTTAATCCAAAAACAGTGTTCTTTTTGAAAAGAGTTATCGGACTTCCAGGAGAAGAAGTTGAAATGGTTGGGGGGAAGGTTATTATCTACAATCAAGAATTCCCTAACGGAGTATTGCTTAATGAAGACTATATCGCCCCAGAAATTAAAATTAGTGAAGAACTTACAAAATACTATTACAAAAAAACCAAGGTTCAACCAAACACTTATTTCCTTTTAGGAGATAATAGAACTAATAGTACTGACTCTAGAAAAGTAGGAGCTTTTCCTGATTATTCAATCTTTGGTCAGGAAAACCTTAGATATTGGCCATTTTCTTCTGCTAGTTATTTTAGTTTACCAAATTATAATTACACCGCACTATCTTCTGCAATAATCGATCAAATTAAAGAGTACGAAAATACAAACAACTCTTTCATTGATTAATCTATTGGTTTACTTTAATTTTTCTTTTCTTAGCTGCTGAGAAAATAACACCTGCTGCTAAACCAGATACTGCTACCAATCCAATAATTATATAAGTTTCCCCTCCTGTTCTAGGTAAAGCTGCTACTGCTAAAATATTAGCTCTTTCACCAGTGTCAGTTCTTGCTTCAGTTCCAATTCTACCGAAAATAGGTTGCTGACCAGCTACAGAGCCTGTTGGTACACCTGTACATGTTACAGCACTTCCAACTGCAGTACAATTATTTCCGTTGGTTGTTGCGTTACCAATACTAAATGTCATGTTTGGTGGCAAAGTTTTTCCTGAAGGCAAAGTGAAAGTACAAGTAGTTGTGGAATTAACCTGGGCTGGATTACAGCTAACGGTTAAACCTGGAATATCAGCAGTTACTAATGGAGTTGTGTTATTAGGAATAGCTAAAACTGAGATTCTTAAGGAAGCAGCTCCGCCTGATCCTCCGTCTAAAGTTGTTTCACCAATAATTGCAAAATTAACAAGATCCCCCACATTCAAACCTGCGTTATCTTTCAAAATCGCTCTGAAAGTAATAACACCTGTTTTTCCAGCTGGCCAAGTTGTTTGATCACCAGGAGTAGCTTCTGGAGCAGCAGTTAAAGTTGCAGCACCAGCAGTTCCAGCACCATTACATGGAGCAGTGGTAGTGGTTGCAGATCTTGGACGATAACTTATTGTAGTTGTGTTTCCAGAAACTGAAACTATTCCACCTCCAATTGCATCACTTACACAATAAGCAGGCCCTCCTCCAAAAGATTCAGTTAGGAAACCTGGAACATAAGTTAGTTTATCATTTAAAGAAATACTTGTAATTGCGCTGGCGATTGCATCACTATCACCGGCGTTAATATATTTTAATGTAAATACTCCAGTTTGACCTGGGTAAAGTGCAACCTGAGACTGGGCAGAGGCAGTTGGAGTTGCTATCCAAAGGCTGGATATAAATACCCCAAATAAGGCAATTAACAACAATTTTGAAGAAAGTTTTGAAAACATAATTTGTATTTTTATTTCTGTATAAATTCATTATACACTATAGAATATTTTTAAGCAATAATTTATCCTAGTACAACAAATTTTGCACGATGTATCTAACCAGTTACCTACAAAATATCCTGCAGACAGACTTGTGACCTAGCTTTGGAATACTTCAATTCTTGCTCCTAAAGAATTCAGCTTATCCACAATTGATTCATAACCACGATTTATAGAGTAAACATTTCTTAGAACCGAAACCCCTTCAGCGGCAAGCATGGCAATTAAAATTATCATAGCTGGTCTTAAAGCTGGTGGACAGACAACCTGAGCACCTTTTAATTTGGTTGGCCCATCGATGAAAACCCGATGAGGATCTGCTAAAACCATATTAGCCCCTAGCCTATTTAGTTCCATAAAATAGATTGCCCTGTTCTCCCAAGTCCAATCATGGATCAGTGTTTTTCCTTTAGCCTGAGTTGCAATTGGAACAAAAAATGGTAAATTATCTATATTAATTCCAGGGAAAGGTCTTCCATAAATTTTATCATCAAGGGCTACAAGTTTTGAGGTTTTAATACTGATATCAACTAATTTAGTCCTGTCATTTTCGGCTAAATATGGTTTAGTAATACTAAATTTTAAACCCATTTTTTCAAGTTTTAGTAACTCTAGTTCTAGAAAATCTATGGGGCAGCGATTTATTGTAATTTCAGAATTTGTGGTTGCAGCAGCAGAAATATACATCATACTTTCAATAGGATCTTCTGAATTTGTATATTCGATATCTGTATTAATTTCTTCCACTCCATGAACAACAAGTGTGGATGTTCCAATACCATCGATTCTTATGCCTAATTTTTCTAAAAAGAAGCATACTTCTTGAACCATGTAGTTACTACTTACAAACTTGATTGTGGTTATACCAGGAATTAAACTGGCGGCCATAATTAAATTTTCAGCCGCTGTATCCCCAGATTCATACATAATAATTTCTGAAGTTTTTAACTTATTATGCGACACAACATAGTTTCTTTCTTCCACTTTAATTTTTACTCCCATTTTTTCCAAACCAAATATATGAGCTGAGATGGTTCTTTTCCCCATTTTGCAACCCTGCGAATTAGGAAGTTTAAAACTATCAAAATAGTGAATTAACGGCCCCATAAACATTATTATTGTTCTAGTACTAGAAGCTGAAGCCCGGTTAATTTCATCCAGCTTAATATTTTTTGGAGGTATAATTAATAAAGAATTAGGACCAACCCAACTAATATCAAAACCAATACTGGTTAAAACTTCAACAATTCTATTCACCTCCTCAATTCTTGGAATTCCATTTAATCTTGTTTTTCCCTTGTTCAAAATGGCAGCACACAAAAGCCCCATAGCCCCATTTTTTGAATAATTTGTATCAACACTGCCATGAAGTTTAATTCCTCCATGAATTTTAAAATCTAGGCTTCCATGTAATTTAGCCCCAAGTTGATTTTGGATTACTTCTTTGCTCATAATGTTATTATATTGCCTTCAAATAAGCTTCCTGTCAAAAAGAGTTTGTTATCTGCAAAATGAGGCTTAAGGATAGTTTGTGAATTGTTATTTAGGCTTGGGTTTGTGTTATTTTAAAATTCAATAGCTGTATTTCTGCCTTTTGCAATGGCTTTTATCCAAATATCTAGTTTATGAGATTTGATCTCTAGTTCTTTTGCTGAAAGGTTGATATTGGTTTTTATAGACTTATCCACTGTTTTTTTGATAGCCTCCGGTAAATTAATTTCTAAAATGCTTTCTTTTATTGAATCTCTGCCAAAACCCTTATACCTATGATACAAATCTGGGTAAACTGGGCCATGCTCCCACGCTTGCAGGGTGAAATTAAAATACCTAAAACCCAATTTATCATACAAATCTTTATCTATAAAAAATAGTAATTTGTTAATTTTTAAGTTGGAAATATCGAAATTATCTCCTAAAAGTTTTTCTCCCTGACCTAAAATATAGTTAGCAATTTCAAAAATAGATATACTGTCAGCAGGTTTTATAAAGTCTAGTTCAAGCCCTGTAGCTTTGCAAAACTTTGCTATTGTTCCAGTTGTAATTCCACCTTCAAGACTTTCAATACGGGAAATTACAGTTTGGGTAACACCCATTTTTTCAGCCAGTTCAAGCTGTGTAAGGCCAAGTTCAAGCCTATGTTTTTTAATTTTCAAGGCAACTTCAATTTCCTCGGTGCGTTTGGCAATAGCAGAAGCAAACTGCGGCGAGGAGATTATTTCCTGAAATTTTTTTGCGTTAGACATATGAAAAAGGTATTATAAATTTAGTTTTTTGATAAATAACAAGATTATTTTCTGCTTGTTTTATTTCTTTGTGTTCAGTTTTTTGAGTTTTTTTAGTAAACCCGTGCAATATAACAAAATTTGGTTTTTCTATAGTATAAAAAAATCTACAGATATTGTTTTTCTTCATCACTCGCAGCTCATAACATTTAAAGTTACCACGCTTGAAGTGTTTAATGTTTGTAAAAGTGGAGTGAAAATTTGGCAATGATTTTATATTAGATACTGCCTCAACAAACAATTCAAAATTTTTAGTTGAAAGATTGTTTAAGTAGTCATAGATTGGTGAGTTTATTCCATCGTCGCTAACTAAATAAACCTTAAAATTTTC
>JBILXY010000029.1:0-4203 GCA_044378055.1 Bdellovibrionales bacterium | reverse complement strand
ATTTGTACCAATTGTTAAGTTTGCACCTACAAAAAATAGGGCGTTTATAAAATTAGTAATAACTATAATTGATAAAAACTTTAAATAACTTAATTTAGATAAACCAGCTAAATAGCTTAAAATTTCACCTCCAAAACCAAGCATTACTGCAAAAGCAGAAAAATAGCTTTTATTTAACATATAGGTAGAAAGCTTTGTAATAGGATCTTTTTCTGTAGAATCTAAACTATTGTTATATATAAAGAATTTAATTATTTTTTCTCCAAATTTAGCAGATAGTAAAAAGTTTATTGAAAGGCCTATGGTTTCATAAGTCCAAAAATATAAAACCGATGGCCAAAAGCCAAACGCCCTTTGCAGAACTATATTTATGGGTCCAAGACCTATTGGAAGTCCAACTGTAGATAATGTTCCAAATAATATATAACCGAGTGGTGCAAATATTCCTAAACTGTTTATCTGATTTTCAGCAAACTGAACTAATGGTTTTTCAATTTGTGGGAAGCCGAAAAAAATTATAGCAAGAACAATAAAATTACCATATTTACTAAATCTATTCCATAATTGTTTCATAGTTATTATTTAAATATTATTTTACCAATTAAATTAGTTTCTAGCAAACAATTTTATTTCCCACCATATAGTCTAAAATGCGTTTAAAAAATTGAATTTGTTTTGACATAAGCTTTTTATAAAACTAGAATAATTTTGTTTTAAATACAAACACAAATGTCTTCAATTTTAATTTCTGGAATAATTTTATTCACAATCTCTTCAATTTACTTTATTATAAAGCCTAAAACAGGTTTTAATTCTGCTTTTTTAGTAAGTTTTATTACCCTAAATTCTTATTTAATCATGCTGGAAGGTAACTTTGTGACTAACGATTTATACTGGACAAGATGGATAGGTTACGGCATTAGCTGCTCTTTATTGGTATATGAAATCTCCAAAAAGGTTGGTCTAGAGGTTTCTAAACAAATTTCGAACATTTTTCTAACTGTAATTGTAATGTTTACTGGGGCATTGTCTTCTGTAAGTGTTAACGAATACAAATGGGCATTCTTTGCTATAAGTTCTATTGTTTTTGGTAAATTATTATATGAAATTTACAATACAAAGTCAAAGAACCTTGCTGCTTTAACACCATATATTTTATTTGGTTGGTGTGTTTTCCCGGTAATATTTCTATTTTCCAACGAAGGCTTAAACTTAATAACTCTGGAGACTAGTGCAATTATTTACCTATTCCTAGATTTATTCACCAAAATTATTTTCTATATTCAAAACTATAAAATAGCTAAGTAATCTCTACTTTTTTATTTTCAGTAAGAGATTTATTTTTAATAGAATTTAATAATTTTTTATTCTCCAAATCATCTTTAGCAATAGAATCAAATAGAATTTTCTTTTGTTTTTCCGATAGTTTTTCTACTCCTTTTTTAAAAGCTTCTAAATATTCTTTTACTGCGGGGTTACTTCCATTAATTTTTATAATTTTACTGTTGTTAGCCATAAAGTGCTTAATTATTTAGTTTTAAATAAATCAATCATTGATCTAATTTCTTCTTCTGATCTTTGTATATTCCTTACAGTTTGTAACATTTGTTGTCTAGTATAGTCATGTACAACAAACTCCATTTCTTCAGATAAACTAAGAAACCTAGGCAAACTTCTAACATAAATAGAATTTATATCAGGATAATTTTCTAAAGCATAAAGAAAAACTTTTCTACATCCAGAATGCGTTCTAACAAAATTGTCGTCATGAAACTTTCTGTCTCTATTTCTAAAAATAATATAACAAATTTCAACACTGAACGGCTCTATAAAAATTATCTCAGTTTTCATTCTATTTTTTATTTTCTCATTTTAATTTGTAAAGATTCAATAGAAGACAAAGTAGAATCAACAATTATTACATTTTGATTTAAAAGCTGAGTGTTAATATATTCTGTCTTACCACTGGCACTTCCACCACACATAAAAATTACAGAATCATAATTTCCACTTTTTATTCCATCTTCAAAAGCTTTGTTAGCCATTTTAACAGACTGTTTATGAAATTCCTCAGCTTGTGCAGGATTATAATTAAGAATTTTCTTTTTAAATTCGTCTGGATCTATAATTAAAGCCGGCTTAAAGTTTTCTGGGAAAACACTCATAAATAAATCTAGATTTGATGATACGCAATGTCAAAGCATTTTCTGACTCGCAGTTTAGACTAAATTCAGGAGTAATAGAACCAAAGTACCCCTGGTAAGGAGTCAGAGCAAAGCTCTGGGGGTAGCTGGGTCAAGCCAAAGGCTTGGGGGTAGCAAGGGAAATTCCCCTCTTGAGGGGTGGCAGACAAAGTCTGACGGGGTGTTTACATTTAGCCGAGATACTTATAGTGATCCTCAACCATATCTCTCCCTCTTTCATTTAGAAATGGATCTATAAATGATTCCAAATATTCAAAAAACTTATTAATACTTTCAAAATTAAGTTCTAATTCTTCCTTTGTTAAAATCAGCTCAATTGTTTTATTTTTATATTCAATTTTTAGATAATCACCATATCTCATTATTCCAGTTGGCTTCTCTTCATAATCTTCTATACTGTGTTCAAGTTTATCCCTAGCATCTTTGTATGTTGTTAAAAACTTTAATAATGAGAGCAACTGAATGTTATCATTTTTTAAGTTAGGATTTAATGTAGCTTTTTTTATTGAATAAAACTTATTCTCTCCATCTTGGTTGTTTGTTTTTGAAATGATCATTTTTACAGACCTGTTAATCCTATTCCAACAACTTAAGTACTGGAAAATAGCATCGCTTCTGAATAATAATATTTCATTTTGTTTTTTTCTCAGTTTTTGAACTTCAAATATTTTAAATTGTGATATGTTATAATTTTTGTTAAAGTTTTCTTCTATTATTAATTTCAGTGGTTCTATCTCATTTTCAATAGCTAAGTATTGATTGTTTAATTGATTTTTTAGATTAAAATAATAATTAATCAAGACTATTGATTCTTCTACATACTTTAATATTAAACTAATCTCTGACGAAAAAGGATGGCTAGAAAAGAAAAATTTATTTGATAGCTTTTCTATATTAAATTCCATATAAAAACTTTTTAAATGGTGGAGATGGGGGGAGTTGCACCCCCGTCCAGCTGGATTTTTTCTAACCAATTTTTTCAGACCGAAAACATAGTTATTTTAGTGTTTTTGTATCAAAGGAAGAAAAATAACAAACCCCGATCAATAGGTAAACAAGATACAAGTAAACAGCGAGTACCAAACTGTTTTACAGGGTGCATTTGGTTGTGGGTAAACTAAACAAACAAGCCTAACTATGCACAGCTAATGCTAATTTGGATATACCAGAGTAAAGTTCAACCGTTACATTATTTAATCATTGGATTAAGCGTATACGGCGACTTTGTCTGGCACGCCTGAACGAACTGCAGCTAAAACTGAATCAGCATAGCTTTGTACGCGGTCCGCAAAGGAGTTAATGCTATTATTTGCATTTATGGTTGTTAGATGTATGGTAATCACACCTCTCGGCACCAATCAGAAATTATCCAGCTGTCAATCTAAAACGGCATCCCCGCCTAATTTAAAAGTTATTCAAATTAGGGCAATTGTCAAAACAAGCAAAATTTAGTTATAAAACAAAGCCCATAGAAACAGGGCTTGTTATGTCTTCAAAAGTTTTATTAATACTCTCTATAAATAATTTCTACTTGTCTGGCTGAATCAATGTTATTGTTACACCATTCTGTTGCTTCATATACTGAAAGATATCTTTCAGAGTCAACAATTCTTCCTGAAGTAAGAGTTGCAATGATTTTATATTTGTAAGTTAATGTCTCGGAGAATAGTTCATCAAAAGATTTTTCAAATTCTTTCCCAGAAAAAACTCTTGATTTTCCATAGCCATTGCTTAATGTAGACCATGCCAAATCACCAAAAATAGAATTTGGAAACAAACTTGAGAGTGCCATATAATCTCCAACTAAATGTAAGGTAAAAACAACCTACCTTATTAAACACATAAAAATTTTAGTTTGTAAAGAAAAAACTCGAACCTGTCGCCAATCTCCTAACTAAAAATAATACTAGACAAAAATACCTATCAAATAGAGTCCTGTAGGTTTACTATGACATACAGTACAGATTTATCTGATAGGCAATTTAAATACTTAGAAAAA
>JBILXY010000020.1:0-16686 GCA_044378055.1 Bdellovibrionales bacterium | reverse complement strand
ATTTTCTTCTCAAAATTATTTTGCTCACCTTTCAATATCAACAAATGTAGACTGCCAATGTATCATACTGAGTATTAAAGGCAGACAATCAGATTATCAAATCTAACATTATTCTCTTAGAAATAGGAGAATATTTTTTTGACAAATTAATCTCTGGATATTTCCCTTAAATAAGGCACGAATGGCGGAACGGTAGACGCACTAGCTTCAGGTGCTAGCGAGATTTATCTTGTGAGGGTTCAAATCCCTCTTCGTGCACCAAACAAAAATAAATTTACATAATTAAATAAGTATGTTACAAACATTAAGTTCATGAGGATACAAAATGGATATAAATTTGGCTTACAGAGATAATTTAAATTTTTATTTCTTACCCAAAAAACAATCACAGATTAGATACATAATCAACAGTACTACTCTGTATCATGGCTCTCCAAAGCCTGAATTAATTATTATTAATTTCACAGACATGAACCCTTTTGAAAAAGGCTTAGGTGAAGATGAGCTTATAAAAGTTAGCTTTTCAGAATCAAACTACACTAGTGAGGTATCTGATTTTATTCAGCGCCTTGAAGATAGAAACTTTATAATTTGTTAGTATGTATGACGCTTGGTTTATTGGCCAAGTGTTTTTTCTTGTCTAAAAAACTGTAAGGCTTTGTTTATATTAAAAACTTTATTCATGTCTAAGCTAAAAAAATTTTTTTATTTTTTAAAGAAATTACCAACTTGACATAACTTGTTAAATATATAAATAGTAGAAAGTAGAACATTCTATAAAATAAAATAGGAAGAAAATAAAATGGATGTTCCAAGAAGTGTAATTCCAAAACTTTTCATTCATAGAGAGCCAAATAAACTATATCTTCATCCATTAAATACACAATGGGTATTTTTGGCATTTAATTATTGCGAAAATGACACTTTCATGACAGAAAATAACGATTCTACAGCCGATCAAATTCGTGCTGATTTAAATATAGCGGCAGTAAGTCCTATTTTAATAGTCAGTTCAACCAAATCTGGGATTCTTGATTTAATTTCTACCCTTAAGAATCATTATGACTTTAAAAAAGTAAATTCTCCATTGGAAGAAATTTGTGGTGATCAAGAAGATAATCTTGGTGATTAATCCCTAATTTTTCATTGAACTTCTCAACCAAATACCTGCCTAAGTTTTTATTAGGCAGTTTTTTATTGCCCATTTCTTGACTTAAATTATTGGCTGTAGTTTTTAATATTTAGGCGAATAAACCTGTAATTATAATATTTAAAATGTCTGCTATAAATAACTTAAATCAACCTAATAAACTAATAATTTTTGATTTTGACGGGGTTATAGCTGATACTTTTCAACAGGCATTTGAAGCTTCCACTTTGGCTTCTAAGGAATATGGCTTTACTCCATTTGCTTCCAGGCAGGAATTTTATAACGATTTAAATGTAACTGCAAAAACTGCTGCTGGTTTGGTTTTAAATAGATTTCAAAAACACGGAATTATTAATGGTCTAAAAGGAATTGTTCATCAGTTACTTAACACTACAAAATTCAAACATGGTATTGTAAAATACTTTGGCCCTTTGCTACATCAAGCAACTTTCTTTAATGGTATACCGGAACTTTTAACCAAACTTGAAGGAAAAGCAGAAATGGTTATTTTAAGTAATAATCAGATTAAAGGAATTCATGAATTTTTAGAAAGAACAAATTTAGCTAAATATTTTACTGAAGTTCATGGTTTTGAAACCACAATGGTAAAAACAGAAGCCTTGGAAAGTATTATTAAATCAAGAAAAATTGGTTTAGAGAATATAGTTTTTGTGACCGATATGAAAAGCGATATTAAAGATGCTAAACCTTTAAATATTCCAGTTCTGGCAGTAACTTATGGTTACAACACTGCGGATAAAGTTAGAAAAGCAAAACCCAATAAAATAGTTCACACGGTGCAAGAAATTTACCCAGCTTTGCAAGAAATGCTAGGGCTGTAGCAAAAGTTGAAAAGGAAAGTTAAACTAAGTACCCCTGGTAAGCAAACTGGTGCAGGTTGAACTTGCTTCAACCGACATGATTTGCCCAAAGGGGTCAAGCTGAAAGCTTGGGGGTAGTTGGGTAGTTACCCTTGTTTGACAAAAAATAGCCTGAAAGTACCAATGTTAAAAACAAAAAGTAAAAAAATCACTCGGGAATCGTCTAATGGTAGGACTTTGGTTTCTGGTACCAACTATTGGGGTTCGAATCCCTATTCCCGAACCAAAGCCATAATAAGTTCATTTGGGCTAAATAAACATAAACTAACTTCAACTTATTCTACAACAAATAGAAAAAACCTAAACAAAAAAACATTTTTTAAATTTTTAACTAAAATAAAAAAGGTGTAATATTAAACTACACCTTGTAAATTTACTGGCAAACAGTAATGTGAAATTAGACAACAACTGCTGAAGTCACTGATTGATCTTTTGAAATTATAGCTGAGGTAATATCAATTACTCGCTGAACACCAGAAATCTGGTACATTGCCAGGATATGTGGAGAGTCAGAAACAATCAGCTCTTCTTGCACAAGATCAATCTTAGATCTATACTCCTGCTCATTTAGGTAACCATCTATACTCTCATTATCAGCAAAAAAATAATTCCCACAAGAATGGAACCAAAATGGAGGTCGACCAATCTGTTCTAACAATACATAAACTTTATTTGCATTGATCTGCCTTGAAAATTTTATCAACGATGTGTCAGCCAAAGAATTATGCAGAAGCAAACCATCACTTGATACATACTTTTTATTTTCAACAACAAAGCTTAGAGGCATTAATAGCGGCACAGTTCTCGGCGTACTCACTGTTTTTGCAACTTCTGCCAGCCAGACTATCTCTCCAATATTTGGGAAAAACCGATCTGTTGCAGCATTTACAATTTTCTCAATGAGTTGATAATGTTCGATGTTGTAAAATTCTAGAAGGGTTTCTAGATGTTTACGACTATCCCATGGTTTTGAAAATGGATTATCTGGTCTTCCACACATTATAAACAATGCTCCAAATTGAAGTTTGTATGTTAGGAATAAGAATGAACTTAAACCCAACTGTAAAATGTTTAATTTAAAACACCTTGCAGTTGAATTCAAAACTAATCTTTTTCTAAGCCAAGCTTTTTTGTTTGAAAAGTTTTAAGTCTTTCCCAGTTATTCTGATTTTTTAAATCATCAAAATTTGAAAGTTTTTCAACAATTTCAGCCAAATTTTCTATATTCTGTTCAGACAAGCTGGCATAATTATTATCAACAATGGCATTATCTAAATTAATTTTACCAATAATGTATTCTTCATATTTTTCTCTAAGCTTACTATAGCTTTGATTATCTTGGTACTTGTTTAAAACAACATAGGTTGGCAGGCCTACACTTTTATTTATTACCAAAATTTTATCTAAAACTCTATGGCTGTTAATATGATTTTCTAAAGAAACAATGCTGGCATTACAACCCAAGTACAAACCATAATTTAACATATCTGTTCCAGCAACCCCGTCTATAATTAAATTGCTGTTTGATTGTAATTTTAGCAGGGCCAAATAAAATTTTAAACCAGCAGAATGTGCGTGCGAACACATATCTTGATACAATAAGCTTTCTTGGCCAAGACCCAGTATTTGTAAATACAAATTAGAATTTAGTTGATAGCTAATTTCTTGGCTAAAACTGTCTAAATTTGGAAAAGAAAAAGTTGGTAAATTTAGTAAAGAAAAAGCTTCAAACCACTTGTCATTTTCCTTTAAACTAAGAATTTGTCTTAATTGGTTATTATACTGAAGCAAGGTTTTAGTTTTGGCATTTACTTCAAAACCCAAATTAGCAGAAAGATCCATGTTATGGTCTGCGTCTATGGCAAGTACAGACTGATTTAAATTTGTAGATAAATAGCTTGAAAGAAGCCAGCTTATTGTACTTTTACCGCTTCCACCTTTTCCTAAAATAGCAATTTTCATATCATTTAATTTTGTAATTCTTCTATTAATTTGCGTTGTAATTTATTTTCTTCAATATCTACCAAACAATTGTTTAGTTGATTAATAATTTCATCTTTATCCATATCAATTCCAATAAAAACAAACTCTTGCCGTCTATCACCTATTGTTGGTTCCATTTTGCTTTCTAAAGACTCTATTTGCTCTGGCAATGTTGGCCAATATTCAACTGGGGCTGCAGACCACCACAAACCCATAGATGAGCCATATTCAACATTTACTCCTGCCTGAGAATAATTATATACAGAAGTATAGTCTGTGTTAAGCCAATAAAAACCTTTGGCCCTTATAACACCAACAGTGTTACCACTTTCAAAAAATTTGTTAATTTTCTTTTCATCAAATGGTTTTCTACCCTTATAAACAAAACTAGATATACCATACTCTATAGTTTCTGGTTTGTGTGCATTTGTTAATTCCTTAATCCAGCCTGCAGAAGTTTCGGCTTTTTCCATATCGAACAAGTTTGTGTTTAATATTTTATCTAAATCTATTATGCCTTTTGTGGTTAAGTAAATATTGGCTGTAGAATTTAATTTCTTAACAATTTCGCTTACTTTTGCAACCTTTTCCTTGGTAACTAAATCAGATTTGTTTATTAAAATTACATCTGCAAACTCTATTTGCTCGGTAAGTAAAGAAGCCAAGTTTCTTTCATCGTCTTCTGTGTTTTGTTGTTTAACTTCCTTTAAGGTTTTTCCTTCAGTATAAATTTCGAAAAAATTGGTTGCATCTACCACAGTTACCATTGTGTCAAGCTTAGTTATTTCCGATAAATCCTGATCATCGCCGGTGCTAAATGAGAAAGTTTGGGCAACTGGCAATGGCTCGCTAACTCCACTTGATTCAATAACAAGGTAGTCATATTTACCAGATAGGGCCAGCTTGGCTACCTCTTCAAGCAAATCTCCCCTAAGGGTACAGCAAATACATCCATTACTCATTTCTACCAGGTTTTCTTGGGTTTTAGAAAGAATTCCTCCGTTGTTTGTAAGCCACTCAGAGTCTATATTCACTTCACCAATGTCGTTTACAATTACTGCAATCTTTTTTCCCTCCTGATTGGTTAAAATATGGTTTAACAGGGTTGTCTTACCACTGCCTAAAAAACCAGACAAAACTGTGATTGGTAACTTTTTTACAGATTTTGATTTCATTTTTAAAGAATATGCAACAATATTGCAAATTGTCAATTTATCACTACAACGCACAATAAAGTTTCGTACTTCAATACAGCTTGGTAATAAAATATTAGTATTCTATAAGCTACAGCTTAACAGTAAATTCTTAAATTAAGACCTTTTGAATACTAGAGGATGAGCAATTTTTACAAACACCTTCAAATTCTAAATTTACTTTTTGAACAATAACGCTGCTATTATCACCTAAATTTAAAAGTTTATTTAAAATATCATTTTCTATATTTATGCAAAAATTTTTTTTACAAGATTGGCAGATTAAGTGAAAATGATTACGAGAATTTTCTTTTTTAATTTCAAATTTACTTACTCCATCAGAAAACTTATATTCTGAAACTAGATTGTCTTGAATTAATTTTTGTAATTGCCTATAAAAACTAGATATATTGTAATCTAAACCAGCTTCCTTTGCTAATATAGCTATATCAGGAACAGAAAGTGCAGATTCAGCAGCTTGCAATGTAGAAAGTATAAATTTCTTTAGCGGGGTCTGGTACATATTAAAACTTAGAATGGCAAAAAGAAAAATGGCAAAAGAAATTCTTATTATTATAAAATTTAGCTTTTTATACCAGGCTTTTGGAACAGTGGCTTAATAGTTTTAACTCTTAGCCTACAAATAAGTATCTAATTTATTAATTTGACCAAAAGTTAATTCAAAGCCAGACCAATTATAAGTTCGAAGTGAGTCAGCAACCACGAACCAAATAAAAACAATTTTAATATCAATATCTATGTCATTCTTACAAAACTTATTAGGCAATTCTACCCAAGCAAGCCCCAGCGATTATCAACCTTTAATAGAAAATATTTTAGTTGAAAATGAGTCGGTTTTTACAGCCTTCAAAACCTTCAGAGATTTTATTATTTTCACCAACGAAAGATTAATTTTAGTTGACGCGCAAGGCTTAACTGGCAGAAAGAAAAGTTTTAAGTCTATTCCTTATTCCCAAATTTCTGTATTTACCAAAGAAAACGCAGGCACTTTTGATATGGATAGCGAAATAAATTTATTTGTTCGTTCTTACCCACTTCCTATTCAATTAAAATTTGGTAAAGATTCCAACATAGACGCTGTTTACCAAATAATTTCAGATTACGTTTTGAAAGTAACATAAGTATTTAAACATGCTTCCTAATATTTCTTTGGTTCTGCAGGCCTGTGATCAACTTGGATTGCAATATAGTTTCAAAGATAGAAATAAAAATTTGTTGTTTGTTACTATTGGTAATAATCATGTTACTTTTTTGAATGGATCCACTTCGTTTAACAATGAAACTGTGGCTAAAATTTGCAAGGATAAAAGCTTCACTTTTCAGCTTTTGAATAAGTTTATATCAATGCCAAAAACTTTAGATTTTTTAGATCCAGAAGTTCCAGCTGAATTTAAAAGTTATGTTTTACAAAAAAATAATGCCGAAGTTGCAGATAGTATTTTAAGTAATTTTTCACTGCCAGTTATTTTAAAACCAAATCAAAAGTCGCACGGAACTAATGTTTTTAAATGTAGTAATGCAGGGGAAGTTTTAGCTGCAATAAACACAATTTTTAATAAAAAAACTATAGATTACGACTATCTTCTTTTAGCCCAGGAATGTATTCAGTCTAAACAAGAATTTAGGGTAATTACTTTTAAGGGAAAGGTGGAATTGGTATATTTGAAAGATATTTCAGAAGCAAATTTTTCTGGTAATTTAAGCCCCCTGCACTGGGAAGGGGCCAAGGCAAAACATATTAAAGACGAAATTTTAATTCAAAAAATTCAAGAATTTATAAATCCAATTTTCAGACAAATAGATTTAGTTTATTCCGGCCTAGATATTATTATTGATAACCAAGATAAAATGTGGCTTGTAGAATTAAATTCCCAACCAGTTTACAGAAAATTTATAGAGGAAAATGACAAACAAATTGTAGTGGATATGTTTAAAAGAATTTTAATCAATTTATAGACCTAGATGATTGACATTTACCCTTTTTAGATGCAAGTTTGGAATATGCAATTTTTTGGAGTACAAACTGGCACCAAGCTTCAACTGCCTTTATTCAATACTTTGGTTCCTGCAGGTTTTCCTTCCCCCGCCGATGATTATATGGAGGGTAAAATTGATTTAAACCAGAAATTAATTCAGCACCCAGATTCAACTTTTTTCGTAAAAGTAACAGGAAATTCTATGACAGAGGCCGGAATTTTTCCAGACGATATTATTATTGTAGATAGGCAGCAGCAAGCCAAACACGGCGATATAATTTTAGCTTGTTTAGATGGAGAATTTACCGTAAAACAATTAAGCAAAAAAGCAGGAAAAATTTCCTTAATTCCAGCCAACCCCAATTATCAACCAATTCAAGTAGAAGAAGACCAAGTATTCCAAGTATGGGGAGTAGTAACCTATGTAATCCACAAACCCAGCATCTAAAATTTAATCGATTATTGTAAATGATGTGCTTTACTACCCCGAAACCTAATGGTTTCACCCCTAAATAGGGGTACATTAGTGAACCGAAGGGGGAAAAGTACCCCTGGTAAGGGGTCAGAGCGAAGCTCTGGGGGTAGTACCGGCGACCACCGCATCTCCAACAATCAAACAACATAGACAACCAAAAAAACTCCCACACATGCCAAAAATATTCGCCCTAGTAGATTGTAACAATTTTTATGTTTCTTGTGAGCGGGTTTTTAACCCTAAACTGGAAAATAAACCCGTAGTAGTTCTATCTAATAACGATGGTTGTGTGGTGGCCAGAAGCAACGAAATAAAGGCCATGGGTATTCCAATGGCTGGGCCATATTTCAAAATAAAAGACCAGCTGGATAAAGTTGGAGCTGCCGTTTTTTCCTCTAATTATTCTTTGTACGGAGACATGAGCAATAGAGTAATGAACATTCTGCAAACTTTCTGCCAAAATATGGAAATTTATTCAATCGACGAAGCCTTTTTAGATGTATCTTTTCTAAATAAAAAAGATTTGGAAGAATTTGGAAGAGACTTGGTTATCAAAATAAAACAATACACCGGAATTCCAGTTTGCATAGGCTTTGGCGAAACTAAAACTCTGGCCAAATTAGCCAACGAAATTGCCAAAAAAGATGGTAAAAACCTAAACCAATTCAAGGGTGCTTTTTCTATTTGCAGCACAGAAGCTAAAGAAAAATATTTTCCAGAAATAGCCGTAAAAGATATTTGGGGAATTGGCAGAATGTACAATAAAAAACTGCAGGAATTAAATGTTCAAACAGTAGCAGATTTAGTTTCTAAAAGCGATGATTGGATAAGATCTAATTTAAAACTAACAGGGTTAAAAACCATTCAAGAATTACGCGGAATTTCCTGCATAAATTTAGATGATGTTAACGAAGCCAAAAAAAGTATAGTTTCTTCCCGGTCTTTTGGAAAAGAGGTTGTGGAATATAAACATTTGCAAGAAGCCGTAGCCAGTTTTGCATCCAGAGTGGGGCAAAAACTTCGTAAAAATAAAACCGTAGCCGGGCTGATTACTGTTTACATAATGAACAACAGGTTTAAGGAAGGAAAAGCCTTTTTAAGTGGCTCTATTTGCTTACCAACCCCAAGCAACTATACCCCAGATTTAATTAAATCTACCCTGGAAATTCTAGATAAAATTTTTGTGAAAGGCCTTAAGTATAAAAAAGCTGCGGTAATGGTAACTGCCATTCAACCAGAAAATTCTATAGCTTTAAACCTGTTCGAGAATACTATTCAAGCGACAGACAAAAAGGCTAGAATAATGAAAACTTTTGATGTTATTAACAAACGCTTTGGCAGCAGCACAATTCAAACCGGAAGAGAAAGTTTCGATAAAACCTGGAAGCTAAAATCTGAACACAGAAGCCGCCAGTTTTCCACCAACTGGAACGAACTTTTAGAGGTGGTATAATTTTACTTGCATAATTTTTATTTTTGTGATGATGTTAAGGGGCAAAGGTAATTACTGCAAAACGCAGAGGAATGACAAATGTCTCTTTTAGACAAATATGGTGAACTTAAAAATAAAGTTCAAGGTGTAGGAAACAATAACGCACAAGAAGTACAGAAAAGGCTTGACTGGCTTTTAGAAAGGCTGAACGAGTGTCTTCTATACGAAAACATTTCTGAGGCTCATTTAATCTACCTTGAACAGTATTTTACTGATACTTTTAGAATCTAATGAACGAAAGGCTCACAATCGCGTGAGTCTTAATTTTTTTTGGGGAAATTGGGTGTGTCGGTTTTAATATGTTACAATGGCGATCCGAGATCACCTCTACGGCCTACGCTTCTAACCCTCCGCCCTTTGGGCACCTCCCTTTACAAGGGAGAATTGGTTTTTGGACCATTGAACAGATTTATTTTTGACTTAAGTTTGATTTTGTGCATTAATTGTAACAGACTTTGCTGGGCTCAATTTCGATTTCAAAATTTTTTATAAACTTCAAGCCCTCACATTTTAATTACTATGTTCAAACTTAGCTCTGAATTTAAAGAGCGCTACTATAACTTTATCTACAAATATTTCAATCTAGAAAAAGATATTAAACTTCTTCCAGTAGATTTCAACAAGCCCTGGTATAAAATTTTACTGGATCAAAAGTGGAATTTAATTTTGCAAATAGTTTCTGAAGTTGTTCAATCTACTTTTCTATCCCTTGCTCCTATAATTCTTGGAATAGCCTTGTTTAACAATAAAATTGAGTATTTTTACTATTTTATAATAGCATTTATTGTCTTGGAAGTTCTGAATAGATTTATAATTCGGCTTTTTGATAAGTTAGTTTTACAATCGACCAACAGTATAAACTATGCAGCTTATAAATATTTTCTTTCTGTGGATCCCATTTATCATACAACAAAATCGAGCGGACAAATTATTAATAAAATTGAAACGACAACAAAAGAAATGGAAGGACTTGTAGTACTCATTGTGGAAAATTTATTACCTACAGTAATTGGATTTATAACAGTGGTTGTAACAATGGCTAGTTTTGATTATAGATTAGGTATTATTGGCACAATTTCGTTCTTCGTAATTGCTTTTATGAGTATAGCTATTAATTATCTTAATGCAGAGGTTTTTAAAAAGAAAAGAATAAAAGCCGATGATAAATCTAGATCAAAAGCAGTGGAAACCCTGCAACAAAATGCTTTAATCAGAGCTTCATTTGCAAGCAATGAACAGATTGAATCTTTAAAAAGTAACTATTTAAATTCAATTAATATTAACTCTATAACTCAGCAAGCATTTGGTTTAACCAGAACATTTACTAGAACTGCTTACGCGATTTCCAATTTGGTGGTGGGCATGGTTTTATTCGAACTAGTAAATACAAATCAAATTAATACTGGTGTTGGATTATCACTTTTAATTGCCTATTTTAATGGATCAGGGCCAATAATGAGAGTTGGAAATATGATAAGAAATTCTATTCAATCTATTTCCCGGCAGGAAGATTTATTCGATTTTATTCGGCAGTTTGGGGTGCAAACTTATCCTGTTTTAGAAGGTGATAAAATTGATGAAAATGTGGCTTTACAAATTCAGGAATTAGAGGAAAAGCAAAAGGAGTATTTGGATGGGAAGAAATAGGTAAAAACAAGAAGAAATGTCTATATGACAGATATCCAATGGCGATCCGCGATCGCCTCTACTGTTAATAATTCAACAACAAACGCACAAAATTATGCACACAATACACTTACAACTTAACAATTTGAATTTTAAATATAATTCTACTACAACTCTTTTTGATAATCACAATTTAGAGCTTGAAACTGGTTCACGGCAATCTCATCTTTATGGAATTATTGGCCCTTCTGGGGTTGGTAAAACCACACTTATCAGCATTCTTGGTGGGCAACTAAACCCAGACTCTGGGCAAGTATTAATAGATAATCAAGATGTTTATAAACTAGACGATCTTGGACGAAGGCAATTATTAGCTTTTCAGGCACAAACCTCTACTAATTTGCGTGGAAAATTAGATTACAATTTACTTTTTGGCCTACCAACAGACAAAGAAATTTACACAGATGAAGATTTAATTTCTGTTTTAAAAAGTGTAGGGCTTTGGAAATTGTTTGAAGAAAAAGATGGTTTAAAAACCCTGATCGGTGAAGGCGGTTTAAATTTATCAGGCGGGCAAAGACAACGATTAAATTTTGCAGGGTTATTTTTAAGGGCGAAATACTTCCAACCAAAATTAATAATTATCGACGAACCAACCAGTTCTTTAGATGAAATTTCGGAAAAAGCAATTACCAATATGATAGATGAGTTAGCAAAAAATTCTTTAACTTTGGTTGTAGCCCATAGACTTAAAACTTTAGATAAAGCTGTGGGAATTTTAGATATGTCTAGAGCTAAACTAGATAAAAACCTGGTATTTTATAACAAAAACGATTTAATAAGAGTTTCACCATATTTCAAAAACCTATTGGAGGGCAATTTGGAATTGGATGAGTAATCGAGAAACTAAAAATTCCCCTCTTGAAGGGTGGCAAACGAAGTTTGACGGGGTGTTTACCGTTTCGCAATAACTCCAAAACATGTCGATGTTTAATAACTTTCATCGTTAATCTTCTTCAAAGTTACCTTGGTGGATAATAACTGGCGAAGTTCGGTCATGGCGGTATAGGTGCAAAGCACAGTAAAAGTTGGTTTTTGGAGAATCTCGGATAATAAACTTTCTAGCCTATCCTGATTATTTTCTAGGTTTACTTTTAACCCAGCATATTCTAAACGAAGCAACATATCCATACCTCTTTTCCCTCCTGTTAGAACCTTTCCGAGTTTAATTTTAGGTAAATAATTTTCAAAATTTATATCCCAAAGCCAAGAAACATCTCTGCCGTCTGCAATGTTATCATTAATCAGAAATGCTAAGTTTTTAATTTGTTCAGATTCGGAAATTTGATCTAAAACCTGATCAAAACTGGCTGGATTTTTTACCAGAATAATTTTTATTTTAGTATTTTGTATTTCAATTATTTCTCCCCTTCCAAACACCTCGGTTTGCATTTTTAATGCCTTTTGAATTATTGATACTGAAATTTCAGAACTGGCAACAATAGCAGCAAGGCAATTATACAAATTGTAGTTTCCGTTCAAATTTGTTTCAAATTCAGCACCCAAAAACTGATTTTTAGATGATTTTGTAATAACAAAACTGGTAGAAACATCGGATTTAGCTGACGATTTATTCTTATTAAGATAGGATAATTCCCATAAATTATTAATTATCGTTTCCGGCAAAAGTATGTAATCTAGTTCAAATTTAGGTTTTTTGTCATTCGGTATATTTAAACCAAAACCAAGAATTTTTGCTTTTAAATCAAGCCCTGTAAGGCCCACCAATTTTGCATCATCGGCGTTAATTATTAATTCCAGCTTTTCAGAGTCCAGCAAAGCCAGTGATTTTTTAAAATAATTTAAAGTTACATCTATTTCACCATATAAATCTAATTGGTCACGGAACAAATTGGTTAGAATTAACTTATCAACTTTTAAATACTTAGAAATTTTAGGTAATGTTGCCTCTTCAATTTCCAGAATTAATATATCTGATTTCGGCTTTCCAGGCCAGTTATGATCAAATAATAAACTTGTGGCAATCCCCCTGTAAATATTAGCCCCACCAAGATTTGTGCAAACTTTGAAACCTGCTTCCGAGAAAATTTTTACAAGAATGGATCTTGTGGTAGTTTTACCATTAGTGCCTGAAATTACAATAATTTGTTTATAATTTTTGGTTAAATTTTTTATTAGGCTTGGAAAATATAATTCAATTAAAATTCCTGGTAAACTTGTGGCGTTTCCTTTTTTTAACCAAGATAAAACCAGCCTTAAAAGCTTTGCTTGAATAATAAAAACTAAAACAAATAGATAATTCACAACTATATTCTTCTTAATCATTCATATTCTTGACAAGGCTGCTGCTTTGGTCATTAATTGAACATTAAACTGATAATTTAAAACCATTATGGCAATCACCCGTCAAAAAACCGATTCTTTAGTTGAAGCAAATATTGCTGGTAAATCTAAAAACATTGAACCAAAACCCTTGGATTCTAAGCCAAATTCACTTCCAAAAGTTGAAAAGAAAGAAAGAAAGCCTGGATTTTTAAAAACAACCCTAGAAGAATTAAAATTAGTACAATGGCCTACATGGAAATATGTTTACAAATGGTCTTCTATAATTCTATTATTCACCTTTGTAATGTCTATTTCCCTTGGTTTATTCGATAGAATTTTCACCGATGGTGTTAAATTTGTAGATTGCACTTCTCCAGCAGGACAAAAAAGAAATGTAGGTGATTGTGGAAAAGACTTTTGGACTAACTTAACCGCTAGATAATAATTATAATATGGCTATTAAAAAAGAAAATAACGACGATAACATAAAAATTGATTTAAACCCCCGTTGGTACATCCTTCAAACTTATGTAGGTTTTGAAGATGCTGTTAGAAGAACTTTAGAAGCTAAAATTGAAAACAGTAACTTAGGCGATAAATTGTTGGAATTATACATTCCACTTAAAAAACTTACTAAATTAAATAAAAAAGGTGAAAGAACCGAAAAATTTGAAAAGATTTACCCTGGTTATATTTATTTAAGAATGATTTTAGACAAGGAAATTGCCTACTTAATTCAAAATACCCAGTATGTATCAAGAATTGCTGGAACAGGCGATTTTGCCGTAGCTTTAGAAGAAGGATATGTTGAAAGACTTAAAGAAAAGCTGGCTAAAGAAAGTGAAGGAAGTGGCGCTGCTACAATTATTGATTACCGAGTTGGCGAAACAATTAAAGTAACCGACGGACCTTTCAAAGACATGCAAGGTAAAATCTCTGCTATTGATAAAGAAAACTCTCGTGTTAATGTACTTTTAACCATTTTCGACAGAGAAACCAATGTTGAACTAGACATCCTAGAAATTCAGAAAGTTATTTAGAAATTGTAGTATTTAGAATTATACCCGAAAGGGTATTTTTTTATATCCAATTAATTTTCACCAAAAGTTTATCTCCCCAAAGGGAGAATTTTCTTTATTTGTAAAAATATTTTACTATTTTGCTTTAGCAACTTTTGCAACCTTAGCTGGTTTAACTTCCTTAGCTACTTTTTCGGTTTTTTCTACTTTTTCTTTTGCAACCTTTTCTGGTTTGGCTTCTGTTGTAGTGTTGAAAGTTCTTTCTAAAAGGGCAGCTAGTCTTGATTTCTTTCTATTAGCTCTTCCTTTTGGAATTAAGTTAGTTTTAACTGCTTTATCTAAGGCTGAAAAGGCTTTAGACAATGCTTCCTGAGATTCTGTGATTCCTTCGGACAAACTCTTTCTTAAATTTCTTAATGAGTTCTTGATCTTACTTTTAGATAAATCGTTAAATTCTTTTTTTCTTAATGATCCTCTTAGGGCTTTTTTCGCTGATTTTGTATTAGGCATGCAAATGTATATATTGCTATTATTTCTTAAAATGTTTTAATGGAGCGGGTAAGGGGAATCGGACCCCTGTCTCAACCATGGCAAGGTCGTGTTCTACCACTGAACCATACCCGCAACTATAAACATTATTAGGGCGAAGCTTCTTGATTTTGTCAACACTGCTTATTTTCCACCAAGATTAATAACCTCTTCGCTTAATTTTCTATAGCCCCAAACAACTTCAACCGCCAATTTTTTACTATTGGTTTTATAAGCCTCATCGCCAATTGTATTCTTTGTAATTCCATCAATACGGAAATTTACTAATTCAATAATTTTAGTAAAAATAGAAAGATAAGCTTTATGGGCATTAACATATCTGTTTGGAACTGGCGCCGTTTTTAAAGTATCAAGCCTAGACTGATAAACATCTCTTACGGTTTTAAGCTGAACAGGATCGTTAGTTCCATAAATTTCGCTTAAACTATTTAACTCAGAATCATCCACGAAACCTTGGATAATGGAAGTTCTGGCTTCAATGTATTTTCCAAAAGAATCTCGGTTATCTTCAACACCAATAACTTTAAAAGAATTATAATAATCATCTAAATTAATTTCCTTACTTAATTGATACAAACTTGGGAAATCTACACCTTCACGAGAGGAATTTTCAAAAGAATTCTGTAAGTTTTCAATAAGCTTAGAATTTTGTTTACTTACCCTAAAAACCCTTGAAGCACTGATTGTACCACCAGTTAAAGGAGAAATTAATGCTGCTACATTTTCACCATCATTTTTACCTTTACAAATTGGAGTCCCAGTTTTTCCTAAACATAAAGTATCAGCAAGCCTTGGGCTTGAACCGAATAAAAATTCTTGTTTGTTAGATAATCCATCTTTATCTGGGTCGGCGGCCGGGCCTGAAATTAAAGCATTCTGTCGTTCTGAAAGTGTAAAATATCTTTCCACCCAGGCAAGTGGGTAAACTGGCAAGTTTTCAAGGGTAATATTTTCGTAAAGAATTTCATCAACATTAAATTTGCTTAAACTTTGTCCTAAATTATTCAAACTTTGGGTTAATTCAGCACCATTAATTTGGGTAACAGTATCTTGCTTTTTCCCCATTATAGCATCTCTGAAACTTGGGTTAGTAAAATAGGCTGCACCAAAGGTAATTCCACCTGCTAAAATAATACTTACAATAATAACAGTAAATTGTTTCTGCCTTTCAGTTAAATTAAAGGAAAATTGAAACTTAGGAATTGCAAATTTATTCTTTGACGCTTCCTGCTTATTTGAATTTTTAGAGGGTTTAGGATTTTTAGATGAAGACATGTAAAATTTTTTAAAGGCTAGCCTGTAAGCGGGATTCTGTCTAGCTAGGAAAACCTAGGAGACGGTAATTTGTCTAACGCAGTCGACCATTCTTGACCTTGCACCAGACGGGGTTTGCCACATCGCTGGTTGCCCAGACTTGATGCGTAAGCTCTTACCTTACGATTTGACCCTTACCTATAATTACTTACAGGCGGTATATTTTCTGTTGCACTTTTCAGTAGTTAAACTACTCCCTAGGGTTACCCCCGGCAGATTACTAGCCTGCCATCCATGAATTTGGTAAACCAAAAACGGTGTCCCGACTTTCCTCACCAATTGCTCGGCGCTACCGTCCAGCTAGCCTAACTTGAAGCTTGCTTTTGTTTAAGCAATTGTCAAAATAGCGGCAACACCCTGTCTCCATGGTAGCCCCTTCTTAAAAGAGAAAAATTTGTAGCGACCGTCTCGGACGGTCATATCGGTGTAATTACAAATTCCCGCTCTACTAAAATTTAGCCCAAAGAAAAAGAGCTAACCAATTGTAGCTCCTTACAGACTATTAATTATAAGCCATTATTTACACCGGCTGGTGTTTTAGCTCTTTGGATTTGCTGTTCCTTTTTCAACTTTTCCGACTTAAAGAAAGAATTGGGGTGATGGATTATGTAATATTCCTATGATTAAAGTACGTGTGAATTAATTTACTTCTCCTTTCTTT
>JBILXY010000022.1:0-13165 GCA_044378055.1 Bdellovibrionales bacterium | reverse complement strand
CTTAGGTGCAGACATAATAACCTCAGATAAGATATTAGATGGAACAGTAGGACTTTCAGACTTAGCCTCAAACTCCATTAACTCATCTAAGATAGTAGATGACTCTATTACTGCAGCTGACTTAGCCGTAGGAGCAATAGATTCTACAGCAATATTAGATGGAGCAATATCTTTAATTGATCTTGGTTCTAACTCTGTAGATTCCAGTAAGATTGTGGATGGTTCTGTAGATACTGCAGATTTAGTTAATGGAGCAATTACCTTTAATAAATTAGCTGATTGTGTTGCAGTGGGGGATATTTTGAAATTTGATGGCACAAATTGGGATTGTAGTACTGATGTTAACAACACTTATTCTGCAGGTGATGGGCTTACATTAACAGGCGATGTTTTTTCAATTAACGCCCCAACTTGTTTAGATGGTGAAAAGTTGTTCTGGGATGGTTTAGCTTTTAGCTGTATTCCAACTTTAAAATATTTTGCAGAAAGTACCGATACTCCAATTGCATCTCCAACTGCTGCTGGTTTACATGCTGTGGCAATCGGTGATGGTGCTGTGGCTAATGGAAATAACTCGGTAGTAATTGGGCAAAGTTCTACTGTGGATGGAATTTCTTCGTATATTTTGGGGGATGGAAGCACAATTTCAACAGACAATTCTTATTCTATTGGTAAAGACAACGCTATTGATGGTGCAAATTCATTCATTTATGGTTCTTCAAACTATACAGACGGGTCTGAAACCAACATTTTTGGGGTAGGAAACTTTATTTTTACTTCAAGTAATTTGTCCGTTTTAGGAAATACTAACTTTATATCTGATGCAGTAGGTGGGGTAATTATTGGAAATAATAATAGTATTGGTACAACTAACAATACCTATACAATTGGTTCGGATCTTTTTAATTCTGTTGCAAATAGTGTTCAATTGGGTACTTCAGATGCTACTAAACTGGTTATAGAGCAAAGCGGAGATGTAAGTTTTCAAGGGGCCTTAAAACCAGGTGGTTTAGCTGGTGCTAGTAATCAAGTATTAATATCCCAAGGTGATTTATTGACACCAATTTGGGGTGATGTATCTTCAGTATATACTGAAACAGACGGAGTTATTGGAAATGAAATATTAGAAGTTGGCGCTTCCACTGGGCTTGAAAGATCTGGTGCTGGTACATCAATTAGCCCTTTTAGTGTAGATATTAAAGCTTGTGCTAACAATGAAATTTTGAAGTATAACACCTCTGGAAATACTTGGGATTGTGGAGCAGATAGTGGAGTAGGTTCAGAAAACGACGGTGTAATTGGAAATGAAATAACCAATGTAGGGGCTTCCACTGGGCTTGTTAGAACAGGAACAGGATCGAATGTTAATCCATTCATAGTAGATTTGAAAGCTTGTGCTACAGGTGAAATTTTGAAATATAATTCTGGAACTTCTGCTTGGGAATGTGGAACAGACAACGGTGTAGGTACTGAAACCGACGGTGTAATTGGAAACGAAGTAACCGAAGCAACTGTATCAGGCGGACTAACTAGGTCTGGGGCTGGAACTGGGGTTTCGCCTTACACTCTTGGAATAACCACAGGCGGGGTAACTTTAAGCATGCTGGCTACCGATTCAGTTAATTCAACTAAAATTGTTGATGGCTCGGTTGCTTTAGCAGATTTAGCTGGTAACTCGGTTGATTCTTCCAAAATTGTTGATGGTTCTGTAGATAATGCCGATTTAGCTTTTGCTGCAGTAAATTCAAGTAAAATCCAAGATTTATCTATTATTGCAGGCGATATCGCCGATCAAGCTGTTTCCAGAATTAAATTAACCAACTGTGCTTCTGCAGGACAGATTCTTAAATACTATGTTACCGATCCAGACGGAGCAGGGCCACTTACAACCGGTTGGAACTGTGACGCCGATTTAGTAGGAATAACCAGCGAGGTTGATGGTGTTATTGGAAACGAAATTACCAATGTTGGTGCTACAAGTGGTCTTGTAAGAACTGGGGCAGGAACTGCAATTTCACCTTACGCTGTGGATATTAAAGCTTGTGCCAATAACGAAATTCTTAAATACTCTACCGGTTCAAGCACCTGGACATGTTCCACAGACAGTAACAACACCTACACAGCAGGTAATGGAATAACTCTAACTTCATCTACCTTCTCTATTAACTCTCCAACTTGTTCAGGATCTTCTAAACTACAATGGACAGGAACAGCCTTCATCTGTACTGCAGACATAGATACAACAAACCTAAACATCTCTGCTAACGGAGGAGCAGCACAAAACCTTTCAGCAGGAGGAACAATAGACTTTGTAAATGGAACAGGAACCACAGCCACCAGATCAGGATCTCAAATCTCTTACTCTCTAACCAACACAGGAACAGCAGGAACATACAACAATGTAACCACAGATGCTCAAGGAAGAGTAGTATCTGGATCAAACATAAGCTACCTAACCAGTGAAACAGACGGAATAGTAGGAAATGAAATCCTAGACGCTACAGCCTCCCAAGGTCTAGTTCGTTCAGGAACAGGAACTGCCTTAGATCCTTTCACATTGGGAATAGCCACAGGAGGAGTAAATAGTGGAATGATAGCCACAAACAGTATAGACTCATCTAAAATAGTAAATGGTTCTATCGCTAACATAGACTTAGGTGCAGACATAATAACCTCAGATAAGATATTAGATGGAACAGTAGGACTTTCAGACTTAGCCTCAAACTCCATTAACTCATCTAAGATAGTAGATGGAAGCATAGCAACAGCAGATCTAGCCACAGGTTCAGTAGATTCAACCATAATCCTAGACGGAGCAGTAGCCCTAATTGATCTAGGTTCTAACTCTGTAAACTCTTCTAAGATAGTAGATGGTTCAATAGCAACAGCAGACATCGCCGATGGAGCAGTAGGTTTATCTAAACTAACAGCATGTACTAACGCAGGAGAAATATTAAAATACAATGGAGTATCTTGGACATGTTCCACAGACAGTAACAACACCTACACAGCAGGTAATGGAATAACTCTAACTTCATCTACCTTCTCTATTAACTCTCCAACTTGTTCAGGATCTTCTAAACTACAATGGACAGGAACAGCCTTCATCTGTACTGCAGACATAGATACAACAAACCTAAACATCTCTGCTAACGGAGGAGCAGCACAAAACCTTTCAGCAGGAGGAACAATAGACTTTGTAAATGGAACAGGAACCACAGCCACCAGATCAGGATCTCAAATCTCTTACTCTCTAACCAACACAGGAACAGCAGGAACATACAACAATGTAACCACAGATGCTCAAGGAAGAGTAGTATCTGGATCAAACATAAGCTACCTAACCAGTGAAACAGACGGAATAGTAGGAAATGAAATCCTAGACGCTACAGCCTCCCAAGGTCTAGTTCGTTCAGGAACAGGAACTGCCTTAGATCCTTTCACATTGGGAATAGCCAATAACGGTGTAACAACTGTTAAAATTGCAACAAACGCCGTAGATTCCACAAAAATTCTTGATGGTGCGGTTAGTTTAATCGATTTAAACAGTGATTCAGTAAATTCCTCAAAAATTCTAGACGGCTCGATTATCGGTTCAGATTTAGCTAATTGTTCAGCTTCAGGTCAAATTCTTAAATATTATGTAACCGATCCAGATGGAATTGGGGCTTTAACTGCTGGTTGGAACTGTGATACTGACGGTTCAGCAACTTCTTGGTCATTAAACGGAAATGCTGGAACTACCGCAGGTGCAAACTTTATAGGTACTACCGATTTAACCGATTTAGTATTCAAAACCGATAGTAATGAAGCCTTCAGAATAGACGCAGCAACTGGTAACATAATGGTTAACACAGTAGATAATCCAAGGGATGCTCCGCTAATTGTTAATGCAGATAACGATAAGGTGACAGGCTTAGATATTAGAGGAAATACAGATAGTTATTTCCAGTTTAATATTCAAAACTTAAGTTCTGGTTCGTCTGCTTCAACTGATATTGTTGCTACCGCTAATAATGGTACAGAAGACTCTTTCTATGTTAACCTTGGTATTAACGGCGAAGCGGGTGCTACTGCGCCATTTACAGATGCCAACGAAGCCTATTTATATTCCAGTGATACCTCTTTAAGTATTGCTGCATTAGGTCTTACTTCAGAAATAAAATTCTATACTACAGGTGGTGTTTCGGCTCCTGTTCTTCGTGGTGTTTTTGATGATACAGGCAAATTTGGAGTTGGCACCGACACCCCAACAGAAACTTTAGATGTAAATGGTACAGCCAGAATTCGAACACTAAATACAGCCAGCGATTCCCTAATTGTAACAACCGATGCCAATGGAGTTCTTTCAAAAAGATCTTTCCCAACAGCAGGAACTGGCCTTCAATTTGGATCTGATGCATTCAGTTTAACCAATGTAGGTACAGCCGGAACATACAACAATGTAACCACAGATGCTCAAGGAAGAGTAATATCTGGTTCAAATGTTGCCTATTTAACCACAGAAACAGACGGAGTTATTGGAAACGAAGTTTTGAACGCAACAGCTGCTGGCGGATTAACCCGCTCCGGTACTGGAACTGGTGGTAACCCTTACACTTTGGGGGTTGCAACTGGTGGTATTACTTCAGCCATGCTTTTAGATGGAACTATATTAACTGGTGATATTTCCACTGGCGGTGTTACTTCCACAAACATTTTAGATGGAACAATTTTGTTAACAGATCTAGCTTCTAACGCGGTAAACTCTGGAACTATTGTGGATGGCTCGGTGGCCAATGCCGATTTAGTAAACTCTGGAATAACTATTACTGCTGGAAATGGTTTAATAACTGGTGGTGCCGTGGCTTTGGGCGGAACAGCAACTTTAAATATTGGAGCAGGAAATGGTATAACAATTAATGCCGATGATGTAACTGTTGATGCTACAACAACTTCAACAACCGCCACAACTTCATCCAATTCTGGTATTGAAAGTACTGCAACTGGTATTCGTTTACTTGGTGGATGTTCCGATTCACAAATTCTAAAATGGGTTTCAGGAACTGCAGTTTGGTCATGTAGCGCAGATAGTGGAACAACAGCAATTGGAACAATAGATTCCCAAACCAAGTCTGCTAATGGTGCTGTAATTTCAGGAAATAACATTGTACTTCAAACAGCAGATGCTTCAAACCCAGGTTTAGTTTCTACCGGAACCCAAACTTTTGCAGGTGATAAAACTTTGAATGATGATCTTAATGTTAATGCCAATACAACCTTAGGTGATACCTCTGCTGATATTACAACAGTAACTAATTTGGTAAATACTGGTTCTACACTAAATTCTGCTTTGGCTATTTCAAACTTAGCATCTGGTGGAGATATTGGATCTGCCGCCACAACTGTAGATATTGAAACAACCTTTAATATTAACCAAACTACAGCTTCACAAACAATTACCCTGCCAAACCCTACAGATGTTACTTCTGGTCGTATTATATATATCAACAATGTTGGTAGCGTTGGTTTCAACATTTTATCTACAAGGCTTGAAGCTGGGCAAAGCAGACAAATTATTTGGAACGGAACTGCTTGGAAATTGGTAGGTGATGGAATTGGAGAGCGTAATTTTGCAAGAGTAAAAAGTAGTAACCAAAATATTCCATCTGGAACAACATTAACCAGTGATACGCAATTGTTTTTCCCAGTAGCTTCAGGTGAAACTTGGGTTTATAGCTTCGATTTGTTAGTTACCAACATTAACAGTGCCACCCCAGACTGGAAAGCAGCAATTCTTGGGGCAGCAGGCTGGACATGTTCAGTAACTCAATCAGGGGAAGAACCAGCAGGCGCAGCATTCCCACAGGTTACAACAACCGATTGTGATAATGTTCCAACTGCCTTAGTAAACAACACAATTTCAGGTGATTTGAATGTACCTTTCAATGTAAGAATTGAAGGTTGGATTACCACAACTTCAGCAGGAAATGTTCAACTGCAATGGGCTGCAAATACTTCAGGAAGCTTAACTGTTCTTGCAGGAAGCTCAATGAAAGCCCAAAGAGTGCAAGGTGCAGATTTAGCCGAAATTTACTATACTTCTGATCCTTCAATTAAAGCAGGTGAAATTGTTTCCTTAACCGGAACAGGCGTTTCCCAAGTTAAAAAATCTAACTCTGAATACGCCACCGATTCCTTAGGTATTGTTTCCACAAAACCAGGCCAAGTTTTAGGTGAAAGTGATGGACAAGGTTTCCTAGTTCCTGTTGCTTTAACCGGTCGTGTGCCATTAAAAGTTACTGCTAAAAATGGTGTAATTAAACCTGGTGATCAAATTACCACTTCAGATATTGAAGGTATTGGTATGCTTGCCACAAAATCGGGTAGGGTTGTTGGTAAGGCTTTAACCGGCTTTGCTCCAGAAAACTTGAACGATCAAGGTGAAGTTGTAGTATTTGTTGAACCAGGTTTCTGGCAGGCCCCAGTGAACTTCGATATTTCCTCAATTTTTACAAGCTCTAGCTTAAGTTTGAATAATCTAAATACTCAGGAAATTTTAGACGAAAAAGAATTAGCCGACCTTGGCTTAACTAAAACCCCAGATACAACTTACTCAGGCTTCGATCAAAAAATTGTTGACGAAATTATGCTTGGCTTTAAAACCCAGCAAGATCAAATTAAGGAATTACAAACCGGTTTAACCAGCGTAAATGATAAACTTGCAAACTTAGATAAACTATCTACAATCCCAACTGAAAGCTTAAATACTGAAGCTGTAGCTGAAGATAATTCGCTTAAATTAATCTCTGGCGGAACAAAACTTGAAAATGGTTTAGATTTAATTAAGAATCTATCGGTAGTAAAAGATATTCAAGACGGGCAGACAGTTTACAACTTCAGTTTAATTAACTCGGCTAGCGGTTTAATCAGTCAAGATATCAATAACAATTCGTTTATCTCACTTCAAGATATTACACCAATTCTTGTAAAATCTATTCAAGAACAGCAGAAAGAAATTGAAACATTGAAATCCAACTCACAAAATTCTACCTCCACCGACACCCTAAACAACAATAATTCTACCGGCTTAAACTTCGATCTTGAAAGCCTTAAAGCCTCGTTCTTGGCAGATATTAAAGAAATAAAAGATAGCATCGCCGCTATTGAAATTGTAAACAAAAAACAGGATGCCCAGATCAATAGTTTAGAGGCTGAAAATATTAAATTGAAGACCAAACTGGAGGATATTGAAACAAGATTACAAAAGTTAGAAGTGGCTAAGTAGTTGCCAAACTTGCCAAATTTCCAAAAAGTTTCTACCAAAGAATAGCTTATGGAACAGACACATCCTTCTACAAAATCTAAAAAACTTAATAAATTAATTGTTAATGTTGGTTTAGTTATCTTAATAATTGCCGCACTTGGTGTTTTAGGCTATTATGGCTACACATTCAAACAAGAATACGACAGAATTGCTAAAGAAAACGCAACTTTGAAAGATCCTAATAAAAATGCCGAAGTTCAACTTCAACAAGTTCAAGAAATAGTTGGAAAATTAGGAAAAATAATTAAGATAGACGACACCGACAAACAACCAGCAGTAGCCACAATTACCGATGTTGAAAAATTGAAGGCCTCTCAGCCAGAATTTTATAAAAATGCCGAAAAAGACGACTATTTAATTGTTTATCCAAACCGTGCTATTATTTACCGCGAACAAAATAATCAAATTATTAACATCGCCCCAATAATTCAACCTCCTGCCAACACTACCAACACCACACCAGCAGGAACAACCGCCACACCTAAGAAGTAGATTTAGTATTTAAGGCTACACAATTTCTAACTACCCCTTAGGGGGTTTAATTATAGCAGAGAAGTTACCTTTTTAAACAATAAAAAAGTGCCAGCCAAATTGCTAAACACTTTTTATAATTACAAATTATTTTCTAATCTGGATCACTTGGAAATACCGCTGGCAACAAAAATTTACTTATTAAAATCATTGATGCACCACCAACAATTAAGGTAAATAGAAGAAAGGTAATGTAGGGAAAAGATATTGTTATATCTAAATTCTCCTCTTTAAGCCCATTCTTAATTTTTATAGTTGTTGGAAAAACAAGCTTTGTACTTGTAATATTGTTTGAAAAGTACTCAATTAACTTTTCCTCGTGAACTTTTGTTGCAATAATTGGCAACATTGTTAATCCAGCAAGGAGTATTAGTTTCCACATACTCATTTTTTTCGTTAAAAAAACTATTCTAGAACATCTAAATGTTTCAAATAAATATGGAAAAGTCAAGATAACAAAACCAAAGATTAGTTACCACAAAATAATGTTAAACATAGCAAACATTTGACTAAACCATAAAAATACGAATTCCTAAAATCAGGTATAGTTTTGGAGATGATTTAAAGATGGTACAAGCTACCCAAGTGAAGTTTACAGATAAAACTTCAACACTGCTACAGAAGATCAAAGATGACCTAACTAAAATATTTGGTGAGGGCAAAATAAGGATTGAGGCAGTTAAAGAACCTGTGAAATATGGTTATTCAGTGGATATTAAATATCTACATAGAATAGGTCTGAAGAAGCTTGGTTTTCACTATTTTTCACTATTGTACTTCCTTTAAAAGAAGGACAGGTAAAAGCTGAAACAATAACCGCAATGTTTCTTCAACCTGGCCAAATGTATTCCATAACAAGTATTGAACTTGTTTTGCACGACTATGCTCCAGCCGATTTAGAAAAACTTTCTGAAAATAAAGCTCTTGCAACCCTTGTAAAGGTAAATCAGAATAAATATCGAAATTTCTAAACCAAGGAATTATCCAAAGACATACTTTTCCAGTTGCATTTGTGACTGGATTTTTTACCTCATTTTTTTAAAATAAATATAAAATAAAGCCGCGTACATGTAATAATGTCGCGGTTTTTTTGGCTTATTGGCGAAACTTTGCATTAATTAGACCTTGAGCACAAATTTTTTGCCAGTGTTTATTTCCATCGGCAACTTCTCTGAGTTGAGCCTCACTAAGATCAGCAAGGGGTGATAAAATATTAAATACATAAGTATAATCTGGATTGTTTTCATTGTTAGCAATTCTTTTCGCTAATGCTTCCAGATTAACACAATTTGCTACAGCCATTTGGTCTCCTTTGGGTTTTGTTGAATAAATACGCCGTTGTAATTTATAACAGAAATTTTAATTGTTTGGCAAGGGTAGGGGTGGGTCAACTTCCTTATTAACAATTTTAGGCAAAGTAAAATGCCCTCACAATTTGAAGGCATTTCTTATGTTAATCTTCTACACTTTCTGCCTCTGTGATCAAAAATTCAATCAACAGACGACTTAATTCGATGACCTCAAGTGGAGTGTCTGTTTCTTGGGGTGGTGTCACTTGAAGCTGAGCTTTAAGCTGCTTCAAAGTAACTTCACCGTATAGTTCAAAAAAATGCTTGGCATATTCTCTTTTGCTTCTAGTATCAAAGCTCGGATTGGCTTTGAAAAACGCTTGCAACAAATTTTCCACAACTGCATTCTTCATAATTCTTCCCCTGAATTTAATTTTACCCAAAATGAACTATTTAGATTTATAGCACACATTTAATAAACAATCAACCCCTTCTTGCCAAAAGTTGGCGGGTGGGTGTAGTTTAGGGTAATAAATTTAGCTTGCTCTAAATATGGATAAAATCAACTTTAAAGAGAAGGAGAATTTAAAAGTTTAAAAATATTAGAACCTTTCAAAAGATGACTATAAACCAGCTTGAACAAAATATACAAAATTTAACAGGTAAAACTATAGATACCGAGTTTATATACCAATTTTTATCGTGTTTTGATTTTCCCAAAAATACCATCCACAGGCTACGAATTGCCCAAGAAAATTCACCTACAGATTACATTTTAATCAAAAAGAGAATTTATTTTAAAATATCTGAAAGCCAAGATCTAAAATTAACCTTGGAAGATTTGAAAGTTTTGCCAGAAATAAAAGGAAAAGTTCGCCTAGTTGTTTCGTTAAATCAAACTTCAATGGCGGTTTGTGATACACTTACTGGTGAACAAAAAGTATTTGAAATAACAGATTTACCCACTCAATTTGAAATTTTTAGCCCGCTGATTGGGATTGAAAAAAATAGCCTAGTCTTTGAAAACCTTGCAGATAGAAAAGCCAGCGAGCGAATGAGTAAGTTTTACACTGAAATAAAGGTTTACAATGATTTTTCAAATGAACAAGACATACAAGCTTTAAATAAATTTTTGGCTAGAATATTATTTTGTCTTTTTGCCGAAGATACAAATATTTTCGCGAAAGGTACTTTTTCAACAGCTTTAAGCTATACTCAAAAGGATGGCAGTGATTTAAGTAATTTTTTTGAAAGATTGTTTGAAGTTTTAAATATCAAAGTGGCTAACAGGCCAAATTTACCAGATTATTTAAAGGTTTTCCCGTATGTAAACGGTGGATTGTTTCAGGAAAATACTAAAATTCCTAAATTTACCACCAAATCTAGAGATTATTTAATTCAAAATAGTGAACTAGATTGGTCACAAATTAACCCTGATATTTTTGGCTCCATGGTACAGGCGGTGCTGCGAAATGATGACAAAAACGATAACACCGAACATTTTACCTCTGTTCCAAATATTTTAAAAGTAATTAAGCCATTGTTTTTGGATGAACTTTATGAGGAATTCAAAACTATAATCACAACAAAAACTGATTTGTTTGGAAATGAAATCGAAATAAAAAAGCGTCAGAAAAAAAATCAAGTTGAACTTAATCAACTCCTAACACGACTTTCCAAAATCAAGTTTTTTGACCCTGCTGTTGGTTCTGCCAACTTTTTGATCATCACTTACAAAGAAATTAGACGGTTGGAAATGGCTATTATAAAAGAAATGGGAGAACTGCATTTTTCTGGGATACACCTATCTAATTTTTACGGTATCGAGATCAACCATTTTTCGGCTGAAATAGGAAAGCTTAGTTTGTGGCTGGCCCAGCACCAAATGAATGTAGAGTTTTTTAAAGAGTTTGGAAATACTAGCCCAACCCTGCCGCTTAAAGACAGTGGAAATATAGTCTTTGCCAACGCCGCCCAAATAAACTGGGAAAGTGTTTGCCCCAAAAACCCAGATGATGAGATTTATATAATTGGAAACCCACCTTTTACAGGCTCACGAAATCAAACAGTGGAACAAAAAAATGACCTAGAAATAGCTTTTACCAAAGATTATAAGAGTCTGGACTATGTCTCGTTGTGGTACAAACTAGGAGCCGACTTTATTCGAAATCACCCAAATGCTAAAATGGCTTTAGTATCCACAAACTCTATTTGCCAAGGCGAACAAGTAGCCCTGCTATGGCCAAGAGTACTGGGAAATGAGCTTGAAATTTGTTTTGCTTATCAATCTTTTAAATGGAAAAACAGTGCTAGAAATAATGCTGGGGTAACAGTAATAATTGTAGGAATAGCCAACAAAAGCCAAGATAAAAAATATATTTTCAATGACGATGACGGACAAAACAGACATTTAGTAGCTAAAATCAATCCTTATCTAACAAATGGCGAAACGGTGTATATCACACGTAATTCAGTTCCAATTAGTCCGAATTTTCCCCCTATGTTCTTTGGGAATATGGCAAATGACGGAGGGAACTTAATTTTAGATAAAGTTGAAAAAGAAAATATTGAATTTCAGCACCCAGAATTGAAAAAATTTATAAGAAAATTTATCGGTTCTCAAGAATTATTAAGAGGCCAAGATAGATATTGTTTTTACATTAAAGACGAAGAATTAAGAGAAATTGAAAATAATCCTGAGATTCAAAAACGGCTGAGTAATATTCAGCAAATTCGAGCTAAAAGTACCGAGAAAAGCACAAGAGAGCTTGCAAAAACTCCAAATAGGTTTTATTTCTTTCCACATCAAGAAACCAATTCAATTATAATCCCAAGAGTGTCTTCAGAAAATAGAGAATATTTACCAATTGGTATTTTAACCAAAGATACAATTATTTCTGATTCTGCAATGGCAATATATGATCCTGAACCGTGGATTTTTGGAGTAATTTCTAGTAAGATGCATATGGTTTGGGTGCGAGCCGTGGGTGGTAAACTCAAGACTGATCTTCGGTATTCATCCTCGCTAATCTACAACACTTTTCCATTTCCACCACTTACTGAAAGCTACAAGCAAGCCCTAGAACAATGTGTTGATAGAGTAATTTTTACCCGTGAAGAATATCCGGAACTTACTTTAGCCCAACTATACGACCCCAAGAAAATGCCCGAAAACCTCCGCCAAGCCCACGCCGATTTGGACACCGCCATTGATACCATTTACATGAGGCATTTGAATAGAAGAAAGCCTTTTGAAAGTGATGGGGAGAGGTTGGAGGTGCTTTTTGAGATGTATTTGGGGATGGTTGGAGGGGAAAGTTAATTAAAATTATGAAAGATAAAGATGTGAATTATAAAGAAATACTTGAGGCTTTGCAAGATAATATTTTACACGCCAAAACCATTTTTAAAATGGGTAAAAATATTCAACAAATAATCCAAGAGTCCACAAATCAACAATTTATAGAAAAAAATTATGGTTTGTTCTTAGGTAGGGTTGTGTTTTCGTTTCAAACTGAAATTGTGCTTACATTAACCAATTTATTTAGTAGTAAGGGAAGTATTTTCAGAGAAATTCACAATCCCCTATTAGATCCAAAATTAGATCCTTTTGATAAAAACCAATTGATGAAAAATGCCGAAAATTTTTATTTAACTGACGAAAATACAAAAAGTATTTATGATGAAAAATCACTTATATATTTAATTAACAAGATAAATAATTCAAAAACCGATGAACAGATTAAAATACTTAGAATACAAAACTTAAAAACCGCAAATTTACCAGTAAACAAATATGAAGCTCTACAATGCAAAAGAGACGAGTTGCTGAAACTGTTTGTACACATTGAAAATAAAATTACAAAAACTGCTGAGAATGGAGGTCTTATAGTTATGAAAAAAGACGGGCAGGATATTTCTCTGGACACTTTTAGAAACAAATTTTTGGCTCATCATGATAAAGAGTTTTATACAATAAGTCGTTGGGCAAATATTTACTTTGTTTTTATAAACCCTTATACTGCTCATCTTTTAGAAG
>JBILXY010000032.1:0-3553 GCA_044378055.1 Bdellovibrionales bacterium | reverse complement strand
ATTACTTATTATTTTGAAATTCTTATGCTTTTGATGATATTACAACTAAAAACAATGAAGATAATATAAATTTAAAATTCTTAAAAGAAAAATTTGAGCAAGATCTAAATTCTCATCAGGTGTTGTTAAATTCACTAAAAATATAAGATTATTTAGCGATAATAAATATTAGATCTTAAGTTTATGCCAAAACCTCAAATTATCAAATTCAGATGTAAAGAATTTCTTGACTACTGGCAAATATATTAGTCATCATCAACAAAATATCAAAAAAACTTATGCCAAACATTGTAGAAGTAGAATACCGCCAAACCGGACAAAGTACCCAGATAGACAACATGGGCATGAGGGAAATGCAGCAAAAAGCATTTGAAAGAAGAGCGTCGCAATATCTAATTTTAAAAGCTCCTCCCGCTTCAGGAAAATCTAGGGCTTTAATGTATATTGCCTTAGACAAACTAATCAATCAAGGAATCAAAAAAGTTATTGTCTGCGTGCCAGAAAGATCTATTGGCGGTTCTTTTGCACCGGCTAAACTTTCAGAGACAGGATTTTTTGCAGACTGGAACCCAAGCGACAAATATAATCTTTGTACCCCTGGAGGCGATAAAAGCAAAGTTGAAGCTTTTACCAATTTTCTAGATAGTGACGAAAAGATTTTGATTTGTACTCATCACACTTTACGGTACGCCTTTGAAAATATTGATAACTTCAAGTTTGATCGTTGTTTGCTAGCCATAGATGAATTTCACCATGTTTCTGCAGACGATAACAACAAGCTTGGATCACTTATAAAACAGCTTATATCAAGCAGTAATGTGCATATTTTAGCTATGACAGGTTCGTATTTTCGTGGTGATAGTGTGCCTGTACTGCTTCCAGAAGATGAGGTGAAATTTGATAAAGTAACCTATAATTATTACGATCAACTAAATGGCTATGAACATCTTAAATCTTTAGGAATTGGTTACCATTTTTACCAAGGCAAATGGATTTCTGCTATTGGAGACATTTTAGATACAGATAAAAAGACAATTTTGCATATTCCAAGCGTAAATAGTGGTGAATCAACCAAGCAAAAAGAAGACGAGGTAGATTTTATATTAGATTCTATTGGAAACCGTGTAAGTACTGACCCAGAAACACAAGTTCATTTTATCAAAAGACACACTGACGGTAAAATAATTAAGGTTGCTGATCTTGTAGAAGACGAACCGAGGAAACGCGATAAAATTGTAAATTATCTTAGAAATATAAATTCACCAGACGATATTGATTTAATAATTGCTCTTGGTATGGCAAAAGAAGGTTTTGATTGGCCCTATTGCGAGCATGCTCTTACAGTAGGTTATCGTGGATCACTTACTGAAATTATTCAAATTATTGGCAGAGCAACGCGTGATAGTAGCAATAAAATTCATGCTCAATTTACTAATCTTATCGCCCAGCCCGATGCTGAGGATATGGAAGTTAAACTATCTGTAAATAACATGCTTAAAGCCATCACTGCGTCACTTTTAATGGAACAAGTATTAGCTCCAAACTTTAGATTTAAACAAAAACTAGACGATAGCGATAAATCTGAAGAAGGGCTAATTAAAATAAAAGGTTTTAAAGATCCGAAAAGTTTGAAAGTAAAAAGAATTATAGAATCTGATCTTAATGATCTTAAGGCAGGAATTATGCAAGACCCAGTAATGCTTAAAGCTATGCCTGGAGGTGCCGAACCAGAAGTAATTAATAAAGTTTATATTCCAAGAGTAATAATGGAAAAATACCCAGATTTAAATACCGAGGAAGTTGAAGAATTGAGGCAATATGTTGTTGCTGATTCAGTTATCAAAACAGCTCAAATTACGACTGAAGGCAATAAACAGTTTATTACTATGGGAAACAGATTTGTGAATATTGATGATATAAGTATAGATTTAATTGATAAAATAAACCCTTTTCAAAAAGCTTTTGAGATCTTATCCAAGTCTGTAACTGCTAATGTGTTAAGACTAATTCGTGATACAATAGAAGCTGGTAAAATTCAAATGACAGAAGAGGAAGCTATTATTTTAGCCCCAAAGCTACTAGAATTTGTTCAAAGGTATGATAAAACCCCTGATCTTAATTCAATCGATCCTCAAGAAAAAAGACTTGCTGAAGTAAAGATATTTTTAACCGATTTAAAACGTAAAAAACAGGCCGATGACTCAATTTAATTCTATTGATGATATTTTAAATAATTCAGATTTTGATAATATTTTAGTACCAGAGCCTGCAAAAATTAGTCAGACTAAAACTATAGATCAAAGATTGGTAGATAGTTTCGTAGAAATAAATGAGTTTTTTAAAGAAAATAAATTTGCTCCAAGTTCTGCAAGTAAAGATATAAATCAGCGAAAACTAAATGCTAGACTGGAAAGTTTTAAAACTAGCCCTGACAAGATTATTATTCTAAAAGAGTTCGACCAATATAACTTGTTACCAGAAATTAAGGAAATTGAAAGCATAGAAAACAATTATGAATTAAACGAAAAAGAGGAGAATTTAGATATTTTTAAGCTTCAACACATTACAAACATAAATAGAGCTGAAACTGATTTTGTAGCTAGAAGAAAACCTTGCAAAGATTTTGTAAAATTTGAATTGTTGTTTAAAGAATGCCATGAGAAATTAAAGTCTGGTGAATTTAGAATGGTAAAGTTTAGCGAATCTAACCTTGAAGAGGGAGTTTTTTATGTGATGAAGGGTATTATAATGTATTTAGAAAAATTTGAAGAAGAAGCAAAATTATATAGGGGATCTTATAGAAATAATAGAACTAGAATAATATTTGAAAATGGCACAGAGTCAAAAATGCTTAAAAGATCAATGGTAACTGCTCTTTCTAACGACGGTAAAAAAGTTGTTAATACAGCCAAAGCTAATTTGTATAGTGCTGAAGCTGAAAGTGTTGAAACTGGATACATTTATATTCTAAAAAGCCTAAGCACAAACCCTGAAATTAGTGGTATCCAAAACCTATATAAAATTGGTTATTCAACCACTTTAGTTGAAGAAAGAATCAAGAATGCTAGAGTGGATCCAACTTATCTAAATGCCGATGTGAAAATTGTAGCCACTTTTAAAACAATCGATCTAAATCCCCAAAAACTAGAAAATTTACTACATAGATTTTTTGCTGATAGTTGCTTAAACGTTCTAATAGATGACGGAAAAGGTGGAAAATTAAAACCTAGAGAATGGTTCATAGTTCCACTGGAAGTAATTGAAGAGACTATCAACCTAATTATTAATGGTAATATTACAAATTATAGATACAGCACGTCTACTGAAGCTAACGAGTTAAATATTTAACAGAAATAAATTAACCATTTGCAACTTTGACAAAAGCCCTAGGAATGAAGTGTATTTTTGGTATAAAATATGCCTCATCTTAAACCAAAAACCATCTCAATTTTTCTGACTTAAAGAAAGAATTGGGGTGATGGATTATGTAATATTCCTATGATTAAAGTACGTGTGAATTAATTTACTTCTCCTTTCTTTTGTTACACCTCTG
>JBILXY010000019.1:0-17473 GCA_044378055.1 Bdellovibrionales bacterium | reverse complement strand
TTAATCTAAGAATAGGAGCAAGTGGAACTGTAGTAAACTGTCCTATTACAGGAAGTGGAACAAGTTTGGTATGTAACACAATTTCAGTAGGAGCTACAGCAGGAACTTTTCCAGCCCAGTATAATGCTTCAGGTTCTGGTACTACATATGCAGATGGAAGCAATGTTGTGGTAACAACCCCAATCACCAATGCCAACATAACTGCAACAACAGGAGGAAATATTACTATAGATAAAAAATACTTAGTTAATGGTGTTGAACAAGATACAATTAATACAACTCCAGATGCAGCAGTTACAGTTCGTCTTCGTTATACAAATACTGGAACAGCAGCCATTACAGATGCCTTTATTAAAGATACTCTACCAGCAGGCTTTAACTATGTAACAAACTCCTTTAAAAATTGTTTAAACCCAAGCTCTACAGAAACTGTATGTGATACTTTATCTAACGCTAATAAAAATACTGCTTTCACTGCATTAACTTCCAATACTGGAATTTCACCTGTAGCTGGTCTTTATGACGGTGCTTCAACCTCAGCTAATGGTGGAACTGCCCCAACTGCAACAAGCGGAGTTTTAGATGTAGGAAGAAAAAGATATTTTGGAGCAACCTTCTGTCAAAGCGCTTCGTATATTAATGTCACAGTAGCTTTAACAGGCCCTGGTAATACACCTCCAACCCCTAGTTGCACAAATGTACTTCCATACAATGTAGGAAACTATTTCGGAACAACAGTCTACGACATGCTAGGTAACAGGTATTTTCCTGCAGCTTGGTGCAGTGCATCAGCACCGGGTTATTCTTTAGGAAATCCAAGAGCAATTCCAACCAATGGAAACTGTAATAATGTAGGTGCTACAACTTATTGGGTCTCAACCTTGGATTACCTTGGTAAAAGCTACTTGCCATACTATACCTGCCAGATTCCTTCCCCAAGTACGAACTTTACTTTTGTAGGAACTCCTGCAACTATAAATACAGCAGCAAGTACTTGTAATAATATTTATGCAGGAGCAATTGGAAACTTTACTTATCTTGATCTTACAGATAGCACCCGCTCCGCAGGATACATAGAATACCAAGCCACACCAACCACAACAGGAACTTATGGGACACCTGGAACACTTTCTTCTACAGCAAATACCTTTACTTCTATTAACGATGGAGCTTATTCTGGTACAAACCCTCAAGTAGGAATTACTGTAACAACCCCAATCACCAATGCCAACATAACTGCAACAACATGTACACCAACTCCAACCAACATCAATACCAATGTAAACTGTACTATTACTACAAATGTAAATCTAAATACACTATCTGGAAGTGTTAATCTAAGAATAGGAGCAAGTGGAACTGTAGTAAACTGTCCTATTACAGGAAGTGGAACAAGTTTGGTATGTAACACAATTTCAGTAGGAGCTACAGCAGGAACTTTTCCAGCCCAGTATAATGCAAGTGGTAGTGGATCTAGTTATACTAATGGAAGTAACGTGGTAGTATTAAGCAACACCCTAGTTGTTAGTTCTCCAAGTACAATCAGTTTTAACTCTGTAGAAGCTGGTACAACCGAGCAAAATTCTTCAGCTTTATTACAAAATTTAACTGTAGATGATACAAGGTTAAGTCAACCTGGTTGGAGCTTGGTGTGTAAATCTACAAATCTAGCAGGGACTATAGATAACAATTGGATTATTCCTGTGTATAAAAATTCTGCTTCTAAATTAAATTTAATCCCAACCAGCTTACAAGTTGTTAGTGGAAACGGTAACCTTCAAAACGGACTAGCCGATTACTCTAGTTTGCAAAATACAACCTCAGTTTCTAGTGCTAGCTATAATGGTGAATCTAATAATTTTAATTTAGCCTCATTTTCCTCTGGTTCTGGCTTTGGTACATACACTAAAAATCTAAGTTTAAGTTTAGCCATCCCACCATATATTAAAGCACAGTCTTATACTGGAAGTTTAATTTGTAGCGTGAGTTAGGTACGAGTCATCTAAACATTTATTTGTAAAGTGTAAACTATGTATTTGTTAAGTTACAATATAACTTTGACCACAGTACAAAAACACTAGAAATAGGAAATGCAACCCCAGCAGGAACATGTACTACAGGATGCACAACAGCCCTTCTTAAAGCAGATCAACTATTCTGGAATGTAGACTTTGAAATAACAGCAGTAACAACTAATACTACTTTAAACCAAACAAAGAATTATCTTCTATACAGTAACTATGATTTCAAAGCTGGTTCTATTGGTGTAACTAGTATTGGAGGTTCAGGACTTTAATCCTCAGCCAGGCCAGCCCTACCTTGCTTCTGCTTCGCAGTTGCTCCCTTTGCCTACGCTTCTAACCCTCCGCCCTTCGGGCACCTCCCTTTACAAGGGAGAATTTGGTGAATCAAACCTATGGACGTCGTAGAGGCGGCGACCAAGCCGCCATGGCCAAATGAGGCAATTCCCACTTGTAAAGGGGGTGGCTCCGAAGGAGACGGGGGTTAGAAGCGTAGGGAAGAAGAAACAGGTGGAGGGTTACGCAGCGTAGGGAAGAGGCCGGCAATGGTCTTCGCCTCCACATCCTTGACTAGAAAAAGATGGGCAGTTGTTTTCTTATCATGATTCACTACGCTTCTTTAAAATCCTTAGAAGGACCATTACTAGTAATTGATAAAACTGATTCCATTTCATATTTGGAACTTGTAAAAATTCAAACTGCTGATGGGAAAGTTTTAGATGGACAAGTAATTGCTTTAGAAAAAGATGTGGCAGTAGTACAATTATTTCAATCTTCAGCAGGCGCAAGCTTAAAAGGAAGTGTGGCTACTTTCACTGGACAAACTAAAAAAATAGCCTTATCACCATCTATCCTTGGCAGAATTTTTAACGGACTTGGGAAACCGTTGGATGGGAAACTGGAATTAGAAGGGAATCGGTATGACATAAACTTGCCCCTACCCTTACAAAACAAAGATATTTACGGAGCCGCCATGAATCCGTTTCGCAGATCGGAACCAAGCAATTTTATACAAACCGGTATTTCCTCGATAGATTTAACCAACACAGTTGTGAAAGGCCAAAAAATCCCAATCTTTTCAGGAAGTGGAATGCCAGATTTAGAATTATTAACTCAAATTGCTTCACAAGCTGCAACTTTAGATGGAAAACCTTTCGCTGTTGTTGTTGCCACAATGGGAATAAGTCAAGACCAATATAGATATTTAGTAGATTCTTTGGAAAAAAGTGGAGCTTTAAGCCACACAGTAATTTTCGCAAACCTAGCTAATGATCCTGTAGTTGAAAGAATTTTAACCCCTCGCCTAGCCTTAACTACATCAGAATACCTAGCTTACGAGCTTAACTATTCGGTATTAACTTTAATGTTCGATCTAACAAATTACGCCAACGCCCTTCGTGAAATTTCAGCTGCAAAAAAAGAAATTCCTGGAAGGGCCGGTTATCCAAGCTATTTATACACCGACCTAGCCACGCTTTTAGAAAGGGCAGGAACTGTCGAAGATATTCAAGGGGATATAACCCAGATTCCAATTCTAACCATGCCCAGCGATGATATAACCCACCCAGTGCCAGATTTAACTGGTTATATTACCGAAGGCCAAATTACTTTAGACAGAAATTTACTTCAAAAAGGTATTTTCCCACCTATCAATATTCTAAAATCACTTTCCAGATTGAAAGACAAAGGCCAGGGTGAAGGAAAAACTAGAGAAGATCACTCTGCAGTTTCAGACCAAATTTTTGCATCTTTAGCTGAAGCCAACAGACAAGAGGAATTGGCATTAATACTCGGCGCAGACTCGCTTTCTGAAACAGGGCAGAAATATCTTGAATTTAAAAAATTATATGAAGACAAGTTTCTTAATCAAGGCAAAGAAAACAGAAGTATTGAACAAACCTTAAACATTGCTTGGGAAATTCTTTCGGTTCTACCAAGGCAGGAATTGAAGAAAATTAAAGATAAACTGCACGAAAAATACCATCCAAAAGATTAAAAAAATCGTACCGACGATCGCGGATCACCACGATCATCATCGACCTGTTTGATTGTCATTTTTTATACCCATTTTACTTGGAACCTTGTATTTTAGACAAATTTAAAGATTACAATTATAATATCTGAAATTGTTTTGAAATAGCTAAATTGCTGGGTTAAAACATTGAACAAAAACAAAAAAATATGTCATCAGCACAAAAGCCTGTAAGAAAGTCAAATTGGGTAAATAAATTATTTAAAAACAGACTAATACTTATAGGATTATCATTATTAATTATTGCAATTGGAATTATTATAGCCATTACAATTCAAAATAATAACAGACAAACAGCATCAGCTGCCACTTGTATTTGGTCTGGGGCAAATAGCGGAGATTTTAGCGATACAGGAAACTGGTCAGCCTGCCCTACTGGATCTGGAATTCCTGAAACAGGTGATAATATAACTTTTCCAGATGTTGCTACAACCTATATTCTAAACAATGATATAAGTATTACCTTTGGTAGCATTACTATTGAGGCACTAAGTACAAGCGCTTACGAATTATCTGGAAACTCAATTGATGTAACAGGACCCATAGATATAGCAGCTGGAACTTATGATTTTGCACTTAGTACCAACACAGCTAGCTATGGAATAACAGGTTCAGGTAGAATAACTGTACTTGGTGGATACTCATTAAGCGTTGGAGGAGATAGTAATACTTATGTCTTTTCAGGAAGTCTTGAAGGTAGCGGTGAATTTAACAAAGTAACTACAGGAATTCAGACTTTGCAAAATGCGACTATTACCAGCTCTGTTATTACAAATGTTACAGGGTATTTTTTAAATGTTGAAGGTAGTACTGTAATTCAAGGTGAGTTAAACAACAATATTGGTGGAATTTTATTTAATGGTAACACAAATGTACAAAACTTCACCTTTGATCACAATGGTGGTAATATAAATGTTGGACCTGGAAATAGTGTATCTTTTGATAGTTACAACCTTATTAGTGGTAATGTTGGTATAGATGCTTCAAATGGAACCAGTGGGCAAATTTCGATTAACGGAGGCAACACCAACTTAAACTTAGGAACTTTTAGTATGAGATTTTTTGGAACTTATACTGTTGGCCAAACATTTACAGTTATAAATTCTGGAGGATCTGCGTTAATGAGTGAATTTTCTAATTTTAGTGGGGGTCAAATTGTAGCCGAAGGTTGGAATGGTGCCACTACAGCTATAATCAACGATGTTTATATTTCAGCACAAACAACCTCTTCTGAAATGATAGTTACAATTGATGCTATTGTGCCAAGAGCATGTATAGGAAACCAAACACTTACTGCCAATTCTGGTAATTTCGATACAGGTGTTATAAATTATTTTGCTAATTCAAATTGTAAATGGACAATAACTCCTGCAAATGCTGATTCTGTGACTCTAAACTTCTCTGCTTTTAATACAGAATCAGGAAACGATACTGTGAGTGTTTATGATGGTTTATCAACCAGCGACACTTTACTTGGTACATTTTCTGGCAATAGTATACCTAGTAGCGTCACCGCAAACTCTGGTGCAATGCTTGTAGTATTTTCAAGTAATGCCACAATTGAAGCAAGCGGTTTTAATGCTAGTTGGACAAGCGCCCAAATTGGTGCCCCAACAATTAGTAATGTGTCTCCTGCGTTTGGACCTACTGCTGGAGGAACAGCAGTTACTATTTCAGGTTCAAACTTTGTAACCGGGCAATATCAAGCTATTCAATCTGTTGGTAGTACAAGTTATGACGGTACAAGAGGGTTGGTTGTAGATGCTACTGGACAATACATTACCGGAGAATTTTCTGGAACAATTACTCTTGGGGGTCAGACTTTAACAAGTGATGGTGGGCAAGATATTTATGTAGCAAAATTAGATGCAAATGGAAATTACTTATGGGCAATCAAAGCTGGAGGCACTGGCGATGACGGCTACACAAGGAAACAGTCTATGGTTAACAGTCCTTCAGATGGTAGTCTAGTAATGACCGGATACTACACTGGATCAGCTAATTTTGGAACTACTTTAAGTGGAGGAAGCGGCTTTAACATATTTATTGCTAAAATTAACAAGACTACAGGTGCCTGGACTTGGGCAGTAAGCGTTGGCGGAAATAACTCTGCAACTTTTGACTCTGACCTCTTTCCTACTCAATCTGGTCAAGGTATAGATGTAGATAGTAGTGGAAATGTTTATGTATCCGGAAAATTTGTCGGTTCTAGTCCAACCTTTGGAAGTTTTACACCAACTTATGTAAATTCAAATGCCGACGCTTTTTTTGCAAAACTTAATAGCAGTGGTACTTTTCAGTGGGTTAAAAATTTCGGAGATGTGGGCTCAACTAACTTATTGCATGCTAATGGGATTCTTGTTGATAGTAGTGGAAATGTTTATGGTACTTTTGCTTTTAATATATCAACAACTATTGGGGCCACAACCCTAACTTCAAATGCAACTGGAAGTTCAAATTCAGCTGTATTTAAGCTTGATAGTAGCGGTAACGAAATTTGGGCAGTAAATGGAGGAACTGCAGGTTCAAATAATGGATATAGTGATATTCCATATGGTTTAGAAAAAGATTCTAGTGGAAATATCTATATTTCTGGATATATTGGTGGAGGAAGTGGAACTTTTGGTTCAATAAATGTAACTGGCTCTGCCACAGGTCAATCAGTATTTTTAGCAAAATTAAATACCTCTGGTACCTGGCAATGGGCAAGCGTTTTAGCTGGGACTGGTTTTACTACTTCTCGAGATATATTTATTGATGGAAGTGACAATATTTGGCTTGGTGGAGGTTATGATAATGCTTTAACAGATGGCTCAAGTACAATTTCTGGAAACGGAACTAACGCCTTCTTTGCTCAATATAATACATCTGGTAGCTTGATCAATTTAAATACAATTGGGGGGACTGGTGGTCAACTTGCAGTATCAGGTGTAGGTGGAAATCAGGTTCGCGCCGTTTATGAATATGGAGGTGGCCTATATATTGCTGGAGAGTATGCAAATACAATTGGTATCGGAGCTCAAACAATCACTTCAGCTGGTGATCAAGATGGATTCTTTACTCATTATGTTACAAGCGCAATCTCAGTTAAACTTGGAAATGTTGAAATTCCAGCAACATTTGTAAACTCTGGGCAAATTACATTTACTACCCCAGCAAGTACCGTAGGGTTTAGGGATGTAATTGTAACAAATACTAACGGTTTGTTTTACAATCAAAACAATGGCTATGAATATCAAGGCGTGACTATCCAAAACTCTGATATTTCTTCAATGTCATGTACCCCAACTTCAACCCCAGTTAACACCACAGTAAACTGCGCAATAACCACAACTGTAAACTTAAACACTCTATCTGGTTCGGTGAATGTAAGAATTGGTGCTGGAGGAAGTATTGTGAACTGTCCTGTAACAGGATCTGGATTTACTTTAAATTGTAATTCTATTCCTGTAGGAAATACTCAAGGTACTTTTGCTAGTCAGTATAATGCTTCTGGAAGTGGTGTAACTTATGCTAATGGAAATAACATTATTGTTGGAGCTGCTCCTTTATGTGGAAGCGGTGCTTCTGGAACAGGTTCTAATGGTAATACTGCTATTACAGATATTCTTTTATGTGTAACTGCTGGTAACTTGATCTTAACAAGTCCTGTATCTGCTGACTTTACTTCTTTAACTGTAAGTGATGTTGAACAGAATAGTGCTGCTACCTTAACTGGTGTTACTGTAGAAGATTTAAGGGGAAGTGAAGCAGGTTGGAGTTTGGTATGTAAGTCTTCTAACTTAACTGGGGTTACTTTTGCAGATACTATTATTCCATTGTTTAGTGGTTCTGTTTCTAAGTTTAATCTTACCCCTTCTGCCTTACAGGCTGTAGGAGTTTATGGTAGTACACAAAATGGTTTAACAGATTATACTACACAACAGAATACTACTAGTTTAACTAATACTGGTTCTACTGGTGAAAGTAATGATTTCAATCTAGCTGCTTTTGCTTCTGGTTACGGTGTTGGTAAGTTTAATAAGAATCTTCTTTTGAATCTTACTATTCCACCATATATTAGAGCTCAGAGTTATGTTGGTACTTTAACTTGTTCGGTTAGTTAGTTGGGAGGGGGTTGTGGCAAGAGGGGGTGGAGCTGTCATCCTGAACATTTGGCGACGTGGTCGTCACCGCTACGGATTGGAGTTGTGAGTCTGCCATCGTGAAAGAAGTTTCAATTGCAGGCTTGTCAAAAACCAATTCAGCAATTTAGCTATATTTATGACTGAATATAGGCTGATCGACTGCGGTGATCAGAAAAAATTGGAACAAATTGGAGAATATAGAATAATTCGCCCCTGCCCTCAAGCAATGTGGCCTAAAACTTTAGATGCTGAATGGGAAAAAGCCGATAGCGTATTTGTACGCGGCGAAGGTGAAAAAGGATATTGGAAAAACTTAAAACCAAACCAAGATGTAAAGCGAAAGCAAGCTGGTCAAGGCGTTCCTGAAACCTGGATTACAACTTCCAAAGACGGGCTTCAATGGCAAGTTGAACCTAACGATTACGGTAATATAGGTATTTTTACCGAACACTGGATTTATGCCCCTAGCCTGGTTACTTTCTTTGATAAAAACGAGAAAATTTTAAACTTGTTTTCCTACACAGGTTCTAACGCCATGGGCTTAATTGCTGAAGGATTTCAAGTTACTGCAGTAGATTCTTCCAGTGCCGCTATGGATTCTTACACAATGAATATGGGTTTAAATAAATTCAGCCGAGTGGGCCAAAGACTAATATTAGAAGATGCCGTAAAATTCCTTCAAAAAGAAGAAAGAAGAGAAGCTTTGTACGGAGGAATAATGATTGACGCCCCAAGCTATGGCCGAGGCACCAAAGGCGAAGTTTTTAAAATTGAAGATAATTTAATTAAATTACTAAATCACGCTAAAAAATTAATCACCAACCGCGGAAAAATTGTTCTAACCTTACATTCCCCAAGATTTACCCCAACTATTCTAAGAGTTATGATTCAAAAGCTGTTCCCAGATAAAACTGTAGAAGCCGAAGAAATTATTCAAATCTGCGAATCAAAAGTACCATTACCAAGCGGATTTTTAGTTAAAATTTATTAATTTAAGTTCAGGTCAGACACTAATTAAACATTTTTGGCCTTTAACAAACCCTACCCCTGCGTGAGGTTTTACTTAATTTTAGGAGACTTATTATTTACCCCTTCAACCACTTTATCTTCCAATCTAATTATCTTTTCTTTATAAAGTTCTTCTGTAAGTTTGTACTGGCCGTGTTGAATACGAATTAATCTTAAAACCTTCTGGCCGAAATATTCGCACATCTGCCTAATTTGGTTGTTTTTCCCTTCTTTCAGAACAAATTCATACCACACATGTTTTGGTTCTGGTTTCAAAAATTCCCATTCCTTAAGTGATGTTTTCTTCACAACAGTAATTGGCTTTAGCTTCACTTCGCCTAACGTCATGCCTTTTTCCATTTCTAAAATTTGGTTTGGTTTTAAAGCCTCTTTAAGCGAAATTAAATAACGCTTTTCAGTTTCAAAAGATGGATGGGTTAAGGTGTTAATTAGTTCTCCGTCTTGGCTTAAAATTAGTAAACCTTCGCTTAAATAATCTAATCTACCAGCAGGTTTATAACTAAAATAACTAGATTTCAAAAATGAATAAATAGTTTTTCTTTTAAACTCGTCAGAACGGGTTGTAACAGTAAAAATTGGTTTGTAAAATAAAATTGTTTTAAAATTTCCATTTTCACTAATAGACTGCCAACCATCTTTCTCATCGTAGTGTTCTACTTTGGTGTTAGTTTCAACTTTATCGAATAAATCGGCAATTCTTCCATCCACTTTTACACTTCCTTTCTTAACTAATTCATCACCTTGTCTTCTGGAAACCCCTAATTGATGGGCTAAATATTGATTGATTCGCATGTTAAATAACTATTGCATATCTACTTCAATTCGTCTATGGGAAGACAATTTTAGAATTGGAACTTCAACAATTAGAACCCCTTGATTCAAAGTTGCTTTAATTCTATCCACATCTAAATTTTCGTTTATGGTTAGTTCGCGGTAAAATTCGCCCCAAAAACATTCTTCCAACAACAAAACATTATCGTCATCTGAATATGGTCTTCTTCTAATACCTTTTACAGACAAAGTATTACCTTCCACGGAAATGTCTAAATCTTTAGGATTTACCCCTGCAACGGTTGAAACTACAAAAATACTGTCTCCAGATCTATATACATCTACAGTTAGTTGAGGTACTTCTTCTGGTTTCCAGTCGCTTGGTTTTGAAGAATTATTTTTTGGATCGTTTACGTTAATTTGTGCCATATAGCTTTATAATTTGAAATGAAGTTGTTATTTTATTGAATCAATTAAATTTAATATTAGTTGATTGTCCTGCTGCCCCCAGAATCGGTACAGAATTTTACCATCGGTGTCAATTAGAAACACTCCTCTTTTGGTTGTTGTGTTAGTAAAAAATTTCTTTACTGCCCCATATTCTTTTTGAACTTTCCTGTCGGAATCCACTAAAATGTCGAATTGATAGCCGTGCATATCAATGAATTTTCTATGAGATTTAGCATCATTATGACTAACCCCAAAAACTTTTACGCCGGCTTTTTCATAGTCACCATAAATATCCCTAATTCCACATAATTGCATGGTGCAACCTGGGGTCATATCACTAGGATAGAAAACTAGTAAAACTCTTTTTCCAGATTTTAAAACTTCGCCTAATTCCACTACTTCCCCATTCTGGTTGGACAAAGAAAAATTAGGAGCCAGGCTGCCAACTTCTAAGTTTGGTAAATTTTCTAAATCTGTATTCATATAAATCTATTCTTAAAATCTTTGGTCGATGTCAAGGTTATCTGGATGTAATTCCACCTGCCGTATTCTGCGAAATAGTTGAACTAGCTTGAATATCTCTAATTTTAATCATATCATCTGGGTTAACATTTTGCAGTGAATCATTGTTCTTGCTAACTTGAATTTGCCCATTCAAAGAATTTCTTGCCTCGTTGTAATAATTATTTCTCTCAGCTGCAGTTTTATTCACCAAAACCATGGTTTGTTCTAAATCTACATTACTGCTTGCCAGCAAGGTTGTATAGCTAATTACACCCAAAAACAGAAGGAAAAATAATGAAGCAAGTAAGATTAACCGAATGTAAGGGTTAATGGTCATAACCTTTAAATTTGGATATTGTGCGGTAAATGTCAATAACCTCGTAGGGGCATGGCTTGCCTGCCCGATTTGACTTGCTATAATATAAAGAACTTCATAGGTTAATCTTATATGCTCTTCATCTTTCAATTTTTCGTAATTTTCCTAGGAATTTTAGACTCACTTCTAGCTGCCAGATTTATTCTTATTTTCTTTAGAATATCCTTGTTTCCAGTAACTGGTTGGCTATATAGTTTCACCGAACCTCTTATTCTACCCTTTGCAAATTTCATACCCGCATTTAACTTTTTCGGTTTTTATTTCGAAACTCCAACTTTGCTGGCAATCATTTTCTTTTCAATATTATCCGCAATAGTTTCTGAATTCAATAAGTCTTTAATTTCAACCGAGAAAAAGAAAAATACAAGATAATACAATTCAAAATTCAATAATATGGCTTTAATCTCAAAGAATCCTTTTAACACTAATATTTTACTTGAAGTTCCTGAATGGACACCTGATCGGGTTGAAGATTCCGTTGATAAGGCATTTCAACAATTTAAAGAATGGAGCAAAACCAACTTTGAACACAGAGCTAAATTAATGTACAATCTATCTTTAATTTTAAGGGAAAAAAGATCTAGCTTTGCCGAATTAATTTCTTTAGAAATGGGAATGCCAATTTCCCAGGCTGTTGGAGATATTGAAAAGTGTGCCCAAATTGCCGAATATTACGCCGATAATACCGAAGACTTTTTAAAAAATGAATTTATCGATGAAAACCCAAATCAGTTTATTCAATACGAACCAATGGGAGTATTATTGCATATAGCCCCGTGGAATTACCCGTTCTACCTTGCTCTTCGCCCTATTATTCCAGCTATTATGGCTGGAAACACCGTTTTACTAAAACACGCTTCCAACATGCCCCAAGTTGCAATGGCCATTCAGGAAATTTTTAACATGGCTGGTTTTGAAAAAGGTGTAATGACAAGCCTATTGATTTCTTCCAGGCAAGTTCAACCGATTATTGAGGATAAACGAGTATCCATGATTACCCTAATTGGCAGCGAAAATGCAGGTAGAAAAGTTGGGGCTGTGGCAGGAAACGCTATAAAGAAAACAGTTATGGAACTTGGTGGAAATGACCCGTTTATTGTTTTGGAGGATGCCGATATTGCAGAAGCTGCCAAGCAAGCAAGTTTAGCCAGGCTTAGAAACCAAGGTCAAAGCTGCAACGCCGCTAAAAGGTTTATTATACAAAAAAGTGTTGTCGAGGATTTCACCAAACAAGTTGTTGTTCATTTTGAAAACCAAGTTTTCGGCGATCCTATAAACCCAGCCACCACCTTTGGCCCGCTGGCAAGTTCAAGCAGTTTGGAGGAAATTCAAGCCCAGGTTGAACAAAGCCTAAGTTTAGGTGCAAAAATAATTACTGGCGGTCATGGGAAAGATGCAGTTTTAACAAAAGAGTGGACCAATTTTATAGAGTCTAATTCGACTGGATATTTTTATCCACCAACTATATTAACCAATATTACCAAAGAAATGGCAGTTTATAAAGAAGAAGTTTTCGGCCCAGTTGTTCCAATAATTATTGTAGAAGATGAAGCCGAGGCTATTGAGATTGCTAACGATTCTAACTTAGGTTTGGGAGCAAGTTTGTGGACTAAGGATTTAGAGAAGGCAAAGCGATTAATCCCATTATTGGAGTATGGCATGGTTTGCGTAAATTCCATGGTAAGAAGCAACATAAAAATGCCCTTTGGTGGAGTAAAGAACTCTGGTTTTGGGCGTGAACTTGGCAGCCACGGAATTAAAGAATTTGTTAATGTTAAAAGCGTGGTTATTGCAGAATCTATACTATAGACTTTTTCACAATTTTCTCTAAAATTGATTTTAAACTTACATTACTAAACTGATTATTTCTAGCTTGGTCTAGGCCAATTTGGACTGCTTGTTTTAGTTTAGCCAGTTTTAATTTCTTGTTATTTGCAAGCATAAAGTTTGATATATTGATGTTATTTATTAAGAAAAACACCCCGACAAATTCTCTGAATTTGCCACACCTCAATAGGGGAATTTTTAGTTTTACAAAGGTAAAAATATTATTATAAAAACCCCTTTCGGGGAATAAATTTTTAGCAAGATTTTGAGTTTATTTTTTAGTTTTAATTGAATTTTTGTTAAAAGCCTTAATGGCGGGACTGGCGGGACTCGAACCCGTGACCTCCGCCGTGACAGGGCGGCGCTCTAACCAGCTGAGCTACAATCCCAAAATGTAATAAAAGTTATTTTTGTTTCAAGCTAAAAAGCTTTTTTGGTGGCGGGACCAGGATTCGAACCTGGACTATCTGGTTATGAGCCAGACGAGCTGCCATTACTCCATCCCGCGGTGCAATAATTCAAGAAAACAGTAATTAACCCAGTTTGTCAAGAAATATAGAATTTATGGTTAAAAGTGGAAGGTTTGACTTTAAATCTAATAAATTAGAATCTTAATCTCGTTTTAAGAATCCACCCCGTCAAATTCTACGAATTTGCCACCCCTCAAGAGGGGAATTTTTAGTTTAGTAAGAGGTCTTATTCTTTGCTATTGCTTGTGGTTACAGTATCTAAATCATCTCCGCATCCACAACCCCATCCTGAAATTGTATCGTAATAGATCCAGTTTTTAGGGCTTTTTTTGTTTCCACCACTTTTCCATTTTGAAGAACAAGAGTAAAACCTTTTTCCAGCACTTTCTTAACATCAAACTGTTGAATTTCAGATGCAATTAAGTTCGACTTATAACTTAGATTTTGTATTTCCAAAGTAACCATATTTAGAATATTTTCATAATAAAATTTACTTTCCTGCCTATAATTTCTAACCAAAGAAATTGAACTGCCAAGAAGTTCTTGTATGTTTACAGATTGAATTCTAAATGAGGTTAATTGATTTTGGATTAAACTGAAAATTGATGAATACAAGCTAATATTTAAGGATTTAACTTCGCTAATCAGGGTTTGAATTGTTGTGTCAAAACTTCTTAATTCAAATTTAGATTGGTTAATATTACTTCGTATAATATTTAAAATATTGTCGGTTAAACGAAAATTTACTTCTTGATAATTAATAATTTTTGATTGAACTAAATTGTATATTTCCTGATAAGAAAATTTAGATTTGCCAATAACATCTTCGTTACTAAGCGAAACAAGCTCTGCGGCGTTACTTGGTGTACTGGCCCTTAAATCTGCTGCATATTCAGACAAAGTAAAATCTTTTTCGTGGCCAATAGCCACAATAGATGGCTTATTTAAAGCATAAATTGCTCTAACTACTCTTTCTGAATTAAAAACCGCCAAGTCGTCATTCGAGCCTCCACCTCTGGTAATTACAATGGTATCTATCTTAAAATTTTCACTTAAATTATTCGACAAAGCAAGGGCATTTAACAAGTTTAATTCCGCCCCAATTCCCTGGGTTTTAATTGGCAAATGATAAATTTCAAGACCCTTTCTTCTTTCGCCTAAAACCTTAACAAAATCATGAATTGCAGCTCCGTTACTGCTTGCTAATAATAAAATTTTTTCTGGTAAAATTGGAATTTTTCTTTTTCTAGTTTCATCAAAAAGCCCTTCTTCCCTAAGTTTAATTTCCAACATTTTTAAATTCCTAAGCAATTCACCTTCGCCTGTTAAATCTAAACTTTCCACATTAAAATACAATCTTGAATCTTTGGATAATTTAAACTTTCCCTTCAATTTTACCGTCAATCCTTCGTTCATCGGGATATTTTTCCTTTCAGAGACTGTAGCCAGCATCCAGCAATTTAACCTGGCTTCTTTATCTTTTACCGCAAAAGCAAACATGTTATTTATTGGCTTAATTTCAGTTAATTCGCCTTCAATAATATAGGTTTTATCGCCCAAGATTTTTTTAACTAAGGAAACCGCCTCGGCCACTGTTAATTTTTCTAATTCCGAAGTGTTATCGCTATTTTTACGAAGAAGACTGTCTTTACTAGCTTGCAAAATAAGCCAAGTTTCCCTATCCGATTCTGTATCCAGCCAAGTTTGAATTATTTCAGCATCTTCTTGCTTACCAATTATGCCAAGTCCGGTAGCTATTCTTCTTTTTACAGCAACACTTTTATGCTTATTTAAGGCAATTAAATCTGGTAAATATTCCACCTTTCTTTGGGTAATAACCCAGTTAATTTGATCCATCAATTCCTTAGCCTTCAAGTTTACACTTAAGAATTCATTATCTTGATTGGTTTTGATAACTGATTCTGTAGCTTGAAACAGATCTGGCATAAATTTGGATTATTCTGGATTACTTTCAGGGCTTTGATCTGAATTGTGGTTTTTATTCAAATGCTTTGGCCTTGGGATTTCAGTTTTCTTTTTATGATCTTCCAGCCAAACTTTAAACATATCCACTACTTGGGCCTGACCAGCAGCAAGGAAATTGGTTGGCTCATCAACAGGAACACACCAACATTCTAATTCTTGCTTGGTTAAATCTTTATCTATATGCTTCCATTTTTTGAAAACATCAACCTTGAACAAAGGCCGAACGATATAATAAAGTTGCATGTTTGAATAATTATCTGCTGCATTTTCATAATACAAAAAACCTAACGGACAAATTATCCTGGTTTGAATACCACTCTCTTCTTGCACTTCTCGTAATATTGTTTCTGCAAAATTCTCGCTTCTTTCTATTCTACCTCCCGGTAATTGTGTACCACGGTTTGGCCTAGTAATTGATTTAAAAACTACATAATAGTCTTTGCCACGGTATTTACACCAAATAATTGCCCCAGCACGAAAGACATGTCGCAACGAAAATTGCTTTGCAAAAGTGTTGGCCTCAACAAATTCGGCCTGTTTAGGATCTACGTACATATTCACTGATTCTTAAGGAAAAACTCTTAAGACTTTTCTGTATATGCACTTGTGTCAAGTTTGGTTGGTTTAATAAATCCTAAATAATTTTTATTTTTACAGCCACATTTCCACAATACGCTGGGCAATAACTCTATTTTGCCCAAACCAAAACAATAGAGTATACTATAGAATATAGGCAGAAACTTTTTTTTCTGCATAGCTAAACAAAAAAATAAATATGGAAAACAAAAATAACTATTTAAATAATATATCTAAGTTCTTTTCTTCTAAAACTGGAAAGAATTCTTTATTCTCATTATTAGTATTATCTGTTCTTCTAATATCAGGATTATTTACAAGTAATTTATTAAAAGATCTAAGTCTAGCACAGGCTGCTTTAAACTGTCCTTCTGGTTCTACAGTTAATGGAGCAGGAACTGGTTGTGTTTCTACAACTCCTTCTGCTTACACTTGCCCTGGCGGACAATTCTTAGGTGGTAATGGTGCTCAGTGTTTTGTGAATGGGCAGACAGGAACCTCTTATTCTTGTCCTCAAGGTGGAACGGTTAGCGGTGCTAGTTGTGTTGCTACACCTGGGACTCCTATTGATGTGGCTACTTTGCAAGGTTGTTCTAGTAGCTACAACAATGAAATTGCTTGTTTCGAAGGAGGTTCACCCTTTTTAGGTGTTGGCAATTGCACCACTTTTGGTGTGGCCGCATTTTTATCATCTACGGGTATCTGCTATGTTTTAATAACAATCGCTGATGTTGATTTTGGTGTGTATTACAGGTATGCTTATTCGTCATTTTCCTACTCCGCCACAGGAACCCCAATCATAGGCCCTGTATTCACCCAGAATGCCACTCCAGTCTTCGGAACCCTAGTAACTCCAACTTCATACACTCCAGACCCAGGTCAAGTAACAGGTCTTACCTGTACTCCAACAAACCCTGTTGTATCTACAACAGTAAACTGTTCAGGACAAGGAACAGGAGCACCTTCAGGTGTACCTTACGCTGGAAGCGTAACAGTATCAATAGATAACGGAGGAGGAAGTATAGCCACAACTTTTAATCCAGACGGAACTTTTACAGCTAGTAATGTACCAGTAGGAAATACAACAGGAGCTAAAACAGCTACAACTAACCTAGGAGGAACAACCCCTGTTAATGTAGTGTCAGGAAACACAGTAGTAGACCCAGACCTAGCCTCCGGCCCAGGTTCACTTTCTAACTCTACAGATTGTACTGCTTCTACCAATGTAAGTATAGGAACAACTTACACATGTACATTCCCTATTAACGGAACAGGGCCTTTCGTATTACCTTCTGGAGGAATTC
>JBILXY010000006.1:0-67979 GCA_044378055.1 Bdellovibrionales bacterium | reverse complement strand
GAAGATTAACAAGAATATGGGAAGTTAAAGCTAAAAGTTTTGAAACATTAGTCAAATTAAGACACTTAGTGCTTGCTTTAGGGAAATTAGACCTAGTTTAGGGTTAGGAGATTGGCGACAGGTTCACAAAAATAAAATCTAATGTAGATGAAATTACTTGACTAAACTTTTGCCACAAAGCACTTTTAAGTTAATTATGTCTTTGCCTTCTGCTTATAATCCTAAGGAGTATGAATCTCAAATTTATCAAGATTGGTTGAAGTTGAAACTCGGTTCGCCAGAGGTGCAGGAGGAGTTGCAGGCTACCCCGATTGCTACCCCGATGACTTCGTCATCACCCCTTACCAGGGGTACTGGTGATGTGGATATTAACACTGCCGGTAATGGCGATAATGTCTACAATGGCGACGCGGTGGTCGCCGCTACTTATTCTATTGTGGTGCCTCCTCCTAATTTGACTGGGGATTTGCATATGGGGCATGCTTTTGAACATTATTTGATGGATACTTTGGTTAGAATTGCCCGTCAGGAAGGCAAGCCAACTTTGTATTATCCGGGGGTTGATCATGCTGGAATTCAGCTGGAAGGTGTTATAAATAAGTTAATTAATAGGGGAGATTTCGATGAGGAAATTAAAGAAAATAGTTTTTTGGTAAATGAAGCAGGCGAATCAGTTTTTATATTTTTTGAAATTGCAAAAGAAGATAGAGCCAATTTTTTGAAGCAAAACTTTCCAGATTTATGGTTGAAATTGGCTTGGTCTAAGGTTCAGGTTTGGCGTGGAAATCAATTAAAACAAGCTGAAAAATTGGGCGATTCACCAGATTTTGATAGGCTACTTTTTACCCTAGATCCAAGGGCGGTAGATATGGTAAATTATGCCTTTATAAAATACTGGCAAGACGGTTTAATTCACAAAGGTTCATATTTAATTAACTGGTCGGTGGCCCTACAAACAGCACTTTCTGATGTTCCAGAAGATATTTCCCACGAAGAAAGGAAAGACCCGTTTGTTACATTTGAGTATGAGGTTTCAACAGGAAGTTGGGGTGGTTATCTTTCAGAAACAGAAGAAAAAGAAATGTCGGAACAAGTAAGATCTTTTTATGGTAAAAGAATAAAAGTGGGAACTGTAAGACCTGAAACAGTTCATGGAGATGTCGCTATAGCTATTCATCCAGCTAAAATAAAAGACATTTTTAAGCTGAGTGATGAAGAATCCTTAAAATTTATTAATGAATACACTCAAGGCAAATTCCAACTTTATGCCTCAATTAAAGCATTAGGTGTAGAACGCATATTAATTATTATTGACGAATCTGTAGAAGAAAATTTTGGAACTGGGGCTTTGAAAATTACTCCGGCTTCTGATATTGCTGATTATAATATTGCGGCAAAACACGGAATTAATCATCTTCCACAAGCTATTGGCCGTGACGGAAAGCTAACTTCAATTTGTGGAGAATTTGCTGGCTTAACAGTAGAGCAGGGTAGAATGGCAGTAATAAAAAGGTTAATTGAAGATGGTTTCGTTCCAACAAAGGAAGGTTTTGAAGAAAACAGAGAGACTGTTCAAAATAAACCCTCAGTTGAAAAATTATCTGATCCGGCATTTAGAGAATTAAGTCTTGAAAAACAGAAGGAATACTTGCAGAAAAATTATCCTCAATACCAAGTTGATTGGAATTATGTTCACAATGTAACTATTTGCGAACGAAGTAAAACCGTAGTAGAACCATTAATTAGTGAAGAATTTTTTGTAGATTATTACGCCAAATTTAAGTTCAATCCAAAGCAAAATGTTAAAAAACAGGCTGCAAAAGTACCCCTGGTAAGGGGTGAAACCGAAGGTTTCGGGGTAGCAATTGGTGAGGAAACAACCTTGCAAGAATTGGCTATTGCTGGTATTCATCAAACTAATTTCTTTCCAGAGGATTATAAGGACAGGGGCTTGAATTATTTTGAAACCATTAAAAATTGGTGTATCTCTCGTGATTTAATTTGGGGTCACAAAATGCCGGTTTGGTATAATTTGGATTTGAATCCTGAAAGAAGGTTTTATTCGTTTAAGGAAATTGAAGCTCAAAATGCAGCTACTACCCCGAAACCTTTGGTTTCACCCCTAGATAGGGGTACTGCCCAAACAGGTGAATCAAGTTTCTCCCCTACGGAAATTTCCAATCATTTTAAAATTCAGGTTGAAAAACCTACAATACCTGGGAATTGGGTGCAGGAAACTAAGATTTTAGATACTTGGTTTAGTTCCACTTTGTGGCCGCTTACAACTCTTAACTACCTAGATTTTGCCAATGGGAAGGCAAATACAGACTTTGAAAAGTTTTATCCAACCCAAACCATGACTACAGCTAAGGAAATTTTCTATGCTTGGATTGTAAGAATGATAATGACTGGAATGTATTTTGCAGGCGAAACTCCATTTGAAAATTATCTGGCCCATGCTTGGGTGCTTGATGATAAGGGAAAGAAAATGAGTAAATCTTTGGGGAATGTAGTTGATGTAGCTGAGCAAATTGAAAAATATTCATCCGATGCTGTACGATTGGGTATGCTTGAAAAAAGTATTCCTGGCAGAAATATTAGATTTGGCGGAAAATTAGGTGACGCAGCCAGCGAAAAATACCGAAATTTTGGGAATAAGTTGTGGAATGTAGCTAGGTTTTTGGAAGGAAAAGAAGGGGAGGGCGTGGAAAACTCAACTAAGTAGACTACCCCCAAGCCTTTGGCTTGACCCCTAGATAGGGGTACTTTCAATAACAAACCATTATACAAATGATCCACCCTCACAAAATAATTTATTCTTCTCGACGGACGCTTGCATTGGAAGTAAAATCTTCGGGGCAGGTAATTGTTCGTTCTCCAAAAAAGGTTGGTTTGGATTATATTCAAAAATTTGTGGCTGGTAGGCAGGACTGGCTTTCTAAAGTTATTGAAAAAATGTCGGTAAGAAAAGTTGTTGCTAAACCTTGGTCCGAATTTTCTAGTGCAGAATTACAACAAGCCAAAAAACAAGCAAAAGCTTTATTTGAAGAGGAATTAAGGTTATACTCTGCTCAAATGAAGTGTGGTTATACGAAGTTAAGACTGTCTTCTGCCAAAACCAGATGGGGTTCTTGTTCGTCTTCAGGAACCATTTCCATAAATTTTTCTTTATATTTTGCCCCAATAGAAATTAGGCATTATGTAATTATACACGAGCTTGCCCATGTAAAACACCCAAACCACAGCCCAAGGTTTTGGAACTTTGTTCATCAGTTTGACCCAAATTGGAAATTACACCGAAGCTGGCTTAAACAACATGGAAGTTGGCTTAGCTAGAGAGTTTTACCCTTTACATTTCGTAAAAGTTAAGAAATGATAACAAAGGTTCAATATTTTTAAGGAGTAAGTTTTGGTTGAATTAACAAGCCTTATGAATTTTATAGCCACCATGGCTTTACTTTCATCTCCATGGTCAAGCACTGATATCGATCAACAAGTTATTGTAAATCTTTATAAAAAAGGTACTAAAAGCCAATTTGTCTATTCCATTGTTTCAAAAAATCGATTAGTGATGAAAATAAGAAATTTTGAAGAGCTCACTTCTTTATCTATTCCTTCTTCAGTATATTCTACATTGATACCATCAGTAAGACAAATGTCAATATTTGTAAGGGTGGGTAATAAAGTAGAGCAATTCGAGTGTTTACTCTTTCATCGATTCGAAGAGAAATCTCTTGGTTTGTTTTGTCCTGCCCAGGGAGAGCTTGAAACTTCAATTTTAAAAACTTTCTCATCTTCAGTTATTGATAGAGAGAATATAATGCATTTTGAAAATTTTATTCCCCCCAATTCAGGAATCATCTAAACCACAACACCTAGCCCAACAAAACCCGGGACTAGGCTTTTTTATTGGGTGAAACATATTTACAAACCCCAAAAAGTGTGATTAGAATAAAGAGCGCACACTTATTTAACGCAAAGGAGAAATTTATTTTGAAAAAGAAAACTTTGTTTGTACTTGTTGGAATCCCTTCATGTACTGTTTTGAGTTTAATTGGTCTAACAATGTCTTTACCTGCTGTAAGGACCAACTGGACTGGGCAAGATACCTCTTTGGCAATTAGTGATCCGAAAATTATGCCAGCCATGATAAGACTGGAAACAGAAGGTAAGGTTGTCGAAGGCATGGACTTGGCGGGTACAATTTACCTAAGAAACGGAAGAGGTGCAAATGAAAAAGGCACTTTCAGGATTTGGTACACAGAAGGCGGAGATTTAATCATTGATGTGAAAGCTGAGAAAGATGGAGACTTTGAAGAAATTCCAAAAACTACTTACAAAAAGTTATGGTGGATGCCATTCTGGTGGATTAAAGAATAATGAGTTTTAAGAAGTCTAGCCCAACAAAACCCGGGACTAGGCTTTTTTATTTGACCGAAAAAATAGAATCCACCAAAACTAATATATGAACACAAGTCAGCTTTCGGCTCCTTCAATTTGGACTTTAAAGAAATTTATTTCTCTTCAGCAGAATTTAAAAAACAGTGTGGCTGAATACGATATTGCCCACGCCATTGATGACCTTTATAAATTTTTGTGGAATGATTATGCTGATTGGTATGTGGAATATCTAAAGACAGACGCAACAGATTTGCTTTTTGCAAAACAACTTTATAAACAATATGTTTTGTTGCTTTCGCCTTATTCGCCTTTTGAAACTCAGGCTTTATGGAAAGACTTTTTTGGTGAAACAAAGCCAATTGCCCTGGAAATTGTAAATGAAAATTGGCCAGTTGAAATATTAGAAAATCAAAATAACAAACCATCCTCTGAAGAATTTGAATCTATAGTTTCTTTTATTCAAAGCATTCGTTCCCAAAAAGGTTTGTTTGGTTTAGACCCAGCCACACAAATTGAAGTTTATTCAACATCTAAAATTCTTTCTGCCTACCAAGATTTAATTTTTAAAATGTCTAGGTCGAAAATTATTAATCAGGAAAAAACGACTTTATATAATGTAAAATTAGACGGTTTTGAATATAGCTTAGACATTAATGATTTAGTAAAAGACAAACCCCTAGAATTAAATCGTACGCAGAAAATTATTTTAGATTTGGAAAAGCAAGTTTCTCAACTTGAAAATCAACTTTCTAATCAAGGTTTTCTAGATTCGGCAGAAGAAGAAGTAATTTTAGAAAAGAAAGAACAGTTACAAACTCGGAACCAAGAAATTCAACTTCAAAAAGATAAATTGGAGTTCCTGGTGTAGGGGTCGGTTTGGAAATTTGTTTGGGTGATTATGGCGAGGCGGGCTCGCCGCTACGATGGCTCGTAAACTTCGCCGCTACTGTAAAAAATTTTAAAATGGTGCACCCGGAGGGGATCGAACCCCCGACCCTTTGTTCCGAAGACAAATGCTCTAATCCGCTGAGCTACGAGTGCTTATCTTTATGGTTATTATCTAGCTATGGATTGTCAATTTGCATGGTGAGGGAGGATGAATCCCTATCCTCTATTGATAGACTCAATCCTTCCCCTACGGTTAAAGTGATGTTGTTAGTAATACCACAAAATATGGGTAGCTTTGAATACTCAATAAAATTAAAGCATAGTAGGACATTATCAGTACAATGAATCTAACCCATCGGTATTTTGCTGAAATAAAATTGGCGATAGAATAAAAACCTAGAATTGAAAATGAAGAGAGAATTAAAGTAGTAGGAAAAGACAGTGTAGATTGCAGGGCTAGGGAAAGGCTTGGTTCTTTGTTGATGTAGATGTTATTACTTAAAAACCAAATGCAAATTATTATTAAAACCAAAAGCCAGCCCCAAATTACTATCCAAGGCATTAAGAAAAAACCAAGAAAGAATTTTTTTAGCTCAGAAGAATCTAATATTTTTTTGGAATAAGTTTTTAGCTTATTTTGGATTTCTTCAATATTCATTAGGCGCCAATAATTTTATCAACAATTCCATACTTTACAGATTCTTCAGCATCCATGAAGAAATCTCGATCCATATCCTTTTCAATTTTTTCAAGCGGTTGACCAGTTTTTAAAGCCATAAACCTTTGACCGATGTCTTTTGCTTTTAAGATATTATTTGCTCGAATAGAAATATCGCTGGCCTGGCCTTCGGCGCCACCAAGTGGTTGGTGAATCATAACCTCGGCGTGTGGTAAAATTAGCCTTTTGCCCTTAGCTCCATTAGCAAGAATTAAACTTCCTGCAGAGGCTGCCATTCCAATACAAACCGTTGAAACATCAGGTTTTATAAGATTCATTGTATCGATAATTGACCACATTGAGGTTACACTTCCCCCAGGGGTGTTAATGTACATTGTTATATCTTTTTCTGAATCTTCGCTTTGTAAATAGAGCAGTTGAGACACAATTATACTAGCCATACCACTGTCCACTGGCTCGCATAACATAATAATTCTTTCATCCAAAAGTCTTGAAAATAAATCCATGCTTCTTTCTCCTTCGCTGCTTCGTTTTATTACCATTGGCACAAGCGATGAGGTTGCTGGTTTTGAACTATCGTTTTTAGTTAAATTATTTAGATACATATAAGTTAGATTGTTAAATTTTTTGTTTGTTTAAAAGGAACATAAAAGCCCTATTTTATTTTGTCAAGCATTTGACAAGGTTGCCAACTTCAAGCATAAACAAAGAGTGAAAAATATTGTTTTATACCCAAATCCTATACTGGATAAAACCTCCAAATTAGTAGTTTTTCCTCTTGATGAAGAAACAAAATCAGATATTAAAGATATGTGGGAAGTTGTAAAAGCTGATGGAGTAGGCCTTGCTGCACCACAAATTGGTGTGTCTAAACAAATTTGCATAATCCACTTGTCTGAAGTTGAAAAAGGTAAACAAGCCAAAGATATTTTATTGATTAATCCTAAAATAGTTTTCGAAAGCAGCGTAGAAAATTTAATGATTGAAGGTTGCTTAAGTTTTCCAGAACAATTTTATGAAATTTGGAGACCTGCCAATGTAAACATTGAATATTTTGATGAACAAGGAAAAAAGAAATTGTTAAAAGCCAGAGACTTAATTGCCAGGGTTGCCCAACATGAAGTTGACCATTTGCAAGGTAAATTATTTATTAAAAAAGGAGGAAGAAAAATGGATCCTTCAGAATTTACTGAAAATACCGTCATTGCCGAATAAACAAAACAAATTTACAAATTTATAATTCATTAAATGCCTAGAAAAACTTTTTCCGATCCTGATACTAATCTTACAAGTCGCCAAAAAAATTTACTATTCGCTGTGATTAAAGAACATTGCGATAATAACGAAAGTATTGGCTCTAAGGAATTAAAGGAAAAATACAATTTTAGTTTTTCATCAGCCACAATAAGAAATGAGCTGGTTGAACTTCGCGATCTTGGTTATTTATTTCAGCCATACACAAATGCAAGCAGTAAACCAACTGAAAAAGCTTTTAAATTGTTTGTAAGTCAGTTAATTTTAGGTTTGCAAGTTACAGGCCGTCAGCAAAAAGAACTGCGCCAGCAAATAATGGAAATGGAAAAAAAGGAAGCAAAACTTAGTAAAGAAATTTCCCGTTTACTTTCAGTAACCACAGGTGGAGTAGGTTTTGTTTTGAATAAAGATCAGGAAAATATCACTGGAATTGGCAATTTGTTAAATGCCCCAGGGGATGGAAAAATTTCTGAAGTTTTAAACTTTTTAGATAATCTGGATAGTTACAAAGGTTTTTTCTTGGAAGGTGACAGTAAAACCAAGTCGGTTAATTCTAATATCCAAACTGTTTTTGCAGGAGATAACCCAATTTTACCACTGGGACAAGGTTATGCCATGGTGGCAACAGAAGTATATATGGAAGATGGGGAAAAATCTGTGGTAGGCCTTGTTACACCAATTCAATTTCTGGCTAAAGAGAAAAATCTGGAACTTTTAAAAGCTTTAAACGATATGCTAGGGAAGCCAAATTCAAACACAACCAAATAAATGACCATTGTACTTTGGAATATCAGATCTGCCTGGAATGTTGGCTCGATAATGCGAAGCTGCGATGCAATTGGCGCCGATTTAATTTTGGTAGGCTATACTCCTATTCCAGAAGGTTCTACTTTAAAAGCTGTAATTAAAACTGCAATTGGGGCAGAAAAGAATGTTAAATGGCGAAGTTTTCCTCATTATCAAGATGTTTTACAATATCTTCCAAATTTCCAACATTGGGGAATTGAAATTAATCAGTCAAGCCAAGATATTTTAAGTTTCCTTGATGAACAAAAAGCTAAGAATACTCCAGTTTCTTGGGATAATACTTGCCTTTGGTTTGGGAATGAAATTACTGGTTTAACCGAAGAAGTAAGCCAGCATCTTTCTGGTCAGTTGCATTTACCTATGAAAGGAAAAAAAGAAAGTTTAAATGTCTCAAACACGGTAACTTCCGCAGCCTATTTGTGGATGTGGGGAAGTAAGGTTGGGTAGTATTGCCTCCAACCAAGCTAAAAATCCAGTATTTAACCAATAAAAAACTGGGTTGCCCCAGAAATATGTTAACCTATTTAAGATTAATTCTTTTTTCTTCCTAGTCTTGAAGCTAAGTGAGCAAAAGCTTTGTTTCCAGCAGCTGTTTGGTGAACAGAGTTTCTTTTAGCAACTGCAGCACCTTCGCTGTTATAAGATTCTTTTAGAACTTGTTTAAGCTTTTGGGCCATTGGTCTGCCTTTCATCTTTCTGGCAATATCGGTAATCCAAGTTAAAGCTAGTCTTAATCCTCTGGCTTCATATGGTTCCATAGGAACTTGGTAGTTAGCACCGCCTACACGAACACTTTTAACTTCAATAGTAGGGCGTACATTTCCAACTGCTGTTTCAAGCAATTCTAAAGGAGCAACCTGTAATTCTGTGCTGGCTTCATTTAAAGCATCAATAACAATTTTAGTTGCTACAGTTTTTTTACCATTCCACATAATTCTATTAATTAGTCTGCTAACTAAAATGCTGTGAAATGTGCTGTCTGGGCTGATGGTTGGTCTTTTAAGTACTCTGGTTCTTCGGGACATGTGATTGATTGGTTATTAATTGGTGAAGGAATAGCAAAAAATTGTCAAACAGAAACTTTTATTTTTTAAAAATTGGGTTGTATATAATAATTTGATAGTGCTGTCATCCTGAATTTATTTCAGGATCTAAATTATATAATGTAATAAACTAGATAAAATAGTTTGACACTATCCTTTTTTCAAATGAAACCTGACATAAAGCCGATGCCTAATAAAAACAACCAGAAAATTGCTATTGTTCATGATTATTTTGGGCAATATGGTGGGGCTGAGAAAGTTGTGGAGGTTTGGCTTGGAATGTATCCTGAAGCTTTGCTTTATACGGCTTATTTTATTCCTGAAAAGTTTAAATCCTCCGAAATTATCACTCAGGCTTGGGAAGAGGGTAGGGTTGTTACTACCCCAATTCAACTACTTTTTAAAATTAAATGGATGCAGAAATTTCAAAAACATCTTTTCTGGGTCTATCCAATTTTAATGTCTTTTCTTACTGTGAAAGCGGCCGATGTGGTTCTGATCTCTTCAACCTATTGCGGAAAAAACATCTCAATTGAAAATTCTCCAAGCAATGCCACTCCTAAAATTATTCACTACTGCCACTCTCCTACCAGGTTTTTGCATGGCCTTGTAACTGAAACTGATCATAAGTCGTTAAGTGGATTTCTCCAAGCACTAATTCCTTTATTTACCTTTTGGTTGAAATGGATGGATTTAAATGCATCAAATTATCTAAGCAAAAAAGGGGCAATTTGGGTCGGAAACTCAAAGTTTATCTGCTCCTTAATTAAACAAGTTTATAGCGTCGAACCAATTTTAATTTACCCTCCAACAGATATTCAAAAGTTTATAAATATTCATCCAACTCAGCCAATCTCCAACAATAACTACTATCTTTGTCATGGCAGAATAAGCTTCCACAAACGCCTAGATTTAGCCATTCAAGCCTGTTTAGAACTAGGAATTCCACTTAAAATTGGAGGAACATCGGCTTTGCCAAAAGAAATGGCAGATTTAAAAAATTTAGTGGCAAGTTACGAGTCTAAAAATCCTAACTCTGCTGGTCTAATTGAATTTTTAGGCCGAACTACAGACGACCAATATCTAAATTTATTAAAAAATTGCAAAGGTTTTCTTTTCCCAGGTAAAGAAGATGCCGGAATTACACCAATTGAAGTTTTTGCTTCCGGTATTCCAGTAATCGCTTACCAAGCCGGCGGGGCTTTGGAGTATCTTCAAAATGGAATAAACGGAGTATTTTTCAAAGATCAAACTGTAGAATCTCTAAAATCTGCAATTCTAGAGTATCAAGACCTGTTGTCTAAACCAACCTTCTCATCTGCTAAAATAAAAGAAACTGCTAAACAATTTAGTCAGGAAATTTTTGAAAGTAAAATTACAGATTTGGTTCAGAAATAGAGATTTGTAAATTGCTTGGAAAATCGCTAATGTTGTAAGTATAAATTCCATCCAGATTGTTTTCAATAGTTTGAGCTAAAATCAAAAAATCAAAAATCTGGCCGCTTTTCGGAGTAAACTGATTAACTAAATCGGTTAAAATTATTTCAGTTATTTCAGTTGAGTAAACAATAATCATTTTTTGTTTGATAAACAATAAAGCTTGTTTAACCAGGTCAATATTATAGTTTTTAAGGAAAGCTTTGGAAGTTAGCACTAGGTAGAATTCCAATAGATTGTTGTGGGTAGTATATAAATTTTCGTTTGAATTTACCAAGCTATAACAAACCTTGTGATGAATAGAGTTCTCATCGAAGGCGTAAATTAGTATATTTGTATCAACCATTATTTTCTTTTTCATAAATTCTATTTATCTAACCAAGAATTTTTGCTGTGTATATCCGCTCTAGAAAGTTCTTTTTGAATACCTATTTTAGCTGTCGGCATACTTATTTTTTTTGCGGCTAAATCGGGTAAATTAATCTCCATTACAATCTTATTTTGGTATTTCACAAACACTTTTACGCCCTTTTCAACCAACCTTCGCACCTCTTTTGGGTTTCTAAGAAATTCAGTCATGGTAACAATTTTAGACATATAATAAATACGATAATGTATATGATATATAGTATGATATATAATCTGTTATGTCAATTAACATCTTCTAAGATGAAACTGGTAATAATGGTTTGACCATTTTTTTAATTACGCTTTCCATACAAAAGTATGAAACTTTACCCTATTATTGGTATTGAAACCCATGTTCAATTGAACACTGTTACAAAGCTTTTTTGTTCCTGCTTAAACGAATTTGCACCAGACACACCTAATAAAAATATTTGTCCATTTTGCACCGGTCAGCCTGGGGCTTTGCCAGTACTTAACGCTGAAGCTGTTAAAAAAGCCATTTTATTTGGTGTTGCTATTCACGCCAATATTCCTAAAAAAACTAGATGGGATAGAAAAAATTATTTTTACCCAGATTTACCAGCAGGTTACCAAATTTCTCAGTACGATAACCCAATTGTGGAAGGCGGAGTGGTTGAATTTTTTGCTGAAGATAAAGGAACTGGCGAATTTACTAAGCATTCGGTAGAATTAACCAGAGCCCATTTAGAAGCAGACGCAGGAAAGTTAATGCATGTGAACAATAAAACCCTAGTAGATTACAATCGTGCCGGATGTCCTTTAGTCGAAATTGTAACCGAACCCGTTATTGAAGAAGCCAAAGTGGCTATGGGCTATGTTACTGAATTGCAGCTTCTTGTCCGCCGTTTAGGAATTTCTGAAGCAAACATGGACAAAGGCCAAATGCGTTTTGATTGTAACTTAAGCATGCGAACCGAGGAAGAATACAAATTAGGTAAATTACCTTCCTATAAAGTTGAAGTTAAAAATATTAACTCGGTCAGATCACTTGGAAGGGCAATCGAATTTGAAATTAAAAGACAGACTGAAATGCTTGAAAATGGCGAAACACCTTCACAAGAAACCAGAGGCTGGAGAGACGATTTAAACAAATCTGAAAGCCAAAGAAGCAAAGAAGCTGCCGATGATTATAGATATTTCCCTGAACCAGATTTACAAATTCTAGAAATTAAAACTTCAGATATTCCTACTTTTAGCGAACTTCCAGAGCTTCCAATGGCCCAAAGAACAAGATATCTTGAACTTGGTTTGCATATTCAAATTGTAAACACCTTGGTAGGTCAGCCAGAATTAGCTGCTTATTTTGATTCAGCTTGGGAAATTATTCAAACAGATTATCCAACAGAAAGTTTAGAAATTGCTAGAAACACAGCTAACTTAATTTCCATATTAATTGCTTTTGCCGAAAAATTGGAAAAAAATAGTTACGATTTAGTTTCCAGCCAAAGCCTAGTTGAAATTGCCAAATTGTTTTCCGATAAGAAAATTAATAATCAAGGTGTTCAAAAGTTAATTGAAATTATTATTGAAAATCCAGCTATTTCAGTTAACGATGCTGCCAGCGAAAACAGTTTATTCCAACTTACCGATGATAAAACCTTGGAAGTTTTTGTTGATGTAGTAATTCAATCTAACCCTAAAATTGTTGAAGAATATAAATCTGGTAAAATTCAAGTAATTGGTTTCCTTATTGGGCAGTGCATGAAGGAATCAAAGGGTAAGGGAAACCCTGGTAAATTCAAAGAAATTTTAGAGGTAAAGCTTTAATTTGCATCTTTTCCATATGGTGGTGAAGTTTATGGATTAGTGATTATCGTACCGTTTCCTGGGGTTGTATTTGGAACAAGCACTCCATTTCCAGCTTGATTTGTACCACCACTTGGTGTACTATTATTTTCAGTAGATAAATTTGGCCTTGCAACAGGAGTAGTTGAGGTAGTAGAGTTGTTTGTTGTAGTAGTAGTGCTTCTAGGTGCAGAAGTAGAGCTGTTAGTGTTGGAAGAAGGTGTAACTGAATCAGTTTTAACGAAGAACACAATCAGTTGGGTTATTGTAACCGCAAGCAATACAACGATTAAACCAATTATAGCATTAAAGAATGAATCCTTGGCTTTTTTAACAGTTCCTGGGTCGCCTTGAGAAGAAATCCATAAATATCCAGCCCAGATAAACAAACCAACAGTAACAACTGAGGAAATTGGAATTAGGAATTTAGTAATAATAACTTGGGCCGTAAAAATTAAACTTTGTGGATCTAAACTTAATTGATTATTCTGAACGCCAATAGTTGAATTAATAATTGTTACAATTGGTTGTGCAATAATAACTATTACTAAACCTGTAATACCCAGCTCAATGTTTTTCTTTCCATCTTCCTTACCACCTGGAAGAGTTGAAAAGAAATATTTATAACCTCCCCATACAATTACCAAAACTGCTGAAACACTAGCTAGAGCAGTCAAAAATCCAATACCCTGGTTTAAAATTGGTTCGATAAAATTTTGTGCTCTTTCTCCGAAATTAGTTTCTGAATTTGCCCCTTTAAATACACTTTCAACTGCCTGCACAATAAATCTGGCAACAAGTACAATAATTAAACCTGTAACACCGCTTTGAATGTTTTTCTTTCCCTCACTTTTTCCATCAATACCACCAAGGAAGTATTTATAACCTCCCCAAGTTATTACCAATAACGCAACTCCGCTAGCTAAAAGTGCCAGTGTGTCTGTAGCAGGCCTTAGTAAGGTTTCAATAATTGCATTGGCATTAAAACCACTATTGGTGAAAGTACCAGTAGTTATTGTTGTAATTAGCTGGGCACTTAATACAATGGCTAAACCAATAATTCCAGCTTGAATAGCTTTTAATCCATCCCCCTTTCCATCTAAACCACCAATGAAGTATTTATAACCACCCCAAGTTATTACCAGAATTGCCAAAGGTATGGCCAAATTTCGTAAAAATTCTACCACTGCATTTAGTAAATCAAAAATGTTATTAAAAGGAAGAATTTGGAAAGAAGAAATATTTCCACCAGTTTGTGTTGTATTACTGTTGAATTCTCCAGCTTTAGATTTAGATACACAATCTTTGTATTGTTGTGTGTCAGGTGATTGGGTTGCAACAATTCGTCCACATTCCTCGCTATAAATAGGGCCTGTAGTTCTATTTGTTTGCGCATTGGCTGTAATAGAACTAAAAGCTAAACTAGACCATCCTAAAACTAATAGAGCTAAAATAAAGAAGGCTGGAATTTTTACAAGTAAGTTTTTCAAAAAAGTCATAATAATAGTCTATGGAATTGGTACAAAGAATGATGTTAAGTTTGTGTTGGAAACAGTTCCTGGAACTTTCAAAATAATCAGCAAGGTGTTTACAATGGCAAAACTTGCAAAAACAAGCAATAAAGCAACCACTGAATCTTTTAGATTTCTTAAAGCTTGCACACTGGAAGTTCCATCTAAAGCTCCATAGCTGTATTGAATACCTGAAAAAATTAAAATAAATCCAAATAAATATACAATTAAAGAAGATAAAAATCCATAGCTTCTAAGAAGTACATAGGGAATAACATCAAAGCTTAGTGGAATTGCCCTTCCTTTTGAATCTGTTGAACACTGTGGCTCAATAATTGGCACGAAAGAGTTAGGTGAAAACAAGCTGCCAATGGTAATTTTGCCTTGAACACAGTTACCGCCCTGAGCAAAAGTTGAAACTGCTGGAGTAAAAATAACTAGGAATAGGGCTAAAGAAATTAACACTTTCTGAAGATTAGGTAAATTAAGCCAATTTTTAAGCAATTTTAGCATAGAATTTCTCGTTTTACTTATTATACCTTACAATCTTGGCTTGGTCAAAGTTTGACAAATTAGCCTAATCAAATAAATTATCAACTATTCCTACAATAATAAATTTACTTGGTTTATTCTTTTTTATAGCCTCCTTTTTAATAAGTTGGGCAGTGGTTCCTTTTGTAATTAAAATAGCAAAGAAATTCGGAATCCAAGATGATCCAAACTCTGCTATTCATAGAAAATTTCATAAACAATCAGTTCCTTTAATGGGTGCTACTGGTTTTGTTTTTACATCACTTCTATTAATGGCTTTTCTGTGGCTGGCCAACAAGTTTGATTGGTTTTCGTTAAGAATTTATTTACAAAATAATTTAGAATCTTTCCGCTTAATTTGGATTTTTATTTCAGTTGCAATTTTAGCCATCGCCGGTATTTTAGATGATATGAATAAAATCTCCACAAAGTATAGATTTGCTTTAGTGGGCCTTGCCATTTTAATAAGTATTTTTTTGGGAGGGTTGAAAATTGAAGCTTTGTCCTATCCCTTCAACACCCTATCATTGAATTTTGTTCTGGTTCCACAAGCTTTAGCATTTTTGTGGCTTGGTTTTTGTTTATTTGCCACAAAACTTTTAGACGGCCTAGACGGCCTGGTTAGTAGTGTAGGGGTTATTGCCTTTTTAACAATTGCCTCTATTTCAGTATTGCCATCGGTTAATCAACCTTTAATTTTTATATTTGCTTTAATTTGGGCTGCTGGAATTTCAGGTTTTTTGCCCTACAATTTTCCTGAAGCCAAAGTTTATCTAGGTGATGGCGGCTCGATGATTATTGGTTTTATGGTTGGTGTATTATCTATTCTTTCTGGGGCGAAAATCGCCACTGCCGTTACTGTCCTGGGTTGGTTTATACTAGACATATTTGTAGTTTGGAGTATTCGTTTGCTTCAAAGAAAAAACCCCTTAACAACAGGGGATAGAAATCATTGGCATCATCGTTTATTATCTTTAGGGCTAAATAAAAGGCAGGTTTTGGTGTTAACTGTATTACTAGTAATCATAACTGCGCAGCTTGGAATTGTGCTATCTACAGAACAAAAAATTTGGATACCCTTATTTCAAATAATATTTATCTTAAGCAGCCTTGGTTACTCTTTGTATTTACAAAAGCAGCAGAAAGATATCTAAGAAATGTAATTTTTAAACATTCCTAGCCATTTTAAGCATACTTTGATATTTAACTATATTGCTAATAACAGCACCATTTCTAGCAGTTGATAATTTTATACCTTTTAAATCATCAGGAGTTATTTCTGGTTTTTCTTTCACTGTATCGAGGTTACCAATAATGGGTGGTGCAACATTTCTTGGTCCTGGTGCAATATTATTTTGAATTGCTGGTCTATTAATTTGGGTAGTGGCTGGCGTTGGAGTCTGAAATTGAGTTAGATTTGGAACTTGGTTAAGACTTGAAGGGGGAATGTTAGGAACTGTAGTAGGTATGCTCAATGTTTGATTAAACAAAGGCGCAACTTTAGTCACGGCTTCTGCAGGCGAAATAATTCCAAGTGGAGCAGGAAGTGGTAAAGAAAATAAATTGTCAGAGGAATTTTCAACAAGGTTTGGAGTAAACCTATTTTGAGGTGGTGTGAATAATGGAGTTCCTACTTGTGGTAAATTTTCAGTGATAGGCTGAACTGGTTCTGTTATAGTTTGAGGTATAGTTTTAGGGATTTCAGCTGCTACAGGTTTACGCAAATTAAGTAATCTATTTTCAAGTAGTGTTGAATAAGAGGGTTTATTTTGAGCTTGGCTTATCTCCATTTTTGAGTCTGGGAGTATAGTTGTCGAGAAAGCTTCATTTTCCTGATTAATTTCTAGTTTTGATCCTGGAAGTACAGTTTTTGAGAATGCAAAGTCTCCAGTAATATTACTTGACTGATTTGGTTGTTCATCTTTGTTTGGATTCATAAATATTTAATGCAAAGCAATTTGCTTAATTAAGGTGTATTATATCATTAATAGCATAAATTAGCAAAACAGGCAAGTTATCGTGGAAATTCTAAGTTTTGACCATATTTATTCTCTGGTTTAAAATAGAAATAACATGAATTCAGATTTGCAGAGTTGGCTTGATACCGTTCTAGGCCCTAATTTTATTGAAAATGTAAACCAATCGAATGGAGATATTTTTGTTATCTTCATGATTAGTGCGCCTTTGTCTTTACTGCTTTTCTTAATTTTCAACAGATACAGGCACTGGATTTTAGTAGATCTTGGAACCCACAAGTGGCTTGTTAAATAGAGTATTGCAAGATTACTTGCCTTAAAATAAAATTTAATTCGTAATTAGAACTGTAGATATTGTTGGAAAATTAGAAATGATAGATCCGATTAATGGTATTCCTTATATAACGATTAGAGTGAGATACCCAGGATTTGAAAACAAATATATTGTAGTGGTGCCTAATCCAATTTTGTCATATGATGAAATTTGTCAGATGAATGCAGAGAAGTATATCAGCGAAGAAAATTCTTTACAAAATGATATAATCACGGCAGCTAAATTGTCTCATAATTTGGAATATTGGTTTTTTTATTTTCACGGCCTAAGTGTATCTCGCAACTCTTTGAGTTTAACGCCATCATTGGATGATATTACACTTGAGGTTAAGTCTGAAGTGATTGCTTTCGAGGGAAAATTATCTACCTACATTGGAACTTCCTTAGTGTCTCAGACTAATAAGCAGGTTATATGTGGAAATCAACTCAACTTTTTTCAAAGACTGGTGAAACTGGAAACAATATCATCCTATTCAATTTTCTAATGCAAACCCTCCGAATTGACGGAGGGAATTTTTTTATAACTCGGTTGTTTCTAGGAAATTCCGCCAGTCATTACTTCGTCTCCGGCTTCTAGTTTGATAACTTTTATACCTTGGGTATTTCTGCCCAATTGGTTAATATCATCGGTGGAAACGCGAATTGTGATTCCTTTTTTAGAAGTTACCAAAACGCTTTCTTCTTGACCTGTAAGAATTGTTACTAAAACAGGTTTACCATTTTTCTTGCTTACATTCAAGGTTTTAACACCGCTGGTAGCCCTATTTGTTCTTCGGTAATCGGCTAAATAGGTTTGTTTGCCAAAGCCTTTTTCGGTAATAACCAGTAAAGATGGGAAGATTTTTTCTTTGGATGGGGTTTCGTCTAAATCTAGACCATTAGTATCTTTTTCTTCCTCACCACCATCTTGGAAGTGGAAGTCGGAAACTTGTAAACTAATTAATTGCTCTTTAGCTTTTAATTTCATTCCACGAACACCTTGAGCTGTTCTTCCTAACGCAGAAAGCTGGGTTCTAGAGAAAATTACAGTTTTACCATTATTGGCAGATAAAACAATGTTATCTTCTTCGTTTAAACTTTGCAGAACGCCAACTAATTCATCCCCTTCCTTCAAAGTAATAGCGATAATTCCGGTTTTTCTTAAGTTAGAGAATTGATCTAAGTTAGTTCGTTTTACCGATCCTTTCTTAGTAGCAAAAATTAAAGAACCTTCTTTGTTGGTGTCTTGTTCTTTGGTTAAACTTAGAATGTTGGTTACTTGTTCGCCATCTTTAAGTTCTAAGTAATTAACTAAGCTTTGACCTCTTCCTGTTCTGCTTCCACTTGGTAAATCGAAAGCGCGAGATTTAAACACACGGCCGTAATTGGTGAAACAGTACAAATAATCGTGGCTGTTACAAATTAAACTGCTCTTTACCCAATCTTCATCTTTAGGATTGAAACTGGTAATTCCTCGTCCACCTCTGCCTTGCTGCCTGAAAGTGTCTAAAGGTAGAACCTTCATATATTGTGAAGCGGTAAGCTGCACTAACACATCTTCGGCTTCAATGAAATCTTCCTTGCTGTAATTATCTATAGAATGGGCAATTAGAACTGTCTTTCTTGGGGAAGTAAACTTGGCACTAATTTCATGCAATTCTTCGTCTAAAATAGATCTTCTCTTATCGCTGCTTTCAAGAATTAAACGAAGCTCGGCGATCAAAGTAATTTTAATTTGTCTTTCAGATTCAATTTTATTTCTGTCTAAACTGGTTAAAGTTTGCAACCTCATTTGTAAAATCGCCTCAACTTGTCTGTCGGATAGATTAAATCTTTCCTGAAGTTTTTCTGCAGCTTCAGTTTTATCTGCAGAACCACGAATAAGTTTAATTACTTCATCAATAAAGTCTAAGGCAATTTTTAAACCGTCTAAAATGTGCAATTCATCTTCAGCTTTCTTTAAGTCGAATTTAGTTCTTCTAATAATTACTTCTTCTCTGTGTTGAATGAATTCTTCCAAAATCTGCTTCAAATTCAATAATTTTGGCTGTCTTCCTTTATCTACCAAAGCTAATAAGTTAAAATGCAAATTAAGCTGTAAATCAGTTTGTTGGAAAAGTTGGTTAAGAATAACTTCAGGGCTGGCATCGCGCTTGGTTTCTACCATAATACGAATACCTTCCTTGTTACTTTCATCACGAATATCACGAATACCTTCAATTTTTTTGTCTTTAACAAGTTCCCCAATTTTAGCTACTAAGTCTGATTTATTAACTTGGTAAGGAATTTCGGTAATTAAAATATGGCTTTCCCCAAGTTCATACTTAGACCTCATGGTGCATTTTCCTCTTCCAGTTTTATAGGCATTTAAAATATCATCTTTTCCATAAATTGTTCCTCCGGTTGGTAAATCTGGTCCTTTCACAAATTCAGCCAATTCTTCAATAGAAGCTTCTGGGTTATACAATAAATGCATTAAAGCCTGGCAAACTTCACCTAAATTATGTGGAGGAATATTGGTGGCCATTCCAACCGCAATTCCTGTTGCTCCGTTAATTAAAAGGTTTGGAACTTTAGCAGGCAAAACTCTTGGTTCGCGCTGGGTTCCATCGTAGTTATCAACAAAATCTACAGTGTCTTTTTCAATATCCTGAACCAAAAACGGAGTAATTTTATCCATTTTGCTTTCAGTGTATCTCATAGCAGCAGCTGAATCTCCGTCCACTGAACCAAAGTTTCCCTGACCATCAACAAGAGGATATCTTAATGAAAAGTCTTGGGCCATACGAACCAAAGCATCGTAAACTGCGGTGTCGCCGTGAGGGTGATATTTACCTAATACTTCTCCCACCACTTGAGCACATTTTCGGTATTTTGCCCCTGGGGTTAATCCCATTTTTTCCATTACATAAATAATTCTTCTGTGAACTGGCTTCAAACCATCACGAACATCAGGTAAGGCACGAGCTGCAATAACACTCATGGCGTAGCGTAAATATGAAGATTGCATCTCTTCTTCCAGAATTTTGGTTTGCACCCTTCCTTCCATATATTGGGCTAGGGTATCTTGGATATTTTCTACAATATTGGCTTCAATGTTAGTTTCTTCGTTGGAAATTGCATTTGTTTCAAAGTTGGAATCTTGGTTGGAAATTGAATCATCAAAAAGTGAATCGTTGGGCATGCTTTAAATTTCCTTATTCGCAAGCAGTTTGTCAAGGGAATGAGGGGAAGATGACAGGATTAATGTTATGGCATGGAATTATTTAGAAAAATTACATGTGGTTTTGACAAAACTGGGCTTTGGCTACAAATTTGGTTCAACCTTTTCTTATTGTATTTATGATTGTTCAAAGTAACTATTTAACCGACTTTTTGTCTGAAACCAACTTGGTTTTAATTCAAGAAGACTTTGGAAATCAGCTTTACGATTTGCTTGCTCCCATTCGCAATACTTTAAATAAAGATAAGGAAATTCTAAGCTTTTCTTTGGCAAAATATTGTGGGGCTGAAACCAACCTGGCTTTTTATTGTCAGTGGACAAGTTTTACGGTGAATTTAATTCATCATCAAGAGGTTTTAGAGGAAGAAAACAAGAACTATTTTAAACGAAAAATTCCGGTAAGACTTCGCGGCGTTCCTGGGCTTTATGATATTTTAAAAGATGATATTAAAAACAATATTATTCCTCAGCAAATGGCTATTATTCAAGCCAAGCAAAAGCAATTGTTAGTAGATATTTTAATGGCAAGTCCTGAACTTCAAAAATATTTACAACCAAATGTGTGGAACCAAATTCAAGCTGCTATCCATAATTCCAAGAAATTTCTGTATGAAGAAGATAAAACTACTTCGGCCTATATTGAAAGTTTGGGTTGGCGGGAAAGCTTTGTGTTAATTGGTTTACCTTGCTTACTTGGCTTTGTTTACTCTTTTTCTAAGGAAGAAAACCCTATAAACCCCAAGGGAGTAAAATGGACATTATTGGAAGATATTATGCATGGAATTAGCATTTTGCATCAAAGTGCTATAGATTTAGATTTCAGAACTTTTATTTATTTAAGCAGGCTAAGCGACAAAGAAGAGTTTGAATGGTGGCAAATTGGTAAAGAACAACAAATTAAAATTGTTCAAAACAGCGTTGCTTCAGCAGAAATTGTTCAAGGAATTCGCGAAAAGATAAAGAATAAAGTATTGCAAGATTTAGAATCGTTAATTTTCCCAGAAAAGCAAAAAGAAATGATAGCCGATTTAATAGACTGGGCTTTCAGCATAAAAATACAATAAAGTAACCGTAGCGGCGAGCCTGTCTCGCCATTATCCACCGCGTAGCCAATAACCCTCCGCCCTGTGGGGCACGAGGAACAAGGGAGAATTGGAGTTGGTATCGTAGCGGCGACCACCGCGTCGCCACCCGAAAACCACCCCACCAATTTTCCAATCAACCAAACCAAGTTATGCACTTTTGACAGTGCTTTTTTTGTATGATAAACTATATTAAATAGGATATTTAATCCTAAATCATATGCCAATATCAGAACAAGATAAATTAAGGTTACAAAAGTATTTAGAGAAAAGGGAGCAAGATGAAAAAAAACATGCTTCTAAAGATGAAGGGAAAGTAAGTGTAACTAAAAAAGATGAAATCCTAATTGTGGATGTTTATTCTTTGCTGGTAAAAGACTTAATTTCACAGATGCAGAAAAATAGCCCAGAAATTGCAGCTAAGAGTGCTGAAGAAATAGAACTTTTAAAATCTAAACTATTAATCCAAATTTTTAATCAAGCTTTGGTACTAGCTTTGGAAGATCAGTCAGATTTTGATTCTAGATTAATTCAAGATTTTACAGATAGTGAAAGCTACGACGAAATTTTGTTAAAAGTTGGAATCTATATTCAAGGTTTTCCAGAATTTGCCTATAAAATGGTGGTTTATAGTATTTCTACATATATTTTATACTGTTTAGAATACAAAATGATACCAAACCAAAAAGCCGTGGATATTTATTTCCAATTTGCAAACCCTTTTTCAGAAAAAACAGAACAATTAAATTAAATTTTTATGCCAACACTAGAAAGCCCAAAACTAAGTTCAGGAATTGAAGCAAAAAAACAGAGACTTACTTCAGTATATGAAAAAGATTCAGCAGGAACAGCTTCAGAAGTTCAACATCTAAGAAATTCATATAATCAAGAATATGCTAATGCCTCCGAAGCTACTAAAGCCGAGCTTAATGAAGCAAAAATTGACCCTAAAATGATATTAGAAACTGCTCTGCGACCATTTTACTTAGAAGTAGGCACACAAGGAGCAAGAGATAATGAAAGAATGGTTGAAGCACAAACTGCTGGTAAAGCTAGAAATTTTTGGCAAAAAGCTGGTAGTTGGTTTGAAGAAACTGCAATCAGAAGAGGGCAAGATACTTATGCAGGCATTGCACAAACTGCTGAAACTTTAATAACTCAAGTAAATAAACTTGGATCCAAAATTGGGCTAGATGAAGAATCTGCAATGTTTGCTTCTGGTAAAGACAACTTGAAGGCCTTAACTAACTTAACAGAGGATATTTTCGCAGATAGAGTAAAATACCCAGACGCAAATTCAATTACTGAAGCACTAAGGGCTAGAATTATTGAAAGAATGGTTAAGCCTTCTGTAGGAGGGTTTTTAGCAGGTGAAGGGGCATTGATTGCTTATGCAATTTCAAAATACTTTAATAATAGCACATCTAATGCATTGCATGAATTTAAGAACAACCCAAACGGAACAAAGGTTGATTATGTTTTAAAAAATCTTACTTCTAAATTAGTTGAAGCTAGAAGTACCCAAGCTGTACTTGAAGGTGAAAAGCAGGGAGTCGAGGCTAATTTGTTAAGAAAAACAGTTTTAATACAAGACAAATTAAAAGGTTCTGCTTTAGGCGTCACAGAAGGTTTCGATGTAATTGCAACACTTTCCAGTTTTGGTATTGGAACAGTTTCAAGTATTTTAACTAGTGTTGTAAAAAGAGCAATGGGTAATAATCTCACTGAAGCTGGAAGAATGCAGAAAATTGAAGCTGAAGTAGCACAAAGCGATGAGTTTAAAGCAATTTATGCTAAAATTAATTCTAGTAAAGAAGCTGGAAAAATAACAGAAGACGAAGCCAAATTAGTAACACAAGAGGCATTAAGTAAATTATCCTACAATACTTATTTAGAAGTAATAAATACTGAGGTTGAAGTAAACGAAGCTGCGGCTCAGAGAAAACAACCTAAAAATTGGTTTAGGGGTAACTTAGCTAAATTTGTTGATGTCGCTTTTGCTAAAAATGAGAAAACATCTGCACAAGGTAAGGGGTATAGCGAAAGTGAACTTAGGGGAATTATAGCAAACCAAGAAGCGAAAGCCCAATCTTTTTCTGCAGAAGAAAAAAGCGAAGCTGCTTTGGAATTATTAAAGATGATTAATAGTGATAAAACTATTATTGCTACAGCTAAAACTGAAGATTTTGTGACCAATTTAAGAAAAGAAATGTCTTCAACAGACAGAAATGGTTGGCAGGTTGCTGGTTTAACAGTGGCTTATATTGCTGAAGCAATGGTGCAAAGTGCTGTTAGCGGTGTTTACATGAGCCCGTTAATGATTGCTGGTGGTGTCGCAACCAGCCAAATTACTGGTGGTCAATTTTCTTTTTCAGGTATGAAAGGAGCAAGTTTTGGTGATGCTGGTTTATTCGAACGAAGAATGGGTGTAGTTTTCAATGTTAGCGGAGATTTAAACGCTGCTGAAAATGCTCAAAATGTAGTTATAAGCTCTGCTATGAGGGCAAATGCAGTTGGAAACATAATGAGCACAGTAGAAATGGGAGCGAATATAGGGAAAATGGGAGCCGGTTGGGTTGATAATAATATGTTAGGTGGAAATGTTTCTAAAGGTTTAACTACTGCAGATAATTTAACTGGTAATATTGTTTCTAAAACAGCTACTGGAATTTCTGAAACTTCAAGGTTCGTTAATGAAAACATAGTTGGTGCAGCACATAGAGTAACTGATTTTGCAGCAAGAGTTGCAGGAACATTGTGGACACCTATAGATAGGTTCATTACACCTGCTGCTGAGAGTAAAACTCCAGTAAACACTCTACCTCAACCAGCCAAAGCCCCTAAATTTGATGTTTTGGCCCAGGTTGCAGGAAATGTGGTTAAGGGTGGAACAGATAATTTTAAGTCTGGTGATACAGTTAAATTACAAGTTGGAGGGTCTGCTTTAGACGGAAAAGTTTTGGGTAGAGTTGGTGGTGACGATAATGTAAAAGGTGCGGCCGTAATTAGACCTAATTTGGAAGGCGTAACTGTAAAAGAAACTATCGATGCAGGAAATGTTATTCCAAAATTATATGATGCCAACGGAAATGAGATTAAAACAACTTTTAGAACTGCATATCTAATGAAGGAAGATGGAAGTGGAAATGTTGCCACTGATGCTAAAGGAAATAAAGTAGTAGTTTTTGTTACAGACGGTGAAATTAAAGGTGCAACACAGCTTTCTGAAAACACAATTTCCAGCTCTCCAACTGTTCGTGCTGATAACAATACAGCCGTCAATCCTGCTGTTAAACCAGAAGTTATAACTCAAAATACTGCTAAACCAGATGTTAAAAACAATGTTGTTCCAAGTAATCTTTCTGGTAACTTTAGACTAACAGGTGGTGGAGAGAATGGCTTGGCTAACAGGCTAATGCAGGCAGGCCTTGCTGAGGAAAAAAATGGAGGTGTATTTATTAAGCAGCCTACAAGTATAAATATCAATGGAAGGAATATAGTAATTCCTGTTGGGCAATACTCTGCTTTAACAATTGCAAATGCGGCTAGAATTTCAGATACTAGTATTCAAGGATTAAATAATAATCCTGTTGCAGTAAGTTTTGGTTCAGCAAGTCCAGACTTAACAACACAGCCTAAGCCAGTCGAAGTTAAATCACAAACAACAGTTACTAGCCCTAATAATTTACCTAATTCGTTAGATGCATTAAAGCAAAGAACTGGCCTTCCTGTTCCTGTTGAAACTGCTCCAAGTACCAATGCAAAGGCATCTGAGGGGAAAGATACAACCGCTTCAATTCAACAAAGCGGAAAATTAAATCTAGATGTTAGTGGGGTTAGAAATTTCGTTGGTGGTTTAGGTTTACAAAATAATAACATGGCACTTGCTGCAGAATTAAATTCTGGTATTCAGGGTTTTGGTGGGCAAAGTCTTGCGGATATTGATAAAGTTGTAAGAGAATTAGATTCAAAAAGTAATACTGTCTTACAAAGAATTGCAGCAAATTTCGTTGCCAATCCAAATTATAAAGTTGACCCAGAAACTGCTAATTTGGTTTTGCCAGGTGGGTTAAAAGTAAGCGAGTTTGCAGAGATTGTTTCTAAGAATCCTGCCAAAGCTTTAGAATATGCCAATAGAACTACAGCAAATACTATAGGAACTTTAAGAGCAGATGCTAATTTTACAGGAAGCTTTATGGTTTTACCAGCCGGCTTTACAGTAACAGCCTCTGGAGAAAGCAAAGAAACAAGTAATGTTGTTGGAACTGCAAAAAGCACAATTAGTTCTGGCACATTGCAAGGCGGTATAAGTTTGCCTAATTCTGGTTTGGAAGGGAATGCTAAACCTTCGCTGAATATAGATAAGAATGGAAATGTTAAATTGGAATTGCCAGTATTTAGCAATTCTCAAAGTAATATAAGTGAAGTAAGCGTTACTTTGCCTGGAAATAAAGTTGTTTCTATAACAAATCCTGAAATTATAAATTCTCTAAATAGCGGAAAAACTGTTTCTTATGATACATTATTGTCTGCTATTTATACTACAAACCCAGAACTTGGAAAATCTGCAGGTTTAATTAGTGTAGATTCGGCCAAGCCAGGTGCTTTGGATATAAAATCTAGTGATGGAAAAACATCCAACTATTGGAAAAATGTAGATATTTTATCTCCTTACGCCCCACAAATAAATAAGGCTATAGGAGATAGACTGGTTTACAATCCAAATGTTGGCGATAGAGTAGCAAGTACTGGTTCTTTCGCTATTGTTTTATCAGATTTGGATAATCCTAAAATTTCAAATGAAGCTAAGGCTCAGATTTTGAAGGATGTTCAAGCTTTTGCAAACAATCCAGATAGATTAGATCCAAAGAAAATTCTTAATTTTTCACCAGAAGAAAGAGCTAAATATTCTGCGATGCTTTTAATTAAGGAAAGAAATCCTGAAATTTTAACAAAAGCTGTTATTACTCCACAAGATATTGCAAAATTGGCCTCGGGATTGAATGTTAACTCCGTTGATTCTGTAATAAGAGCAAATGCCAGAAGAATTACTGGCGAAGATAATCGTGGTTTATTACAAACTGACACACCTTCACAAGAAAAGTTAAACCAAATTTTAGACGAACAAGCAGCAGCTAAAAGAAGAGCTAACTTTGGTAGAAGAGGTGCTGCCTGGCTTGATGATAAGCGTCCAGAATATGGGGTTAAGCAGGATGTTTCAGATGCTCTTAAAGCAATGAACGCTTTCAGCGGAAACAATGATGATTTTAAATCTAGCTATAGTTATAATGGTACTATAAGTGCTAAAGGTTTTGGAGTGGAAGAAAAGGCCAGCTTAAGTTATGAAAACAATGGTGCAGTTTCAAGATCTATTTCAGAAGCTTTAATCGATATCAATAGGAAGAACCCTCAATACGAAAGTATATCATCTTCTGCAGCTACTTTCTTGGGCCCCTTGCAGTTAGGTAACTTTTATACCGATCCAACATTAAACAAATTAGCAATTGGTTTAATTACTGCAGTTGCTAAGCCACCATTAATTGGAATATTTTCGATAAGAGAACAAGAAGAAATGAAGAGCTCCAATTTTGATGCAGCTGCTCTTCCTACACTTAGCAACAGTGAAATTCAAAATAAAGCCGCTATTTTAGCTTTTGTTAATGTAATGGCTAGTGATAAAGATTTTGAAAAAAGGTATATCATCGGAATTGGGTCTGATAGGCTTACACCTGACGAAGCACTATTTAGAGCCGCAGGAGGTGTAGTTTCAACTGAAGGTAAAACCAGTATTTTATTACCTAATGGTGAAAGGAAAGAATTTGCTAACAGAGCCGAAGCCATTAAAATGTTAAATGAAGCCAGAAGTGTTTATATTACAGTTCAAGGAATTCGTGCTGAAAATGCATCAATTAGCCCTAACAACATTGTTATTAAAGATGGCTTAACAGTTTCTACAAGTGATGTTACCAAAGGTGGTTCTACATTCGATAAAGCCCAGGTACCTGAAATTGCCAGAATTGTTCAATCTGAAGCTAAGGAAGTTGAAGACGCTTTAAAAGCTACTAATGCAAGATTACAAGAACTTAAAGCAGATAAAAATACCTCAGCAAGATTATCTACCAATTCAACACCTGCTGGTTTAGCAAAACTATTCCCAGGAATGCAAGTTGCCTTTATTGGTACTGGTGAATATAGAAATGGTGATGCAAATGTAATTAAAAGGGCAGATGATAATGTAACACCAATTGCTTACGATGCAGTACAAGTTGCAAAAGCAGCTGAAGAATTTAAGAGAACTGGAAATCCTGTAATTTTGGATATTATTGATAAATTGTGTGATAACAAAAACCCATTAACTATTAGAAAAGGAATTCCATTAGGTATAGAAACTTCAGGAAAACTGGAATCTAAGGGAGGGACAAATTATAGTGTTGCGGAACTAAACAGAATTAAAGAACAAAACTTTGCTGGGTCAGCTAGTGTTGAGCCTTTGAAACCACCAACAAAGAATGAGCCTAAAAAAGAAGAGCCAACACCAGATCAGAAAGAACTTCAACCTAAAGAAAACACGGTTCAGAATTCAAACCCTACAGCACAGCCAGGTGGAGTAAAACCAGGCCCTCAACAAACTGGAACAGGCGTGGAAGTAAAAGCTCCAACACCAAGTGCTACACCTGGAGCGAATAATCTTCCTGTTCAACAAGCTACTAATCCTCAAAATATAGCTGCACCTACACCAGCTGTTCAACCTGGGGCGAATGTTAATGTTCAACCTCTGCCACAAGTAGCTCCTCAACCTGTCGCTCCAATACCTTCTAATATTGCTCCTGCAACACCAAGTATCCCTCAAGTAACACCAATAACACCAAATGTTCCAGTTGTACCTGCACCAGCAGTGTTGCCCCAACCTCCTGTTGATGTTGTTCCTGTCGTAGTTGCCCCTCCATCAGTTCCATTTGAACTTGCTCCTTCTGCTCCAACAGTTGTTGCACCTGTCGTTAACGCGCCATTACCATAGCAAAGAAAACTTGTTGACCAAACCCAAAAAACATGATATAATAAAACTATAATTAATCATCCATATGAATAAATTAACTTCCACAATGCTACAAATTCTTTCTGTTTTCAGTTTAGGCGTTTTAGCTATTTCCCCAATAAGTGCATCCGCAGCAACTGCTTTGCCTTCCTCTTCCGCCAAATTCGGTATAGATATTACATCTTGCCGTGCAACTTTTGATTGGACAACCTATATTGCCGATCAACGCGCAGGTAGAACTAATTCTAACCCATACATTGATCAAGGTTGTTTAACCCAATTTTCTGCTGCTATTGATGAAAATAGTAACGGAATTTTAGACACAGGAGACTTAAAAGTTTCTCAATACTCTCAGTTCAATGTTGGTGCAGCTGCAGTAAAAACTGCTTTCGGAACAGATCCAATTCTTGGAATTTTCCCAACAACTGTTGGTGCTAAAACTTATCCATCTCAAATGGTGAATACTTTCACTAACGCTGGCGCAGTAGCTGGTTCTAAAGCCCCTACTAATCGTGCAGTTCGTGCTGGTTTAAATTCTGTATTTACAACAGGTCAATTCTCTGAATTATTCTCAACTTCTGGTGGTGCAGCTTCTACAAGCAACATGCCAAGAATTTTTTCAACTGGTCCTGATACTTATAGCTACTTCCAAAACAAATCTAATTCAACGCAACAAATTGTTGCTTTAAGTGCATGTTTAACTAACGGTGCTTACGATTTTAACTTATGTTCTAGGGTTGCTTCAACTTTACCTAACTGTTCAACAAACGGAGCTTTTGATTTTAGCAAGTGTTCCCGTGAATATCAAGGTGGATGGTGTTCAATTTCTGGTGGAAACATAACCGTTCGTGAAACCAGAGCCGGTGTTGCTTTCAATCCTTCTAGCTATGGAAAAGATCCTGCAAACCCAAGTGCAGCTTGTGCAAGAGCTGGTAAAACAACAGTTGAAGAACAAAACCTTTCTGTTTACCAATTCGTTTACGAGTTTAAATATCCAACAACAGCTCAGTGTGCCGATTACTTCGGTGTAGATGCTGCAACCTGCAACACTTTCTACCAAAAAACTTATGGACAAGATTTAGCTGGTGATACAAGCACAACTTCTGGAACAAGAACACTTTCTGTTTACACTTTCTATGGAAGCATCGACGATATCTACACTAAGTGGGTAGGTTGGGTTAACCCAGATGTAAATGGTCCTAGGGCAACATCAACAGATGGATTCATTAGAACCTACGACGGTTTTTCAGTTTACGAATTATAATTGTAAGGTTTGATTGAATACAACAAAGGTGACGGTAAATATCGCCGAACAAAAAAATTCATCATAACAATATCTTAGAGTTTCAACTTCCCCCTTTGGGGGTTGTTTTGTTGCCAATAAACTTGGTTTTATAAATACTTGGAAGAATGTTCAAAGAAAATAAAATTGCCTCGCTGGCTTTAAGGTTAATGCTTGAAACAAGGCATAATTTGTATATAACAGGCGACGCTGGAACGGGGAAAAGTACACTTTTAAAACACTATTTAGACGAAGTAAAAAAGAAGGTGGCAATTTTAGCCCCAACTGGAATGGCGGCTATAAATGTTGGTGGGGAAACAATTCACAGCTTTTGTAGGTTAAACACCGACCCAGCATGGCAATTGTTGGAGGAAGGAAAAGTTAGCAAACTTCGTGATAATAGACGGGTAAAATCTATCGATGTTTTGGTGATTGATGAAATTTCGATGGTGCGAAGTGATATGCTAGATTTGCTGGATAAGTTTTTTCGATTAAATAAAGAAAAGCCAAGATTGCCTTTTGGCGGCGTACAATTAATATTATTTGGCGACCATTTTCAACTTCCTCCAATTTTAAAACGCGAGGAGAAAGACGAATTCATTCGTCGTTACCAAAGTGAATATTTTTTTGGAGCAAAGTGTTTCCCAGATATATTTCTAAAATATATTAAATTGGAACATAATTACCGGCAAAGCGAAGCTGAATTCATTAAATTGCTGAATTATTTTCGTTATGGCGTTGCTAACCCTGAATTAATTGCTTGGGTTAATTCGAAATTCTTAAACAAAGATGTTAGTCCAGAAAAGCATCCCATCACCATTACTACAATCAACAAAGACGCAGCAAATATAAATTTTGATGAACTCGAGAAAATCCCTCTAATTGAGTTTACTTACAAAGCAACAATTGTTGGTACATTTGGTGAAGAGCTTTACCCCACTGAAAAGTATTTAATTTTAAAGGAAGGGGCGCAGGTGATGTTTATTAAAAATGATCCAGAGAAAAGGTGGGTGAACGGTACAATTGGAGTGGTGGAAAAGCTGGAAAAAGATACGGTACTTGTTCGTTTAAATAATAAAAATGCTAAATTGGTTGAAGTTGAGCTTTCTACCTGGGAAAGCTATAAATATGAATATGATGAAGAAAAAATGGAAATTGTGAAAAAGACAGTGGGAAGTTTTGTCCAATATCCGCTGAAACTGGCTTGGGCGGTAACCATTCATAAATCGCAGGGGCAAACATTTGATAATTGCATAATTAACATGGGCAGAGGAGCTTTTATTTTCGGCCAAACATATGTGGCTTTTAGCAGATGTAGAACCATGGAAGGGGTGCATTTAACAGTTCCATTAAAATTAACAGACATTAAAGCCGACCCAAGCGTGTTCGCTTTTGACAGGAAAACTTTGTGGAATGTGGTGGGTGTGGATGATAAAGTAGGGAATGAATTGTTGTAGAAACTTTGTCTGAATTACCTCCCCTTTAAGAATATCATGAAATGAGCAGGATTTAGTTTGACATAATTACTTTACTTATATAAACTACATTTACTATGACCTTTAAACTAAAAGTCTCATCACAGAATCAAGTTACTTTGCCAGTAGATTTATTGAATAAATTAAATTTAAAACCTGGTATGTACTTAAATATTTTTGAAGATGGCCATAATCAAGATACTTTTAATATTCAAAACATAGAAAGTAAAATGTCTAAAATACAGGGAAGTTTGGGTAGAAAACTTAGAGATAAAAGTAAAATGTTTAAAACTGGCGAAGAGTTTGAAAGTGCCTTAGAAAAGTCTAAAACAGATAGTTTTAAAAACCAAAAATATGATTAAAGCTTTGTTAGATACAAATATTATTGCCAGATTTTTAATTGGGGATGTTGAAAACCAGCAAAAAGAGGTAAATTCATTGTTTAATAAAGCAGTAAAAGAAGAATACAAACTTTATATTTTACCCGAAACTTTGATTGAATTAAGATATGTTCTTAGCACGCATTACGAATTTTCTAAACAAGAAATTGTAGAAGCCCTGCAAGAATTTTTAGATTTGGGAATTGTGGAAATGTTAAACCTTAAGCACTTAGATTTTAATTTGGTTTTGAAAACTTTTAATAAAGAAAATTTGTCTTTTGAAGATAGTTTATACTTGCAAGTTTGCCTACAAAATAGTTTGGAATTAATTTCTTTTGATAAGTTGCTGAGTAAGGTTTATATAAAGTATAAAGAGATCTAAACTTAACATTTTGCTAAACTAAAAATTCCCCTCTTGAGGGGTGTCTTGAAAGGACGGGGTGGATTTTACTTTAGATTTAAGCAAATACATTTTAAATAGATCATAATAATTTTCGCCCAAAAAAATAATCCCCACTTCACGCCAGTAGGTGAAGGTTAGGGGGTGAGTTCCCCACAGCTGGGAGGGTGAATCCTTCCCCTACGCGGTGTCGTTAAAATGGAAATTGACATGATTGGGGTTTGGTTTAAGATTTGTTTAAATTAATTTATGAACAATTACCCTAAGGCAGGTCAGTTTTATTACCATTATAAGCATAATCCTGAAAAGGGAATTTTAGATTATTGTTATAGAATTATTGGAATTGGCTACAACACAGAAACAGAGGGTTTGGCAGTTATTTATCAGCCTTTGTACGCAAAAGAAACTATAAATAAAAATGCTACATTGTATGTTAGAGAGACTGAAATTTTTATGGAAAAAGTAGAAAAACCAGAATTAAATTATTTCGGCCCCAGGTTTAGGTTGGTGGAAGATGATGTTGTTATTAAGAATTTGGAGAAGGGTTTGTATTAGTTTATTGCTTTTTCTTGCCCAAAAATGTAATCGTTAATAACATTGAAATATTAATCAAAAAACCATGACTGAACTTAAAAATATTCGTAACTTTTGCATAATTGCACATATTGATCATGGGAAAAGCACCCTGGCAGACAGGCTTATGGAAATTACTGGAACTATTACCAAGCGTGAAATGAAGGAACAAACCTTGGATAAAATGGATTTAGAACGAGAGAGAGGAATTACAATTAAGCTTCAACCTGTAAGAATGGATTATGTTTATCCTGGAAATAAACCTTTTTCTAAAGAAGAAATTGAACTTAGAAATATTGATGAAAATATTGATGTAGCAGGTTTTATTAACCAAAAATTCATTTTAAATTTAATCGATACTCCCGGTCATGTAGATTTTGCTTATGAAGTTTCGCGTTCACTGGCTGCTTGCGAAGGGGCAATTTTGGTTGTGGATGCAACCCAAGGAATTCAGGCTCAGACTTTGGCCAATTTGTATTCTGCCATGGAACTGGATTTACAAATTATTCCTGTTTTGAATAAAATAGATTTACCAAACGCCGATATTCCAGCCAGAAGTGAAGAAATTGAAAGAATTTTAGGTTACAACCGCTCCCAAATTTTGCATGTAAGTGGTAAAACCGGGCAGGGGGTGGATAGGTTATTGCAGGCAATTGTTGAAAGAATACCTAGCCCCAAGACTATTGAGTAGGTAAATGCTTTTTTTCTTGCCAAAAATACGAAATAATTTAACAAGTTAAGGGTACTGATGGAAGATGTAAAATGATTGACCCAAGATATTTAGCTGTCTTTGCCGGGGCTGCTGTGTTTTTTATAGCACTTGCCCTTGCAAAAAGCATAATTACAGGCCGTGATAAATCTAATGATTGGGTATTTTTGGTTTTTGTTTCAATCTTTGCTTGCCTTTTGGCCCTTATTTGCAATGAAAGCTCAGTCACAACAGCACAAAAACTTGTAGCAACTACAGTTTTTTTAGTTGAGTTTATCTTGATTGTTGGGTTTAGCTCTTTAATGATTGCAATAACCAAACGGCGTGAAATGGAAGAGATATGTTTTGGATTCTGTACAATGATGTTTGGAATATTTATCATCATCATTCTTTCTAACAATAAAATGTTTTTAGAAACTGCTGAGCTTTCAACTCTAAAATTTGCTGGACTAAATACATTAGCTGCGGCAATTTCAGGTGTTCTATCTATACTTTTTGGCTATTGTTTATTTTTAAAAAGAAAATTTAGACTTTAGATTGACAATCAGATTTTATTTGACCTTCCAACATTATACGGAAGGTCTTAATTTTTTATTGAATTAAAATATTTACTTTGTTATTTTTAAACATTGACATGTTCTCAGATTGCACTTATGGCAAACACAAATGAATATACGAACAAAATTCCCTTGGTTTTATAAATTCCCAACTTGGGGTAAGATTGTTTTTTGGTTATGTTTTTATCCCATAATTATTGGCGTTTTATTGTGGTATGGAGTAAAGAATAAACAACTTAGAAATGTATTGGTAGGTGTGTGGTCTTCCTTTTTTGTTATAATTTATATATCATTTGCTTTTACATCAATTTTGCAATCTCAAACTAGACAGGTAAGTCAAAATAAAACTAGCTCTAACACTCAGAAAAGCGAGCTAGAAAATGAAGTTAGCAAAAGATTGGAGGCAGAAAATAAGCTTAAAGAAGAAGAGTCTAAAAGAATTGAAGCCGAAAATTCTAAAAAAGACTTGGAAAATAAAATAGCTCAAGCTCAAGTAATTAATACTAGTTATGATGTTGGTAATGATTTAGGTTCTCAGGATATACAAACATCAGTTAAGGCAAATCTAGCTATTGCAACTTTAGGAAGTTTAACAAAAGACCAGAAGTTATTCGATGTAACTTCAGTTGTTGACGGCGACACAATTAAAGTTTCCGAGCTTGGAACTTTGCGTTTAATTGGTATTGATACACCAGAAACTAAAGACCCAAGAAAGCCAGTACAGTGTTTTGGTGCAGAAGCTAGCAAGAGAGCTTCAGAATTATTGTCTGGTAAAAAAGTATACTTAGAATTTGACCCTGCCAACAGAATAGACAAATATGGAAGAACCCTTGCCTATGTTTACAGAGAAGATGGCTATTTTTTTAATGCCGAAATGGTAAAAGATGGTTATGCAAATTCATACACGAAGTATCCTCACCCCAAGCTTGAAGAATTTAATGTGTTAGCTAGAGAAGCTAGGGAAAAACAAAAAGGACTTTATTCACCTGATACTTGTAATGGAGATACTAGCCAAAAAGCTAAAAATTACACACCTGCTCCAAATCAGCCTGCAACTAAAATAACCACTACGCAGCCAAATTTAAATGTTACACCAGTTGTATTAGCTCCGGAGACTGTCACTACACCTGTTTCAAATACAACTCCAACACCTAATACAGACGTATATTATGCTAATTGTGATGCTGTTAGAGCTGCAGGTAAGGCTCCAATTTATTCTGGTCAGCCAGGCTATAGAGCTGGTTTAGATAGAGATAAAAATGGAATAGGGTGCGAATAAATTTCACACCATTTAATTTTTTTTTAAGAATATTTGAATAGTCGGGGAAGACTGCCAAAGAAGTAATAAAATCTATTTTAATTCAACACAGGCGATGGTGAACATCGCCCCTACGAATTTGATTGAAAAACATTATGGAGACCTGGGGGTCTCCGCTACGGTTGTTAATGCATGATCACAAATGGCGAGACAGGCTCGCCTCTACGAATCGCCGCTAAACCTAGAATGGCATTTGGATGTTTATGTCATCTACATTGATGTCTGGTAATTCTCCGGCTGGTTTGCTTGGTGCCTCGGTAGCAGGGCTGGAAGACATTGAGCTTGAAGAATTACTATCTGTGGCTACAGATTCTGATCGGTCGTTTGAGGATAAAATTTCCAATTCTTTAACAACTACATCGGTTGCATAGGCTTTAGTTCCGTCTGGTTTATCCCAAGAACGGTTTTGTAATCTTCCAACTATGGCTACTTTGGTTCCTTTCTTAACATATTGCTCGATAATTTCGGCTAGTCTTTCCCAAGCACTTAGGTTGAAAAATTGGACAATTTCCTGACCACTCTGGTCTTTACCTTCGTTTACAGCGATAGCAAAACTTGCTACTTTCTTTCCGTTGTTGGTTGATCTTATTTCAGCATCTTTTGTAAGTCTGCCAATTAAAAATATTTTGTTCATATAATAGTTATTTTAGATAATAGGGGTTTTGTGGATAAATTAATTCATTTCTTGGTTTTCCGCTTCTTCTATTGCAGAATTTACTTGGCCAGCAGAATGTTCATCTTTGTGGTTTTTGTTCTTAGAAAAGAAATTGAATACAACAAAAAGTAAATAAGCTAAAGCTTCGTAAACAAGCCAGAATAGGGCTAGAATTCCAATCAAAGTGTACCAATCAAACAGAACTGGAGTTTTACTTCCAAAATATAATCCATAAAATGTAATTGTGAAAATTAGACTTATGAATCTGGCTATGGTTTCTTCTAGACCGGCTAGAAAGTTTTGTGGCAACATACAGTTTATTTGATTAAAAAGGCTAAAAATTTATTTGGGTAACATTAATTGGTATACCACATTGGTGGGTATAGGTGGATTTGAACCGCCGACCGCAGACTTATAAGATCTGTGCTCTAACCAGGCTGAGCTACATACCCGTATCTGTAGGGTTTAGCAAAATAGTTCCATTGTCAAGAATTTATGTGTTCAAGTTTGGACTAACTACTGGTTTTTGAATTAAAACTATATTTCGACTCTTCCTTCATATTTAAACTATAATCTTGAATGAATCTAGATTTTAAGAAATATTCCTTTAAATAGGTTTGACAATCCAAACAGCTGATACTAGGTATAAGTCATCATGCGTTTTTTACAATCGTTCATTCAAGGTTTAATTGTGGCAATTTTGCCTTTGCTTATTGTTGGTTTTAGTATTGCTTTTACATTACCAAACGCCAGTATCCACAAAGATTCTTTAATTCAGGAAAATTTCTACCAAAAATTAAATGATCAATTAAAGAAAAATTATGCCAACACTCCTGGCAGTAATCAAGTTTTAGGTTATTTAATTATTGGCCCCGTGGTTGATAGATTGGTAACTCCTGATTGGCTTAAAGATGTTTCTGAAAAAAATATTGATTATATTACTAGATGGCTAAATGGCGATTCAAATATTCTAAGTTTTTATTTACCAACTAACGAAATTGAAACTGCCGTTCGTTCACAATTAGATATTCAAACCGATAAATTAGTTCGTGATAATAATTTAAGTATTCCAGAGTGTGATAATGCTGAAGTTACCAAGCTTAAAACCGAAGGATACGACCCTTCTCAAACTTTTTGTTTACCTAAAGAAGTAAAGGATGGAAGTAAGAAATTAAGTGATGTTTTAGATATAACCCAGCAAAGTGGTTTTAATTCATTGGATAGTATCATTAAAAATAATCCAATTTCTTCGCTTAGCGACCAAGTTAGGGCTGACTCGGTTATTAGCGGTGCTAACCAAGTAACATTAAGCAGATTAAACTGGTTCCGTGATCAATTAATTGCTTTTAGAGGCCAAGTTGTAATTTTCTTTATAATATTTATGTTGGTTTTAGCTGCAGATATTACTCTGGTGGTTTTAAATAAGAAAAAAATTATTGCCCACATGCGAAGATTGTTCTGGTTTATTTCCACAAGCACTTTAAGTTTATGTATATTCTGGTTAGTTTTAACAGGCGGAGTTAGTTATTTAGGGTCAAGTTTAAATCTTTTAATTTTGCCGGGTTTTGCCACTGCTGAAATTGTTAATTTACTTGCCTGGAATGTTCTAAGATTGTCGTTCAATTTGGTCTATCCAGCCATACTTATCTCAGTTTTAATGCTGTTTGTTAATCTGGTGGTGTTAATTTTAGAAAGATTGAATTTATTCAGTGCGGTAAAGGTAAAAAATGCTAAACTTGCAAATAAACCAGTGGCTTCCCCAGAAAAAAATCCTACTTTGGATGGGCAATTTAAAACCATGTTGAATATTAATATCAACACAAATGGCAATGCACCGACACCAATTCATTTAGAAAAAGCCGATGAAGAATTTAGCTTAAATAATTATCCTCGTGGTTATCAAGAACCTGCTGCACCTGTAAATAATAATGTACCTTTGGTTAGTAATAATCAAACTTTAGAAAATTTGAAATCAACGACACCTGATCAAGATTATCAAACCGTATCTATAGAAACTCCACATCAGCAATATTCTGCAAATCCGGCTCAAACAAGTGTAAATAACACTGAAATTAACACTCCAAATCCAAGCCAAGCTACCGTTGAATATCCAAATAGTAATGCTGCACCAACAACCCAGCCAAACAATGTGGTTGAAACAGATTCCACTAGTAAAAAATTCCTTGGTTAAGTTTCAGTCTTTACCGAATTTGGCTTTTAAGTTAAACTAAAATAATTATGTTTAAATCTAATTTGCAAGATATTGCTGGGCTTAAAAAGTCGCTTAGACTTACAAATTATGTTGCGGCTGCTTCTTTGTATCTTAAAAGTAATTTTTGGCTGGAAAATAAGTTAAACTCAAGTGATATTAAAGAAAGAATTATAGGGCATTGGGGAACAGTTCCTGGGCTAAATTTGGTTTACGCAGGTTTGAATTGGTTGAATTGTAATTTGGAGAACGGTGGAAATGTCGAAAATATTGGAAACAACGAGAAGGTTGGAAATGTCGGTGGTAAGAATATCTTGTTGGTTGTTGGTCCTGGGCATGGGGCTCCGGCTATTTTAAGTAATTTGTGGCTGGAAGGAAGCTTGGAAAAATACTATTCGGAATATCCTGCCAATTTAATAGGGGGAGAACATTTAATTAAAAACTTTTCATGGCCTTCTGGGTTTCCAAGCCACACTTATCCTGGGCTACCTGGAAGCATTAACGAAGGTGGTGAGCTTGGCTATTCATTAGGTCTTGCTTTTGGGTCTGTTTTAGATAAGCCAAATTTGGTAACCGTTTGTGTGGTTGGGGATGGTGAAGCAGAAACTGGGGCTTTAGCAGCTTCGTGGCAAAGTAATAAGTTTGTTAATTTTGAAAAAGATGGAGCAGTTCTACCAATTTTGCACCTTAATGATTATAAAATTTCTGGACCTACAATTTATAGTCGAATGAGCGATGAAAGTTTGTTTAAATATTTTGAAGGGTTAAACTACCAACCATTTTTAGTTACTCAAAATTACTCAACTTCACTAACCTCCGAAATTTCAACAAGTCTCGATAAACAAGATGAATGGTTGAAAGATTACCTAGATACTTTGGCATTGTGTTACCAACAAATTGTGAATTATAAAGCCGGAACAACTTCCAAGTTGCCTGTTTTACTACTGAGAACTTTAAAAGGCTGGACTGGACCAAAGTATGCTGGTGGAGCTAAAATTGAAGGGAATAATTTATCCCATGGAATTCCGCTAAAATCTCCTAAAAACAATAAAATAGAATTTGAACTTCTACAAAATTGGCTTGAATCTTACAAAGTCCATGAATTGATCAACACTTCCAACAATGAAATTCAATCTGAAATTACTCAACTTTTACCCTCTGAAAAAAATAGGTTAGGGCAGTATCAAGAAGCTTTAACTTCAGCTTGCAAACCATTAAATTTTCCAGATTTTATAGATCTTGAAATCACAACCTTAGTTAGAGGTCAAAATGGAAATCAGCTTGTGCACCTTTCCAAGTTTTTGAAAAAGGTAATTGCGGAGAATCCAACCAATTTCAGGGTTTTTTCCCCAGATGAAAGTGAATCCAACCGACTAGAAGATTTATTCAACAGTTCCAACCGGGTTTTCAATCTTCCTTTAAAAGAATGGGATGATAACTTAGCCGTTGAAGGGCAAATAATGGAAATGCTTAGCGAACAAACTTTGCAAAGTTGGATGCAAGGGTATACCATGAACGGAGGGCACGGAATTTTATTTTCCTACGAAGCTTTCCTAGCAATAATTATAAGCCAAATTGATCAGTACATAAAATATTCTAAACAATGCCTAGAATTTCCATGGCGTGGTGAAAGACCAAGTATGAATTATTTTGCAACCAGCACAGCTTGGAGGCAAGATCACAATGGTTTTACTCATCAAAACCCTATTTTAATTAATACTTTGCTTTCCAAGCAGGTTGGTTTTGTGAATGTATATTTTCCTGTAGATGTGAATGTTGGTTTGAATACTTTGGAAAAAGCCCTCGGAGCAAACAATACTGTTAATTTAATTGTTGCTGGTAAAACTGAATTGCCACAATGGCTGAATACCCAAGAAGCGAAAATCCAAGTTCAGCAAGGCATTATGGGGTGGGAATTTGCAGGAAGTGTCAACGGAAGACTCGATAATAATTTGGCTTTAAGCTCAATTTATCCCGATATTGTGCTAGCCTCAGCCGGTGATTACCAAACTTTGGAAACTATGGCTGCTATAACTTGGTTAAAAGAAAACGCTCCAGAGCTGAATTTTAAATATGTGAATATTAATCAAGCTACCTGTTTTGGCTTAGGAAATGTTCAATCAAGCCAACAAGCAGAGGAACTTTATGCTAAAACTTTTCCCAAAGATGTACCAATTTTAATTAATTTCCATGGTTACCCCGAAGCTTTAAAACAAGTTTTATATAGCTCAAGTCTAGCTAGTAGAACCACAATTATTGGCTACACCGAGCATGGAACAACCACTACACCTTTTGATATGCAAGTTTTAAACGGAACTTCAAGGTTTCATGTAGCTATAAAAGCCCTAGAAATAGCTTCAAAAACAAATGCGGTTATAGCAGAAAAATCCAGAAAATTAATCGAAGCTTTGAACGCCAAGCTAATAGAACACAGTAAATATATCGTGGAGCACGGCCAAGATTTACCCGAAGTTTTAAATTGGAAATGGACGGAGTAGGGCTTGCGTAAATTTAAATTGTGTGCTTTTATAACAAGGTAGTTTTGTGCTACAATTTACCTAACATTCTTGGAGAATTACAGTGATTTCGAATCAAAACCGTTTTTTAAGTAACAGAACTCTTATTCTTTGCTTAGTCCTTGTGCTTTCTTCTTTGTTTACAGCGTGTGGAGGTAAAGTTACGTCGCAAGCTTCGCCACAAGTCGAAATTGTTGAACGATCTAATGCACCAAAGCTTGTCGTGCAATTGGACTTCAACAGTTTTGAAAATGACCTAGGAGCAGCAACAAAAATTTGGCTGGAAAACTTTCAACCTAAGCTTGATACCCCTCTTGCTGAAAATAAAAGCTTTGAGAACCGAGCAGGCGGTGAACCATACAAAGTTTCAGTGAACTGGCCAGCCAAGACCAAATTTATCATGGTATATGTTGAGTTTCCAAATGGAAATAGTGCGGTGTTTACTTATGTATTGAACAAAGATGGAAGTTTAACTCTCGACTCCACAGCAATATAAATTTCTTATATAGAATCAAACATAAAAAGGCCTGTTGAACTTGTCGCAGGTCCTTTTTTCTTGCCTAAAAATTGTTGATTGCTAAGGGTTAGGTATAAATCTAAAAAATTAGATTCAAAAATCTTAAAGTTTCGCAATTCTCAAAAACAACCAAAACATATGCCCCACTATCTTGCCCTAAATAAAGGTTCTTCTTCCTTAAAATTTTGTCTTTATTCCGAAGACTCGCTTAATCCAATTATTTCTGGAAAATTAACCAACTATTCGCCTGAAGAGTATAAATTTTCTTATCAAATTGGTGATGCATATCAATCGTCCATTATAACCAACATTGATTATGCCAACGGGCCTATATTTATTCTGGAATTTATAAAAAAGCAATGTTTAGTCGATAATCCACAAACAATCACAATAATTCATCGTATTGTGCATGGTGGAAATCATTTTTTCACTCCAACAATTTTGAATCCTGAAAACATCTCCAAGTTGGAAGAATTAAATACTATTGCCCCGCTGCATAATCCGCCTGCAATTGCTTTGGTTAAACTTATCCAAAAAGAGTATCCTGAAATTAAACAAATCGCAGTTTTCGACACAGCTTTTCATCAAACTCTGCCAGAAATTAATCAAATTTACGCCCTGCCAATACAAGCTTATACGAAGTATGGAATAAAAAGATTTGGCTTCCATGGGCTTTCCCACAAATATGTTTCTTCCCTTTACTATCAACTAAAATACTCCAATTCAAACGAAATAACCAATCCTCAAATTAAAATTAAACAGACTGGAAAGATAGTTACATTGCATATTGGAAGTGGCTCAAGTTTATGCGCAATTGAAAATGGGAAAAGTTATCAAACAAGTATGGGTTTTAGCCCTAACGAAGGTTTACCAATGGCAACCAGGTCTGGGGAAGTAAACTTAAATGCCTTGAATTATTATAGAGAAAAAGAAAATTTAGAGTGGGAAGAGCTAGGTACAATTTTAAACAAAAAATCTGGGCTTTTAGGAATTTCGAATTATACTGGCAATATGGTAAATTTGGTGAAAGATTACTCTACCAACCCCTCAGCCAAACTTGCAGTAGATTATTTGGTTGAAAGAATTGTGGAAAAATTGGGATCGTTTATCTCTGTGTTAAATGGTGTCGAAGCAATAATTTTTACTGGGGCAGTAGGGGAAGGTTCCCATTTAGTAAGGCAGAAAATTTGTGATAAATTTGCATATTTAGGTCTTTTTCTAGATAAAAATTTAAACATAAATTCGGACGAGCCAAATAAAAGTGTTAAAATATCTTCGGAAATATCCTCTGTAAAAGTCTATATAATTCCAACCAACGAAGAATTACAAATGTTAAATGAGGTTAAAGATTCTTAAAAGCAAATTAAAACTTTACAATCCGATTAAGATTTATCTTGTTTTTTGTTATGCAAATAATTGCCACCAACTTAATGAAAAAATTTGGCTCGAAACTGGCAGTTAAAGATGTTAGTCTTAAAATTATTCCAGGGCAAATACTTGGCTTGCTTGGGCCAAACGGGGCTGGTAAATCCACCACTATCAAAATACTTTCGGGGCAAATTGATGCAGGCAGCGGTAATATCCAAATTGATGATCAAAAATATCAGCAAATTCCAGATAGTTTGCGTTCTAAAATTGGGGTTATGCCTCAGGAAATAATTTTATGGGATAAGCTTAATGTAATGGAAAACCTGCGGTTTACGGCACAAATTCAGGGAATGAGCAAGCAAGACACAGATTTGCAAATACAAAATTTGGTTAACGGTTTGAATTTAGAAAAAGAAATAAATACTTTGGCTGAAAATTTGTCTGGTGGATATAAAAGGCGTTTAAATTTAGCAATTTCCATAATTCACAATCCAAGTCTGGTATTTTTAGACGAGCCTTCTCCTGGTATTGATCCACAATCTAGAAGGTTTTTGTGGGATTTTATTTATCAACTTAAAAAGCAAAATAAAGCTGTTGTTCTTACTGATCATTATTTAGAAGAGGCCGAAAAGCTTTGTGATTATGTGGTTATTATTGATGAGGGCAAAGTTATTGCTGAAGGCAGTGTCTCGGAGTTAAAAGTTAAATACGGAACAGGAACTTTGTTGCAAGTTCAATCAGACAATCTAAATTCGGAAAAAATTATTGCCCTAACCACCACATTTCCAGAGGTGAAATTTTCTAACAAAGGTTTTTCAGTTCTAGCTGATGACACTGTGGAAATTTTTGAAAAGCTTATTCCCCAGCTTAAAAGTTTAGACATTCATACTAATCAAATGGAACTAAGACAGCCTTCCTTGGAAGATATTTTTCTAATTTTAACAGGTAAAGAAATAAGAGAATAATATGCAAAAAATTATCAGCATCGCCATCAAAAACCTGCTCACAGTTTACAGAGATTTAAAAAGCTGGTCTATTGTCTTTATTTTACCAGTGGCATTTATTGGCATTTTTGCTTTTGTATTTAACAGAAGTAACGACGATGTAAGCTTTAACCTTGGCTATATAAAGTCTGATTCCAGTTATCAAACAAGTTTTGTAAAAGAACTTTCAAATTTAGAAAATAAGAAACAAGTAAAATATTTTAATGTCTCAGAAATTAACTCGATAGAAGAAGGTAAAAGCAAGGTTCAGGCTAAGTCTTTAGATTTAATCATTGAATTTGTTCCAGATAATAAAGTTAAAATGTACACCGATACTTTTAGTACAAAAGGAAATGTTTCAGTTGGCATAATTACCCAATTTACAAACTCTTTCTTTACCCAAACCCAACCAAGGCTTGAAATAATCTCCACTTCCACCGCAAGCAATGAAACCACAGTGTTTACTTATTTAGTGCCAGGTTTAATTGTTTATGGCATTTTAAACTTGCTTCCCCAGGTAATTTATATGGTAACCAGCGAAGTTAGAAACAAAAGTACTTTTAGGTATTTTACCTCTAAAATTAAAGCCTGGCAGATTATTCTTGGTCATTTACTTAGTCAGTCTATAATCGCCTTCATTCAAACCATTATATTAATTATAACCGTTCTAATTTTTGGATATTCCACCACACCCAGTGCTATACTTTTAGCCTTACTTATATCCATCCCCACAAATTTATTTACAGTTGGAATGGGTTTGGTGATTGCCTCAAGTTTTAAAAACGACAATTTGGCAGCCAACATAGGTTCACTTGTTTCTATAATCTTAGGTTTTCTATCAGGTGCTTTCCTGGCTTTTCCGGTTGTAAAATTATTTGGAAATGTGACCTTAACCCAGTTAATTCCAAGCACCTACGCAGCCGAAGCCTTCAGAAAAGTTTTGCAATATAATAAAGGTTTCACAGATATAATTCCAGAGCTTTCGGTTCTTACAATATCCTCTATTATACTAATTGTAATAGGATCATGGGCTTACAGTAATTTTCAACTTAAAAATTTAGTAGGGTAAAATTTTGACAAAAGTAAAGATAGAATTCAAAATTAATACAACTTTGACGATTGTCACTCTCCCTAGAAATAGGGAGTAATTTTTTGCTTAATGGTTTTCCAGCCTGTAACACTCCGATTTAATTAATCCAGGAAGTTTAGGCTTGGGGATTTATTTTTTTGACAAAAACCAGCTTCAAAAACTAACTTAATTAGGCAATAAAACGCCAAAAACTTAAAATTTAAAATATATGTCCAGTTCAGATCACAAAAATATTGAAGGTCAAAATGTACCTCAAGTAACTTTTAAAACCCGTGTACGCGATGAAAACGCTGAAGGTCCAAACAAATTTAGTTGGAAAGATTTATCTACTAACGATGTTTTTGCAGGAAAGAAAATTGTATTATTCTCTCTTCCAGGGGCTTTTACACCAACATGTTCTTCCACACATCTTCCAGGTTATGAAAATAACTACCAAGCTTTTAAAGATCTAGGGGTTGATGAAGTTGTTTGCTTAAGTGTTAACGATGCTTTCGTAATGTTTCAATGGGGTAAGGCACAAGATGTAAACAATGTATTCTTACTTCCAGACGGAAACGCAGATTTCACAAGAGGAATGGGAATGCTTGTTAAAAAGAACGACCTAGGTTTTGGCGACAGATCTTGGAGATATTCCATGCTTGTTGAAGATGGAAAAATCACAAAAATGTTCATCGAGCCAGGTTTTTCCGATGACTGCCCAACAGATCCATTCGAAGTCTCTGACGCAGAAACAATGCTAGAATACTTAAAATCCATCATTTAATATACTCAAGTATTATACGAACGGGCGATGCTTGTCATCGCCTTTCTAATTGGGCTTAAATATTCCCCCAAGAAACAAAAACAACCCCTTTTGGGGGTTAAAATGTTTTGGCTCCGAAGACAGGACTCGAACCTGTGACCTGGTGATTAACAGTCACTCGCTCTACCAACTGAGCTACTTCGGAATACTTATTATTCTTAGAAAGAATCAGCGTTTTAGTCAAGTTTATTCTTGAAAAGTGCTTTACTTTGGAAGTTTAATTCAAATAAATCGTATCTAAAATACCATCCGTAAAACGGCTTAATTCTGATAAATCTGGATATTTACTGGTTTGGTTATATACTTTAATTAAATAGTAATTATCTGCTGTTAAAGTTGTGTAAACTTCGTTGCTTGGTAATTTAGAATTAGTATATTTTGTGGCTTTAAGCTCTTTTGGCAGGTTTGTTAAGCTTCCTTTCTGAACCCAATCTGGTCCTAAGTTTTTACTAACTGCTGTATTATAATCTTCAATGGTCAGCTTATTATCATATTCAGCCACAATTACTTCAATCCCAGTTACCAATTCTTGACCGTCTCTGTTAATTCTGGCCACAAACCTGGTTCCGGAGGCTATTTTATTTGGTATAAATTCAAAAGGAACGCTTCTTCTATCCAGTTTAAACGCACTTGGAGGGTTACTTTTTAAAAGCAAGCTAAAGCCATCTGCACCAATAATTATATTTCCACTATTTTCTTGAACGCCAGCCACACTTTGGTTTTTTAACTGGGCAATCTGCCTATCTGTAACCTGCTTTTGGTACAAAGTAAATACGCCTAAACCAATAATACTAATTAGTAAAATACTTACTAAGAGCCACAACTGGCTACTAGGTTTGTGAACTTCTGGCTGTAAGCGTTGCTGCAATGAAGATTCTTGGTTTTTAAGAAACTCATCAAAGGAAGAGTTCGAGGCTTGCACCGCCTGTTGAAAGTCTAGACCTTCATTTTCAGATGTTTTGTCAGTAGATACTCCCATAATTACTAAAAAATTAGCTTTCCAGGCAATTTTGTCAATGGGATAAGGAAATTCTATTATTGACTTAAAGATAATAATTTTAATTAATTAAATATTCAAGAATAGATTGAGGAGAATATGCTAGAATTATCTGGAACAATGTCTGATTTTGCTAATAATTTGCAAGATAGAAGTTTTTACGAAGCGGGAATTTTATTTCAAGATGTATATTACAATGATCCAATGCTTGGTTATACCATTTCGCTTGTGAATCAAAAAAACGAACTTGAAAAAATTACTTATGGTTTGAGCGAAACAAACTCAGTTATGCTAATTATTTTTAATGGGGATAAATTCATTGGTATAGTTTACATCAGCACTTTTGATGGAAAAATATACTCTATTTCACATTTTAATGAAATGGTGAATATTGGTTTTAGACCTCATGAGCATTTGGCTGAATGTAATAAGCTTCCGTTTGAATACAAGCCACCTTTGGCTTTAAATCACGAGTTTGAAGCTTGGCAGTTTAAATTTAATCTTTCCGATGTAGAAAATGGCATCGAAGTAGCTTTTAAATAAACAAGGGCCCCCTGTTATGCTTGGGGCTTTTTTCTTGCCCATTTTTTTCTTGACTAAAAACCACCATTTTAAGTTTTAGTAATTAGATAGAGTAAATTTTGGAGGAAGGAATGTCTGTTGTACCTACAATTTTCATCAGATTGATGATGATAGAAATTTTCTTCAGGATAAGAACAAGTGAGCCAAACAGCTCTTTTTCAGACTACATTGAGGCAATTATAAATAAATTTGGTTTACTTAATCTAGAATTTTTTGATAATGAAACAAGCTGGCAAATAGCATTTTTGCAGGATAATTCAATAAAAAATTTTCCTGATCACGATGAATGTTATGATTATAGCAGGGTTTTAACTTACTACATTTTTTTTGGAACCCAGAAGATTATATTGATTAAGCTTGATGAAGAAGGTATGCCACTTCTATCTGGCTGTATATCAACCAGCAGTGAGGAGGATGAAGTAAATATTATTGTCACTACCTTTAAATATTTGGAAAATGTGACAATATCGTTACTTACAGACAATTCCAAAACGGAATATGTTTATTCAAATAAACCAGAGGGTGCTGAGATTATAATTGAAGTTGCTTTCTCATTTTCAAGTTTTTGGTGCAAGCAAGTGATTGTTACAGTTTGAATTCCACAGCCATTCTAGTTTTGCTAGGGGCTTTTTTCTTGCCAAATTTTTCTAAACTAGGGTTAGTTATGGTATGTCATTTCAATACGAAACAAATAAATTGATGGATGCCATTTTGTTCAATACTGTGGAGGTTTTGCCTTCTAAAATTGAAGAATTGGAAAAGGAAGTTTCTGTGCTTGTGGAAGAAGCTAACAAGTCTGGACAGCCAATTAAACATTATATTGGTTATGAAATTTCTGGAATATTGCATTTTGGAAACAACACCTACCAAATGTTAAAAGTGGCTAAATTGCAACAAGCTGGGGTGCAGTGCATGGTTTGGCTGGCCGATTATCACACCAAAATTAACAAAAAACTGGACGGTAAAATGAGCACAATTAACAAAGTTGCCCATATTTACTTTGAACCAGTTATAAGAAAAGCTGTTGATATCTGCGGTGGAAATGGTGCAGATTTACAGGTTTTATACGCTAAAGATGAATATTTCAGAAAAAATGAAAACGATTTAAGCTTCTGGGATTTTGAATTTGAAGCTGAAGAACATTTATCGGTAAACCGAGTGTTACGCTCCCTATCTATTGCCGGTAAAGAAGCAGGTGATGAAAGTGATTACAAATTAACCCGCTACCCAGGAATGCAAGCAGCAGATGTATTTTGGCATCAAACCCACCTGGTTCAATCGGGGCTAGATCAGCGTAAAATTTATGTTTCTTGCCGTGATATGGCCGAAAAACTTGGTCCTGAATTTCAGCTAAAAATTGGCGAAACTACTGTAAAACCAATCACCATGTTTACGAAACTTTTACTAGGAATGTTGCCTCCACAAACTGCTAACACCGGAAGCACTCAAGAGGCAGTTTCTAAAATGTCTAAATCCCGCCCTGATTCAGCAATTTTCGAACACGATTCAGCCGAAGAAATTACCAGAAAATTAAGAAAAGCCTATTGCCCAATGATTGAAGAAACCGATTCAGACGAGGAAAAAGAGGAAAAAATTAGAACCAATCCGCTTTTAAACTGGTGTGAAAACCTAATCTTCCCTGCTGGAAAAGTTGTTCAAATAAACCGCCCAGAAAAGTTCGGTGGTAATAAAACCTACACAGATTACAATCAAATTCAAATAGATTTCTTCAACGGTCAACTTCACCCCCTAGATCTAAAAACCGGTGTAGCTGAAACTTTAGCCGAATGGTTCGCCCCAATTAAAGAATGGGTAGAGCAAAATCCAGAAGGTTTGGAGATTATACAGAAGGTTAGGGGGTAGGGACACTCCAAAGTAATTTTAATGACCAACAACAATGGCCGTCCGAGACGGCCGCTACGATGTGCGTTATATAGAGAGTTGAGTTTATTCCTCGCTGTCTGGGCCTGTTATTTTGTTTCTTAGGAAGGCTGGGATTTCTAGTCTTTCTTCGTCGTAAGAATCTTTCTTTGGTTGTGGATTAGGACTTGAGTTTAAATTACCTCGGTTGTTTTCCTCTCTTCCTCCAAACTTTGGTGGTGTGTATGGAAGTTTAACTTCACCTCGGTTTTGTTGCTGTGAACCGCCGTACATTGCTACATCTTCTTTTTCTTTGGTAAAGCCTGTGGCTACAACTGTAATTCTAATTTCGTCTTGTAAATTAGGATCAATAGATGTTCCAAATATAATCTTAGCTTCAGGATCGGCGTGATGCTTAATAATATCAGCGGCTTCAGAAACTTCCAACAATGAAAGGTTTTTACCACCTTCAACATTAAATAGAATTCCCCTAGCTCCTTCAATACTAAGTTCTAATAATGGTGAATCAATGGCCATTAAAGCGGCGTGCTTGGCTCTGTCTTCTCCGCTTCCGCTAGCTCTTCCCATTCCCATTAAGGCAGTTCCAGCGTTGCTCATAATTGCACGAACATCGGCGAAATCTACATTAACTTCTCCAGGTAGGTTAATTAAGTTAGAAATTCCTTGAACAGCCTGTCTTAAAATATCATCTGAAATTTTGAAAGCTTCGTACAAACTGGTTCTTTTGTCGATTAGTTGTAAAAGTCTTTGGTTAGGAACAATAATAACTGCATCGGCGTTGGCTTTCAAGCGTTCAATACCTTCTTCAGCTAATTGCCTTCTTTTAGCACCTTCAAAATCGAAAGGCTTTGTTACTACTCCAACTGTTAAAATTCCCATTCTTTTGGCTACTTCAGCAACAACTGGACTAGCTCCTGTTCCTGTTCCTCCTCCCATTCCGGCTGTAATAAATACCATATCGGCTCCGGCTAGGGCTGCTTCAATTTCAGCCATGCTTTCTTCGGCGGCTTGTCTTCCAACTTCAGCACTCATTCCAGCACCAAGTCCTCTGGTTACATTTGTTCCTAATTGAACAATTCCATCGGCATGAATAGATTTTAAGGCTTGCAAATCGGTGTTCATGGCCCAAAATTCCACACCTTCCACACCAATTTCAATCATTCTTCTTACCGCGTTTCCTCCACCGCCACCGGTTCCGATGACTTTTATTTTAGCCGCTGGGCTGAATTTCGAGGAAGAAAGATAACTGTCTGTTCTAGAGTTGCTATCTGTCTTCAAACTTTTAGGAAGCATACTGAATTGGGCAGGTCGTAAATATTATCAATGATAAGTTTTTGATAAAGCTAACTGTAATAATTAATTAGCAAAAACTAGCTTCATTTTTATATGTAGTCAGTACTTTTGTCAAGAACAAAGGAAAAAATGTTAAATTGTATGGATTATACGAAGTCAGAACCTGTATCATCTAAAACCCAACTATAAATTAAATCGGCTTAAAACCTTGTAAAATTCAGTTATTCTGTGTTTCAATTCTGAATTTTCTTTCTCTAATCTTAGCTTGTGCTATATTTTGCGACCAATATCTTGCAGAAATTATCTTGACCTTAAAATTTAATTCTAATTTGTTGAAGTTAATATGAATAAGGAAATTATTGCTAAAATGTTCAAAGCTTATGATATGCGGGGTAGGGTTCCAGAACTAACGCCCCAAGTTTATTATCTAATGGGTCAAGCTTTGTTTGAAGTGGTTTTATCTCCTGAAAATTTACCAACTGAAATTTCACTTTTCTGCGATGCCAGGTATTCCAGCCCTATTTTCTATAAAGCATTTGCTGCAGGTTATCTATCTAAGGGTGGAAGTATAGTTCCAATGGGGCTTGCCACCACCGAAATGATGTATGCTTCTTGCATTGTTTTTAATCGGCCAGGTGTAACCATCACAGCTTCACATAACCCAAAGGATGATAACGGTTTAAAGATGATCAAAGCCTATCCACAAATTTTAGGAAGAACTGAAGGTTTGGAAGAAATGATGAACTATGTGCTGGATAGAATTGAAACTTTTAAACTCGACTTAACTAAATTGCCTGAATTACAGGAAAATATTGGTGAAAAAGCAAAGGTAATGTCATTATTGCTAGAAAAATACGCTGAAATTGGAAATCTTGCTAAATCTGATGAAGCCCTCGGTTCTCAAAGTCGTAAATTAAAAATAGTTGTGGACACTGCCAATGGAATGAGCGGCTATGTTCTGCCTGAAATTGCTAAACTGTATAAAAATGTTGAATTTATTCCTCTTTACTGGGAAATAGACGGAACTTTTCCAAACCACCCAGCCGATCCTTTTAATCCAGCCAATCTAGTCGATTTACAAGCCAAGGTTATTGAAACTAAGGCAGATTTTGGCATAGGAATGGACGGAGATGGTGACAGGGCAGTTTTAGTTGATGAAAATGGGAACTTGGTGAATTCAGAATTTTTTGTGGCAAAATGTGCAACTTTCTTCATCGATCAAGTCCGTTTCAATCCAACACTAAATTTTAATCCTGCTATCGTGTACGTAACTTCATATTCTAGGGCTTTGGCAGATTCGGTTTTGGCGATCAATGGAACCGCAATACCAAGCAAACAGGGCCACGCTTTTGTAAAAGACGAAATGAAAAAATACAACGCTATTTACGGCGGTGAAGCCAGCGGACACCATTATTTTGGTCAATTTGGTTACATGGATTCTGGTTTGCTAGTAATCGGTCTAGTAATAAACATGGTGTTGAACGAAAACCTGAAAGCTTCTGAATTATGTAAATACTATGAAGATAAATATTTTGTATCTGGGGAAAGAAACTTTGAAATGCCAGAAGGAACAGACTTTGGGGTGATTAAATCAATTTTAAAACAGGAGTTTGAAGGAGGAATTATTAATGAATTAGACGGGCTTAGTATGTTTTGGCCAGATTGGAAATTTACAGTGCGTTTTTCCCAAACTTCCACTAAACCAACCTTAAGAATAAATGTGGAAACTAAAGGGCAGAACACTGTCTCCACCAAACTTGAAGAGATTTTAAAAGTTCTAGACATAAAAAATTAATTCTTATAAAACCAAAATATGAACCAACCAAATACCGTTACATATAATAAAAAAGATATTGTCTTAGTGCTCTGTCTTATCGGCTTTGTGGGCCTTGCCGGCTTACACAGATTTTACACCGGCCACATTTTCTTAGGTATTCTATATTTAATTACTGGTGGATTCTTTGGAATAGGAACTTTAATCGATTTAATTATAATAATTTCAGGAGATTATTCAGATGTAAATGGAAAGAAAATCACGTAAAAGAATAAAATATGAATAACATCAACAGCTACATAAAAAAGTCTAAATCAACAACAATTCTACTCTGCCTGATTGGCTTTATCGGTGTGGCAGGCCTTCATAGAATTTACACCGGTCATGTTTTATCCGGTATTATCTTTCTAGTTACAGGAGGTTTACTTGGAATTGGAACAATTTTTGATTTATTAAACTTAATCTTTGATGTTTTCGAAGACAAAGCAGGATATAAATTGGGTTAATTGGTATTTTTAATTAAACAGATTCGTGTCACATCAGAGTTTTTTTTGAGTATATGGCTTTGGATCCTGAAATAAATTCAAAAGACACCGTAGCGACGATCGCGGATCGTCAAAAGTAAGTATGATAGCGTAGCTGAGACTCCTAGTCTCCAACCATATTTCTGGACGACACACTCGCTGATTGATTACTCGCCTTTGACCAAATGCAGGAAATGTAACTGATTTAATTATGGAAACACAGAGTTTTTGGAAAAGTTTTAATGGGCCAATCTGGGCTTTGGCGCCTATGGAAGATGTTACCGACACTGTTTTCAGGCAAGTTATAATGTCTTGTGGTCGTCCATCTGTTATGTTTACTGAATTTACTAACTGTGAAGGAATGCAGTCTGCTGGGCAAAAAGCTGTTATTCATCGGCTTAAATACTCCAAATTAGAACAACCACTTATAGCTCAAGTATGGGGAATTACGCCTGATGATTATTTTAAAACTGCTAAGTTAATTAAGGAAATGGGTTTTGCAGGAATTGACATAAATATGGGCTGTCCTGTTCCTAAAATCATTAAACAAGGGGCATGTTCGGCATTAATTAATAACCAGCCACTAGCTTTTGAAATTCTAAAGTCGGTTAGGGAAGCAGTAGGGCCTAATTTCCCAGTAAGTGTTAAAACCAGAATTGGCTTTTCCAAAATTCAAACTGAAGAATGGTTTAGTTTTCTTCTGCAACAACCAATCGACGCAATTACAATCCACGCCAGAACGGTTAAAGAACTTTCTGAACCAGCTCCACATTGGGTTGAAGTTAAAAAAGTTGTTCAGCTAAGATCAAAGATATATCCAGATTTAACAAAAGCTCCTGTTTTGCTTGGGAACGGGAGTGTACTATCGATAAAGGAAGGTAATGAAATAATAAAAGAAACTGGGGTGGATGGAATAATGTTTGGCAGAGGTATTTTTCAAAATCCATGGCTTTTTAACCCAAATTATGAAATTGTCGATGATAAACTAACTAATGTGGGTATAAGTCAGGAAGTATCCGTTTTGCAGCGTTTAGAATTAATGAAATATCACCTTAAGTTATGGGAAGAAACCTGGGGAGAGGCTAAACCAGTTGCTGTTCTTAAGAAATATTTTAAAATATATATTCATGGGTTTGCTGGGGCAAGCCAAATGCGATCGGAGGCTATGAATTTATCAAATTTAAATGAAATTAATGATTGGCTGAATGGTAAAATGAAAAATTACTTGACATAAAACACCTAAAATAAGCATTATATAACTTACCTGAGATCATACTATGCCTGCTACTTGTGCCATTACCGGAGTTACCTACATGAAAGTTCACAAAAGAAGCAAATCAATGCAGTCTACTATAACCAAAGTACGCGCTAATTTGCAAAGAATTAAGATTGGGAACAAAAGAATTAAAATTTCAACCAGAGCTCTTAGAACTTTGAAGAAGAAAATTGGGTAGTTTCAAACTACATCATGAACAATAAACTACTTGAAAAAGTTGGTTTTATATTCCTTGCTATTATTTTATTTGGCTTTGGCTTTTATCTTGGCCAAAAATATAAACCTACCGATTCTAAAACTTCCAACATCGCAAATTCAGATAACAAGAAAACTGACAGCAACTCTCCAAATTTACCAGAAACTTTAATTGGTAAAGAAATTCCAGAAATATTTTGGATCAAAACCGGCAGCGAACCAGTCTGCCCAGAAAATTATCCCATTAAGGGTAGGTTAACCGATGGTCAAAAACTATACTATCTTCCTGAAACAAAATCGGCTAGCAGGGTAAAACCTGATGTTTGTTTTCTTAATGAAGAATACGCCAAAAACAAAGCCGGATTCATAAGAAAGTTCTGAGTAATAGATTCTTATTAACTAAAATGATTTAGTATCTTATGCTAAACTAAAAATTCCCCTCTTGAGGGGTGGCAAATTCGCAGAATTTGACGGGGTGTTTTTTTGTAAAATTCGCGTTTTCAATAATCTTACTCAAACATTGTATGCCTAGTTAGATTAATAAAATGCACTTTCCCACCCAGAATTTCAGCAGGGCTTGACAAAAGAGGTGGCTAGGATAAGCTGAGAATATGGATCTGCAGGCCGCCCTGATATACTTTGGTTTAGAAAAAATTGAAGATGTAACTTTGCCAGAACTAAAGGCAATTTACAGGCGACTAGCCAAAGAAAAACACCCAGATCAGGGTGGGTCTAACACCGAATTTGTAAGTTTAAGAAAGGCTTTTGTTGTTCTAAAAAATGAACGCGAAAAAATATCACCAAAGGCTGGTGAAGCAGTAATTGTAACTTCAGAACTTGCTGAACTCAATAAAGATGAGTTGCTTTCTAAATACCATAAAGATACAGTAAACCTTCAAAATCAACTTCAAGTCTACGAAAAATCTATAGCCGATCAACAGACTATTTTAACTAATTTGCAGGATCAAGTGAAAGATTTGGTTAATGGTTTTAACAATGAAAAAGCCAATCTCCAGAATTCAGTAAAAACCGATATTGAAAAATTAGAAAAGCAACTAAACGGAGAAACTTTCTGGCGAAGGATATTCTTTTTCATGCCAAGAATGAGCAGTCAAGAATTTTGGAATCAATACAATCAAAAAATTCAATACTATTCAGAATTAAATAACCAACTAGACACCAATTTCTTCAAACAAATGCTAGGTACTTATGGAGAGGGTCTAAATGGGTTAAAAGAAAAGATAGGGAAGGGGAAGGTATAAATAAATATTACTTATGACAAACACAGCTAAAAATACTTTAATTGCATTTTATTTAGATAAAGCTACAAAGTTTGAATTCAATGATATTTATACTAACTTGTTTGAAGCTTCAAAAAAAATTGTAAGTTTGAATAAGGATGAAATAAATATAACAAAATTAGTTACTCCACAAGATGCTGATAGTTCTTATTGCGAAATTGTCTTTTCAAATTTTCTTAGATTAGAAATTAAAATTACTAGAATAGATTTTTTTTGTTACTGATGATTTTAATGATTCAATTGAAGATACTATTGATGAAATTCTTAAACTAAAATTATTTAATAACATTAGTATTAATCGTTTTGGATTCTTCAAAAGCCTTCGTATTGATTATAAAGATAAAACCGAATACCAAAGCTTCATCCAGAATAAAATTGCAAGTCTGACTAAACAAGATGTAGATAAAACAACTGAAGGATTTAGTTATCATATTCAGGATAGAAAAATCATAGACAATAAAGAATATGCACACATATTTGATTTCATTGCTGATATAGTATCTGTGGTAAACCAAACACAGGACAACAAAAATACAATCAGCATCAGTATTAGCAATAGTATATTTAGTGTTGAGTTCACAGAGGATATAAATAGCCACACACTTTTTAGTCAAAATCCACTCAAATTAAATTTAGTTATTCAAAATATATCTAAAATTAAAAGTGCGCTTAATTCTGATTCTAAATTTAAGGAAATCGGTATTTAGCAATAATTAGATATGGCTCTTTCTAACATTGAAAATAATGAACTGTTAAATCAGCCAAAACATGATGCAACCTCAAATCCAATAATTAGCCGATCAAGAAGTAAATCTAGTACACTTGGTTCTGTTAGAACAAATGATATTTCCAGTTCTCAAGGAATTGAAACTGCAATTAATGTACAATTACAACCTCAGATTGATGCACTTGTTCCTAGAATAGTTGAATTAGAAAAATCAACAAATAGAATAGATAAAGAGCAGAACAAGGTTATTGAAACGATTGGATTATTTATTGGTTTGTTTACATTTGTTTCTGTCAGTTTTCAGGCATTCGCGACTGTAAAGGAATTTAATCAGCTAATTAGCATATTGTTTATTTCAGGTGGTCTAATTTTAATGGTTTTAGCGACATTCTTTGTTTTTTCACGAAAATTTATTGGTGAAAAATTTTCTTGGTCTATACTTTTGTTTTATTTAATATGTGTTGCATTAATGTGTACTGGTTTATGGTATTCATTTTATTCTGATAATAAGTTAATCGAGAGGTGCTATAAACTATCAACACCAGCTGATTGTATAATTAAAAAAGAAGATATTGAAAAAATAATTCAGCCAGCCAAAGAAAAAGCTTATGAAGAAGAGATTAAGAAAATACAAAAAGATTTAAATTTAACTCCAAAATTTTAAAATCCTCCAATTAATGAGGAAATATTATATTTTGATGTTGTTAGCTAATTTGGATTTTGGTTTCTTAGCTCCGTATCTACTCCTTAAACATCAGTTTTTGTCATATATTCGCTAGTAGTTTCAAGAATAACTTCTCCTTTTTCATTATACCACTGCAGTTTAGAATTATCTTGGAAAACAAAATTGTATTTTTGATACAAACCCTTGGCTTTAGTATTTATATCATCCGCCCACAAACCTATTTTAGATATATTTTCATTTTTAGCTTCGTTTATTGCAAACTCAATTAATTTAGAACCAAATCCCTTTCCAGAAAATTCTTTTTTAACCATTAAATCATAAATAAAAAGTTCATTTGATTCTTTATTAATCCTATAAGACATAAATCCAACATTATGGTTACCTAAATTAGCTAAATAAACAAAGTCTGTTTTGTTAATAATGAATTCAGTTTCGTAATTAGGGTAATTAAAACGCAAGCTAGATTCTAAATTTACAAGAGTTATTTTTTTAAGCTCAGGTGGTCTGAAATTTACTTCAATCTCTCTCCAATATTCTGCAACCAGGTTTTTAAGAAGTGGAATATCATTTGTGTTTGCTCTTTCTAGTTGAAATTTTTCTGACATAAATTGTATATGAAATTAGAATTTTAAAATCCTCCAATTAAGGAGGAAATATTATATTTTGATGATGTTAGCTTATTTTGATTTTGGTTTCTTAGCTCCGTATTTACTTCTGCTTCCCATTCTCTTTTGTACTCCTGCAGTATCCAATTTACCTCTAACTATGTGGTATCTTACACCTGGTAAATCTTTTACTCTTCCTCCACGAATTAGCACAACGCTATGTTCTTGTAAGTTGTGACCAATACCAGGAATGTAGGCGATAACTTCCATTTTGTTGGATAGTTTTACCTTGGCTACTTTTCTAACAGCCGAGTTTGGTTTTTTAGGTGTAACTGTGTAAACTTTGGTACAAACTCCTCTTTTGAAAGGTGCAGTTCCTTTTACAACTTTGTTGGTGTTGTTGTTCCAAGAAATTGCCATTGCTGGAGACTTGGTTTTGGTGGTTTGTTTAACTCTTGGATTACGAATTAATTGATTGATTGTAGGCATGAAATTTTATATTTAGTTATTAGTTAGAAACAATCATTTGTTCGTTGTTGGTAAAGTTGTGTCCTTCTTTGAAAATGAATAATCTGTTATTAATTCTTAAATCTTGGTGTCTGTTCTTTGGTAACATTCCGTTAATAGCTTTGTAAATAGGTACTGAAGAATCTTTAGCCATTTGTTCAGGGAAAGAAGTAATTTTTAAACTACCAATTCTTCCACTGTGTCTGAAATAGTTTTTCTTTAAAGCTTTTTGACCTGTAAGAACAATTTTATCAGAGTTTATTACAACTACCATTCCACCCATATCTACATCAGAAGCATAGTCTGCTCTGTTTTTTCCTGTAAGAAAGTTAGCAGCTTTGGTGGCTAATCTTCCTAATGGTTCATTAGCAGCATCTAGAATATACCACTGTCTTTGTAATCCAGTTTTAGTTGGTCTAGTTGTTTTAGTTTTATTTAATAAAGCTTGTGACATAATATTATTTATTTAGCATCGGTTATAATTTGTACAACACTTTTGTCGTGTGTTTCAAAGTTTTCTGCAAGTTTAAGTTGTCTTGTGTATCCAGAATTTCTGGTTTGAAGGTTAGGAACTACTTCTTCAAGCATTTTTCTGCTTACTGGTTCTGAAAAGTACTGTCTTAGATATTTGAAAGCTAATTCTTTGTTATCTCCAGCTTTTTTAACCATAGATACAATTCTGTCGAATTTTGGTCTGAACCATTTAGCCCTGGTTGTGTAGGTAATAATTTGTCCGCTTTGAATTAACCCAGCAGTTAGATCTGTCCAAAGTCTTTTTCTTTCTTCGGTAGTTCTTTTAAATTTCTTGGTACTTTTAAGATGGCGCATAACTATTTAGTTTTTGGTGTTTTAGCTGCAGCTTTTTTAACAGGCTTTTCAGTTTTGGTTTCAGAATCAACAGACTCTACTTTTTTTGCTTTAGCAGCTGGTTTCTTAACTTCAGCATTAATTACATCCTTTTCAACTTTTGTGCTTTCTGGCTTTTCCATTTTAGCAAAAGTTCCTTCAACTTGTAATTCAGTTAAATAGCTTCTGTGACCGTACTGTCTGTGATAGTTAGATTTAGACTTGAATTTAACAACTCTAATCTTTTCACCTTTTAAATGGCGAAGAACTTTGGCTTTAACAGATTTTAGATCTGTGTCTAAACCGAAAGAGTAGATTAAATCTAGATCGATAACTGAATCTACTTCAGCTTCTAATCTATCTACGAAAAATTTTTGACCAATTTCCAATGTGTATTGTTTTGATCCTGATTGTACAACTAATGACATATATTTCTTGTGAATTAACTTATTTCCAAAATTTTAACTTTGAAGTTTTGTTTGTTTTGTTTGTAATCAACTTCTTGGTTTGCACTCTTTCCGATAATAGATTGAGCAAGAGGAGATTCATTACTAATTTTGTTGTCTAACGCGTCAGCTTCAGATGAACCAACTATGTTTAATAGCAAAGTTCTATTGTTTTCTAGGAATAGAATTTTTACAGTACTACCGATTCTAACAATTTTGCTTGTGGCTAAATCTTTTTCTTCAATAATAACATGGTTTCCTAGAATTTCTTCCAGTTCATTTTTTCTTCCCATCAATTTATCATGCTCGTCTTTGGCTGTATCCAATGATGCATTTTCTGAAAGGTCACCTTCTGCAATAGCTTTGTTTATTGCATCTAGAATCTGAGGGATTTTGACTTCGTTAAGAGATTTCAACTCTTTCTCTAAATCTTTTAATCCTTTTTTGCTTAAGTAGTTAGACATCCGCTTTATTCAGCAAAGAAAAAGAAACTAGTCTTGTCAAGATAAATTGAGTGTGCTAAACTGATAGGGCATGACAAAAATTATAACAACGTTAGGTCCATCAAGCCAAACTTCTGACATATTAGATTACTTTAAGAAACATTCAGTTAGTATTGGAAGACTTAACTTTTCACACAATGTTGCAGCTTGGCACATTGATACAGGTTTTTTGGCTAGAAAAGCCGGCTTAGAACTAATGGTAGACCTTGCAGGACCAAAGGTTTTAGTAGGGGATTTAGCAGCCCCAGTAGAGCTACAAACAGGAAGCAAAGTAATTATTTACGAAGAAGAAAAAATTAAAAATGAACAGTTTTGGTTTAAGCAGGAAAGCGCTGCATTAACTGCATTACCTTGCATGTTCAAAATTCAAAAGTTTGTTAAACCAGGTAAATCAGTGCTTATTGATGATGGTAAAATTAAATTAATTGTAGATGAAGTTTATGAAGATCACATTGTTTGCGATGTTATTTTTGGTGGAAAAGTAAAAACTCATAAGGGAATTAATCTTCCTGGAAGCCATGTTGATATTCCTTTTTTGGTTGATAGAGACATTGATTTGTTAACTGAAGTTTTGCCAATTTTAAAGCCAGAATATGTTGCCCCAAGTTTCGTTCAAGCTTTTAATCAAGTAGATGAATTAAACACTTTTATGAAGAATATTCTTGATAAGGCTGGTGTTAAAGACTATTTCCCAAAAATTGTTATGAAATTGGAAATGGCATCCGCAGTTGAAGATGAATTGTTAGGTCAACTAATTGAAGCTTCTGATATTCTTATGATTGCAAGGGGAGATTTAGCTTTGGAAACCCAACCGATCAATATTTCAGTTCCATTTTACCAAGAAAAAATAAAGCAAATGTGTAATAAAGCCGGTAAACCATTCATTGTAGCTACCCAAATTTTAGAAACCATGATGGACAGTCCAGTTCCAACCAGAGCTGAAGCTAGCGATTTATACCGTGCAGTAGTAATTGATAAAGCAGATTATGTAATGCTTTCTGGGGAAAGCGCTGCTGGTCAGTTTCCTATACAGTGCGTGAATTTAATGCACGACATGATTACAAAAGCAGATTCGATTAAGGAATTAACCAGGGTTGCTTAGTTTTGAATAATAATTCTTAAACTGCTTATGCCTAAAATGAATTTAAAATTAGTAAACAAGCAGGAGATTTCTAGTCAGGTTTTTCTGAATACTTTCTCAACAAAAGGGGAATTTGAGTATGTTCCTGGTCAGTTTTTAAGTTTTAAAGTTGAAGATAAAACCTTTCGTTCATATTCAATTGTCGAGGTCGCCACAAAATCTAGCTATTTTAATTCAGAAGAACTTAATTTAGAAAGCGGAACTAAGTTTATAAGTTTTATAGTAAATACCAAGCAAGCTGGGCCTGGTTCAAAATTAATGCAAGATTCACCAATTAACACTGAAGTAGAGGCAATAGGGCCAGCAGGGCGTTTTAGGCAGCAAGATACAAATTTAAACAAGATATTTGTTTGCACTGGAACCGGCCTTGCCCCGTTCGTACCAATGATTAAAGAATTATTTGCAAAACACGACTCCACTTCAATTACAATATACTTTGGTGCTAAAACCAATCAAGATGTTTTTGTGGATAAACTTTTTACAGCAGAGGAACTTTTGAAAATTAAACTGATTGTTTGTTTAAGTTCAGAATCAGGGGTTAAAGATACAAGAAGTGGTTTTGTAAATTCTGCTATTTTGGAAGATGTAAAAAACTATACTGAGCCTGAATTTTATCTATGTGGAAATCCGGCCATGGTGGAATCGGTTAAACTTCTTCTGGAAGAAAAAGGTGCTGATAAAATATATTTAGAGAAATACACTCTTTAAAATAATAATCGATTAAAGTTGTATTACCGAAAAAGTCTATTGTCGATAGAAAGAATTATGATACATCAATACTTGATACATCGCGAAGACGAATTGATTCTAGGGTGTCTGGATTATATGAATTATAAATTAAAGCGATTAATTGTTCTGTGTTTAATAAGTCCACTTTCAAGTCTAAACCTGCAAAAGTACCGCCAACTTTATCTGCTCTAGACATTAGCAATTTTCTGTTTCTAATGAAATCTTCCTGCTTTTGCTTAATAATACGGGTAGGGTTTAAAGCTCTGAAGAATCTTCCAAATACACCTTCTTTCAAACTTACAGGTTCGTAGCCAACAATAACATAAAATTCCTTATTCATAATGTTAATGGTAGAAAGCATTTCCTTGATATATTCTATATATTCCTGCATTTTAGCCCTTAACAAATCGTTAGTTTGGCTATCTTCAAGTTGCTTTAGTTTCTCGATATATGGGTTTAAATCAAGCTTTCTACTTTGTACTAAAATTTGAATAGGAAATTCTAGAGAATTTAAAACTCCCTGGAAAGTTCCAATGATCATTTCTTTTTCTTCATTGCTTTTTAAGGCAAAGTTAGCCGAGGACACTGCTAAAACAGCCCTCATTTGGCCTTCACGAAGAATAATTGTACTGTCTCTAATTTCACTAATTTCCACAAATCCTAGAGTAGAGCTTTTGGTAGATTGAGCGGTTGCCATTCTATATTATTCTAATCTTAAAGTAAGTTTTTGACAAGGCAGTTATTGTGAATTAAAATTGTATCATTATTCAATAATTAATAAGCTATGCCAAACGAAGAACTAAACCAAGTACCAAGTCAGCCACAATTACAGCCTCAACCAACAGAGTTAAACCCAAATTTCTATGATCCTAACATAGCATCAACGCCAGCTGCCCCTTTAGATTATACCGGTTTACAAACTCCTGAGGCTCCTTATTCTGCTCCTGGTCAGGGTGCGTACCAAAATTCTTATGCTGATTATACTCAGACAGCACCAGGTTATACTGATCCAGCTCAGCAAACTTATGGAGATTATACTCAACAACCTGAAACTATTTCATCTAGCGAGGTTTTTGAAGAGAAGAAAAGCGGAAATAAAATGGTACTTTATGGTGCTATTGGCGTTTTAGTGCTTCTTGTAATTGCTGCAGGAGTATTAATTTATTTAAATTTCTTTACCGGAGCATCTACTTCAACACCAACTCCAACTAATAATACATCACAAACAAACAACACACCTGCTAAAACAGATACAAAACCTGCTACACCAACTATAAATACTAGCTTAACTGGAGGCCCTAATACACCAGCTACAAAGGCAAGAGTATTCAACGAGTCTAAAACTCCTTCTGCTTGGTTGAAACAAAAATTCACAGCAGCGGTGATTGATGCTGACGGAAACTGTATTGTTGCCAATGTTTGTGGTGATTCTGCTGATTCAGACAATGATGGTTTGTCTGTTATTGAAGAATATAACTTTCAAACCGATCCACAAAATGCAGATACCGATAATGATGGAATTTCTGATGGTGATGAAGTATTCGTATATAATTCTGATCCTTTAAAAGCAGATACTGATACTGATACCTATAAAGATGGAGCTGAAATTGTTGGTTGTTTCGATCCTAATGTTAATGAAACACCTAAGATGAACCAAACTAGATTGGCTGAAATTTCAACACAAATCGGTTTAAGACCACTTAAAGAAAAAACTAAAACAACTTTAACAACTGGCGCAGCAACCCCAACTGATATTGCTTCAAAGGGCGTTGTAAGTGCTGCTTGTGGTCCTGCTACTTCAACAACTACCACTCCAAATTCCGGAACAACAACTCCAACTCCTAACACCACATCTCCTGCTCCTACCACTAACACAAACCCTACTCCTTCTGGTAACTAGGAAATTTGACCAACTTAGCGAAAATTAGTTTTGTGACAAGGTGATTATAATATTTGGACTAGGTAATCCAGGTTTGGAATACAAGAACACAAAACATAATATTGGCTGGCTTATTTTAGATAAATTAGCTGATGAATTGGGTCTTTCCTGGCAAAATTCACAATCTGGAATGATGATAAAATACAATGCTGAAGTTGTTTTGTTTAAATCTTCTGGATATATGAATAATTCTGGAAAAGATTTGCAAAAGTTAATTTCGTATTATAAAATTCCTGCAGAAAACCTGCAATTATTAGTTATTCAAGACGATAGTGACCAAAACATCGGCCAGGCTAAGTTAGTAAATAATGGAGGCTCGGCTGGGCACAGAGGTATTTTGGATATACATAAATTTTTAGTATCTCTAAATATCGAATTAACTCAGCTTTGGAGGTTAAAAATTGGGATCAGACCAATCGGTAATAAACTTAAAAGTGAAACCTTTGTGCTAACTAACATCGATTCAGCTGAAAATGTACAAGTTACTGAGTTTACTAAATTATTAAAAGAAGGCTTGCAAAAAAATAATTTATCTAACTTGGTTGAATTACAGCAAATAATTAATTCAAAATATGTACTTAAACCAGCTAATTCAACTGAATCAAAGTAATAGGAAAATTGCCATAATTGGTTTTGGTAAAGAGAATCAACAGTTTTTAGAATGGCTTTTGAATGTAGTGCATTTTAATCCAGATAAAATTATTTTAGCAGACAAAAATTTGGACATAGTCCTGGATAGTAATTTGATTTCCAAATTAGACAAATCTAATTTCTATTTTGGTGATTCTTACTTAGATTGCTTGATGGATAGTCAGTTAGAATGGGTATTTAAAGCTCCGGGTATTTATAGTTTAAAACAAGAATTTCAAGAATTTCGAAAAAAGAAAGGTGACTTTGCAGTTACATCTGGGATGATTTTCTTCCTTGAAAAGTTTAAAGATAAAATTATTGGAATAACTGGAACAAAAGGGAAAAGCACAACTTCAAGTTTAACAGCATTTTTAATTAAAAATATTTTGAACCTAAATGTGGAATATTGTGGTAACACAACAGGAATTTCTCCATATTCATTTTGGCAAGATTTAGATTATACTGCCAAACCAGAAGATTATTGGGTTATTGAACTTTCTTCATTCCAGCTTCAAGATATTGGTTTTGCTAAATTATCCCCAGCAAGATCTATAATCACCAATTATCACATTGATCATCAAGATCAACACAATAATGTGCCTGAATATTGGCTGGCAAAGGATCAGATTTTTCTTCATGGGGAAAATTATTTAGTGGCAAATCAACAAATTGTTGGTAAAAGTAAGTTAAAAAATGATAATATTTTACTATTTTCTGAAGAAAGTGCAAGGCAGGTTACAAGTAAATTAAATTTTCATCTTCCTGGTGAACATAACCTAATGAATTTAGGCGAAGCCTTGGCGATTGTGGCTCATGTCCAGAATAAAGATAACAACTCGGTCGATAAGGTTTTAAATTGGGTTGAAAATAATCAATCTAAAATACTCCAGAATTTACCTAATTTTCAGGGTTTACCACATAGGTTCGAGTTAATTAGACAGGATAAGTTAAAAATCAAAATTAGAAACCTAGATAAAACTTTGAATTTAGTTTGGATAGACGATGGTTATGCAACCGAACCTGATGCAGTAGTGGCGGCAATTAAATCTGTGCCTTCAACTTTTGGTCATTTTTTGTGGCTTTGGCTGGCTGGTGTTGATAAAGGTTCGGGTTTGAAGGCTTTGGTAGATGCAATACTTGAAAAGCAAATTCATTCTGAATTATACAGTGTTGAATATTGTGGAAGTGTAGGCAAAAGAACACTTTCCGAACTTTATGAAACAGTAGGAACTAAGCAAAATTTCCCATTAGTTAAATTGAAAGATACGGTAGAATCTGAATTAAAAAGCTTGGCCTTTATGGCTGAAAAATTTTCAAAATGGATAGAGAATTATTTATTTGAACTAGAACAAAGTGATCAGAATGATGTTTTAGAAGAATTGCTTAGCTTAAATGAACTATCTTTGCATATTGTTCTTTCTCCTTCAGGCTCATCTTTTGATGAATTTAAAAATGCTGGGCACAGAGCAGACTGGTGGGTTGAGTTAGTTAAGAATTTAACCTAACACTGCGATCAAATTATATTAATAGCTCGACACAATTTTAGGGGGCTATTTGAACACCGCTTCCGCTTGGAATTCCTGGATTAGTAGTTGTATTTATTCTGTTTGAGCCAGGTTGAACACCGCCAGCACCTGTTAAATTAATTTGCCCAATCATCACCAAAAAGAAGAAAATAGCTAGAACAACACCAACCCATCTATAGGCTATAGTTCCCATACCTGGGCCTAATTTTCGTTCAGCCCAACTGAAGTACCAAATTTGGTGATTAATATGATAAGCGTATATAGTAACCCATACTCCAAAAGCTACACCCATTCCACCTAAAGCAAAGTTAAACCAAGTAAAGTACATTTATAGAATTTGTTTAATTTTAGGCCAAGGAAAATTTCTTGACAAGAGGCTAGGGGTGAGGTTTCATAAAGTAAATATTTTTATGGATATAATAGTTCAAATTCTCAGTTTAGTGTTTTGGTTTGTGGTAATTTTATTGCCTTTGGTGGCAATTCATGAATTTGGCCACTTAATAATTGCCAGATTGAATGGCATTAAGGTTGTTGAATATGGTATTGGAATTCCGCCAAGAATTTGGCATAAAAAATGGAAGGGAATTGTTTGGTCAGTAAACTGGGTTTTATTAGGAGGATTCGCCAGAATTTACGGAGATCACGATGCTATTGATGAAGCCAAAGAAACTTTTAAAACCAATCCTGAAGAAGCTAGAAAGCAATATGTAAAAGATAGATTTCAGGAAATTATTGCCAACCAAGAATTAGAATTTTTCCTTCAAGATAATAATCTAGAATACGACGAAAATTGGCAGACTTTCGAAAAGTCTCAGTCTAGCAAGAAAGAAATGGATAAAGTTGAGGATAACAAGGAGAGATTCGAAAAAATGCTTAAACAATTAGAAACTCTTATTGATTGGGAATTTGATACAAAACTTGAATCTAAAGAAGCTTTTATGAATAAGGCTTGGTGGCAGCAAACTTTGGTTTTACTCGGGGGAGTAACTTTTAATTTGTTGACCGCTTATATTCTATTTTTCTTGTTGTTTGGGGTTATTTCTACACCGCCTTCTACAGTTTTGCCAGATAAAATTAAGGAAATTGAACAAAACGCAACAATTACTTCAAAATCTGAAAATGTAACAATTTTCCGCTTGCAAAAGGATGGTCCTGCTTACAAAGCTGGAATTAGACCAGGAGATGAATTAATTAGTTTTGGTGGTAATAGTTTAAGTAATCTAAACTCTTTTGATGAATTTAGAAATATGGTGCAGTCTAAAAAAGATGCTCCTGTAGAAGTTGTATATCGCTCTAAAGCAACTGGGGAGACAAAAACTGAAAAAGTTGAATTAGCTAATTCTGAAGGTCAAGCAAGATTTGGTGTGCAAAGCGATGGTTTTGGTTATGTTGTTCAGTTTAAAGTTAACAATGTGTTTAGTGCTGCAGGAATGGCATTTGATAGCACAAAAAATCTATTCGTTCTAAACTTCAAAGTTCTTGGCGATGTTTTTGTAGCCTTGTTGCCTAACACCGCAGACAGATCAGCTTTGGAATATGTTGGTGGCCCTGTTGCGATTAGTTCGGTTAGTTCTCAGATATTTAATTTACAAGGTTTTGGTGGTATTCTAAATATTATGGCGGTAATTTCAGTTGCCTTAGCAGCTTTCAATCTTTTGCCGCTTCCAGCTCTAGACGGTGGTAGATGGGTAATTATTACCTTAAATAAAATATTAGGAAAAAGGAACAAGCAATTGGAAGGTGTTGTAATCAGCTTTACTTTCTTATTTTTATTAGGATTAGGGGTTTTAATAGCCTTCAGAGATGTTGGTAACTTAGTTTCTGGGAAAGGTTTTTAGGTTAATTCCTAAAGATTGACTTTAATGCATTATATTGCTTCATTTAATCTATGTTAAATGCTGAAAAAGTTATTGAAATTAATAATTTTATAGACAGACTTCATACGCCGATTATTTGGGCTTTCCCAGTTACTTTGGGTATTTTTGTTTCCTTAGAATTATTTTTACCTAAGAAACAATGCTTTGAAAATGAATTCGATCAATTTTTTAGCTGGTTAAAATTTTATTTAGTAATTTTTGCTGGACTTGTATTATCCTCCCAAGGTTTTAGCGGTGGCTGTGTAATTCAAATTCCCCAAAACTTTCTTGCTCAGCAATATCTTGGAAGAGATTGGCACCCATACGGAATTGTGTTTAGAGAGAATATTAATCACGAATATTTATGGTTATTAAGACTATTTTATTTCATCGGAGGACTTAGCTCGGTATTTATAGTATTTAAGTACTGGGAAGAAAGAATTAAAACACCAATATCCAGTCTAAATCTTTTGCCCAAAAACAAACAATAAAATATACTACAACACATAAGCAGGAAATATATCTTTCTGTCTGAAAATTTAAATGTAAATCGTACCCCTGGTAAGGGGTGAAACCGTTAGGTTTCGGGGTAGTAGCTGCGAGCCTGTCTCGCCATAAGATCACCAATAGATCTCCCACAAAACAAAAGGAGATGCATCTCCAAAACAAAAACAAATATGTCTAACAAAGGTCAAAACAATAATTCAAAATTAAAAACTGAGAATGTAAAATTAGAGAAATCAAATAATCCAAAATTAAAATCTTTTCTACAATCCAAAAAAGGACAA
>JBILXY010000005.1:0-72265 GCA_044378055.1 Bdellovibrionales bacterium | reverse complement strand
TGATAATTTTTAGAAAAGAAATAGTTAAATATTTTACCAATATTATTTCGTTGTATAAAGCATCTGTTAAAAAGGAGAAAGTATTTATTAATCAAATTCAAGATTTTAAATATAATGAAATAAGCAGAGATGATTTTAATCAAATTTTTGTTGAAAGGTTTAATATGGAAATTAAGGAAAATATCCAATTTATTGATGCAATTATGAACGGTGCTTCAAAAACTTATCCAGATTCTTACTTCACCACAGAATTGTTAAAAGAAAATGAGAAAAGATTAAGAAATGCTGGAATTGATGAAGATGTAATATTTGATTTAAAGGTTTTAGTTAGACAAAGAATTTTAGGAACAAAAATTGGCAAGGTTTAGTTTATTAATTCCAAATTAAGTTTTAAAAATTGCTTAAAAATTAAAAATTGTTAATTAAAAATTACACTTTATGTCTTTCCAAGCCTACATCGATAACATATTTAAACAGACCGGTAAAACTCAAGCTGACTTCAAAAAACTAGCTGAAGAAAAAAGCTTCATCGTAAATGGAGAAATTTCTAAAACTGTTAAAGCTACTGAAATTTACAACTGGCTGATGTTGGATTTTGGCTTAGGTCTTGGTTATGCCAGGGCAATTCACCAAACTTTTAAGAGTTCAAAGGGAAACGATAAAGCAAAATAATTATTTTATGAATGAAACTACAGCACAACTTGCAATTGATGTTAAAAACATAACCAGGAATTTTAAAGGCAAACTTGCAGTAGATAATCTTTCTTTGGAAGTAAAACAAGGCGAGATTTATGCTTTTTTAGGCCCAAATGGTGCTGGTAAATCTACAACTGTAAAAATATTAATTACTCTTTTAGAATCTACTGGCGGTCAAGGCTCAATTCTTGGATATAATATCAAAACCGAATCAAGCAAGGTTAGATTAATTATTGGGGTGGCTTTGCAAGAAGCTTCCTTGGATGAAAGTCAAACTGGAATTGAATTTTTACGCTTACAAGGCCGGTTGTATGGGCTTACAAGTGATCAAATTTCAAAAAGAATCGAGGATTTGAAGCCTTTAATTGATATTGGCGATGCACTTAAGCAGCAAATAAAAACCTATTCAGGAGGAATGAAAAGAAGGCTAGATTTGGCAGCTTCAATTATCCACAATCCTAAAGTGTTATTTTTGGACGAACCTACAACCGGTCTTGACCCAATAAGCAGGGCCAAAGTTTGGCAAGAAATTAATCGGCTTAATAAAGAATTAGGTATGACTATTTTTCTAACTACTCAATATCTAGAAGAGGCTGATCAGCTGGCCGATAGAGTGGGTATAATTTCTGGTGGTAGACTAGTTGCTGAGGGAACACCAAAACAGCTTAAAGATTCGATTAGTAACGATGTAATTATTGCGAGAATAGATTCAATTACTAAGGCTGGAATAGATAAATTAATTGAAATAGAAGGGATATCAGATGTTGATTTCAGTAATAACGAGCTGATTATTTCCACAAAATCCGGGGCTAATACCATTGGTAAAGTAGCTGTAGAATTAAATAATCAAAAAATTAAATTAGAGTCTTTAACACTTCGGGCCACAACTTTGGATGATGTATTTTTAGAAGTGACTGGGAATCGTTTAAGCAATAAAGAATTAAATTAATATGACTGAGACTAAACTTAATGAATCAAATTTACTAAATCTTAACCCAAAACCAGCTGGTTTTTTTATTGATTTAATTACAATGACAAATAGATCGATAAGATCGATGTTGCGTGAAACAGAATACCTAATTCCTTCGATTATTATTCCACTTTTCTTCTTCTCGGTTAATGTAGGATCGCTTGAAACAGTTGGGCAAGCAATAGGTACAGGAGATTTTAAAGCCTTCCAGCTTCCTGTAGCAATTGTTTTAGCAGTTACTGGTATTTCAAGAGCAAATGCTCTAGTTACAGATATTCAATCGGGGTATTTTGATCGTTTACTAGTTTCGCCAATGAATAGAATGGCCTTGCTTTTAGGTTTAATGATGGCAGATTTTGCTCTGGTTATAACATTATCTGTACTTGTAGTATTAATGGGTTTAATTATCGGGGTTAATTTTGTTACCGGTCTTGGCGGAATTTTAATTTTCTTATTATTTTCAGGTATTTGGGGATTAGTTTTTACTGGTTTTCCATATGCAATCGCTCTAAAAACTGGCAGCCCTGCGGCAGTAAGTGCTTCGTTTTTATTATTTTTCCCTTTTAGTTTCCTAACAACTGCGTATGTTCCAAGAGAGTTTTTAAGTGGATGGCTTAAAACAGTTTCTGATTACAATCCTGTAACTTATTTATTAGACGGACTTCGCTCTTTAATTACTGTGGGCTGGGACTGGCAAAAACTAAGTTATATGCTTTTAGCAATCAGCTTGGTAGGTTTGGTTTCTTTTTCTTTGGCTTTTAGCGCATTATTAGGTAGATTGAAAAAAAGGTAAACAGTGGACTCATATGAAATTCCAAAACATCGACCAATATATCAAAACTTTTCCAGAAAGTACTCAAAAAATTCTGCAAAAAATCCGTCACTTAATCCAAACCACAGCCCCAAATGCGGTAGAGGTAATAAGCTATCAAATGCCAACCTTTAAGCTAAACGGCAAGGTTATAGTTCACTTTGCAGCCTATCCGCACCATATCGGTTTGTATGCAACCCCAACCGGACATAAACAATTTGCTCAAGAATTATCTAAATTCAAACAAGGCAAAGGATCGGTACAATTTCCGTTAGATCAAGAAATACCCTATGATTTGATAGAAAAGATTACTAGGTATAGGGTGGAAAATATAGGAATTAATTAAGCTTTCATTTATATGTCATCAAAAAATAAAACTATAGAAACGGAAGTTAGTGTAATAGATTTTATAAATTCATTTGTACAAGATGAACAAAAGAAACAGGACAGTTTTAAGCTTATAGAATTAATGAAGGAATGGTCTGGTTTTGAACCAAGAATGTGGGGCCCAACAATTATTGGATTTGGAAGTTATCATTACAAATATGAAAGTGGGCATGAGGGTGATTCGTGTTTAATAGCTTTTTCACCAAGAAAAGTTGCGTTTTCACTTTATGTTTCTGCACCTGGAAATGATAATAAATTACTCCTAGAAAAATTAGGTAAGTATAAAATGGCTAAGTCCTGCATCTATTTTAAAAAGCTATCAGATCTTAATCTGGATGTGCTGGAAAAGCTAAGTAAGGCTACAATTAAATATATAAACGAAAATTATGAATGTCCTTGCAGGGATTAGTATTATGGATATTCTTAAAAGTTTTAAAATTGAAAATCTAGAAGAGTTAAAGAACTGGCTTGAAGAAAATTATAACTCCAAAGATTCAATTTGGCTGGTATTTCCCAAAAAAACTTCAGGAGCTAATTTCGCCTGGTCTGAAATTGTAGATGTTTTACTTTGCTACGGCTGGATTGATAGTGTATCTAGAAAGGTTGATGAAAATTACACAAGTATTCGGATTAGCCCCAGAAACCCAAAAAGCTTTTGGTCAAAGATAAATAAAGATAAAGTTGCTATTCTCGAGGCCAAAAAATTGATTCACCCAAACGGACTTAAAACGATAGAAATTGCCAAACAAAATGGAACTTGGTGGGCTTTGGATGATGTAGAAAACCTAGTTTTACCAAAGGATTTAGAAGAATACCTAAGTCAAAATAATCTACTCGAGGCGTGGAATATGAAACCAAAGAGTTTTAAAAGAGGTTTTTTAGAGCAACTTTTGAATACGAAAAAGGCAGAGTCTAGGTTGAAGAAAATGCAAAGTTTAGTTTTCTAAAAAATTAATTTACTTTATGTCTTACAAATTTAAAAGATTAACCAATACAAACTTAAAAGAATTGAAACAGCTTAGACTTGTTTTTGCCGAAGCTTTTGCGGAAAAAGAAGCATACTCCAAAATACCTTCAAATGAATACTTAGAGTCTATTCTAAGTGATCCCAAATGCATAATTTTAGTCGCTGTGGATATTCAAAATCTAGTTGTAGGTGGAATAGTAGCTTATGAGTTATGTAAAATTGAAATAGAAACAAGTGAAGTGTATTTATACGATTTAGCGGTTGAAAAAGAGCATCGCCGAAAAGGTATTGCCACGCAATTAATTTTAAATTTAAAAGCCGTTGCAAAAGAAATAAATGCTAAGATTATTTTTGTACAAGCAGATAACGAAGACGTGGAAGCGGTCGCCTTATATACAAAGTTAAGTAGTGTTATTGAAAAAGATATTACTCATTTTGACATATCTACAACTATCTAAGATGAAAAATATATCTAAAAATTTAAAATATCAGTTATGGAAAAATATTCACACCCAGCTTTTCAGGTAACCGGCTACAAAATTTCAACTACCAATAAAGACCATCAAAGTGGTAAAGATATTATGGAAGCTTGGAAAAAGTTTCGATCGGAAAACATGGCTGACTCAATTCAACATAAGGCTTATCCAACCCTACATTGTGTTTATTATAACTACATAAATCCAAAAAATTATGAAGAAAGAGGCTATGATATGTTAATTGGCTATTTAACAGAAGAAGGATCTTCTCAAACAAACCCTGAGCTAACTACAATTACAATTCCAGCTCAAGATTACGCTTATGTTACAGTTAAAGGTGAAATGCCAAATAGTTTAATTGAAGAATGGAAAAAAATAAATAACATGCCAGAAACTGAATTAAACCGAGCCTTTGGATATGATTTAGATATGTACAATGCAGATGAAACCGAGTGTACGGTTACGGTTAGTGTAATATAATATTTTCTTAAAATTATAATTAGTATGCCCCAAATTACCACCTTCCAAGAATACGACGATTTTATAAAAGAAATTTCTTCTCATTACAAAGTTACCGACCCGACTCATCGCTTGGAATTAGTTACTTTTGGTTTACTTGAAGAAGCTGGTGAAGTTGCAGGAAAAATGAAGCGAAGATATAGGGAAGGTGATTTTGATGTTAAAGAAGTAGCGAAAGAATTGGGTGATGTATTAGGTTATTTAACTTGTATTTGTAATGAATTAAATATTTCTTTAGAAGATGTTGTAAAAATAAATCAGGAAAAGCTATTAAGTAGGAAAGAATCAAAAACCCTAGTTGGCTCTGGTGATAATAGATAATCAATAAAATTATTCTCTAATTTATATATTCTTAGTTTGCTGTAATTAACCTCAAAAAATCATTCTATGATCCAAAAACCCTCTTCCAAAGCAAAAACTTTAACCGAACAAGAACAGTGTGATTTGGATGAAAATATTGCTGCTATAAAAACCGTTTCAAAAGTAGTTGTTGATCCTAGTTTTCTTCATGAAATGCCAGATGATTTACAAAAAACCCTCGATTCAAACCCTGATGTAAAAGAAAAATGGAACACACTTACCCCGCTTACCAAAAATGAATGGATTTGTTGGGTGACTATAGTGAAACAGCAAAAAACAAGAGATGAACATCTTAAGCGATTGTGTGAAGATTTACGATCAGGAGAGAGAAGGCCTTGTTGCTGGCCTGGTTGCCCTCATCGCAGGAAAAGTGCTGGAAAGTGGTTTAAATAAGGTCATTTTTACAGGCTAAAAACACATATTGACAAAAATACTTAATAATTTGAAGCCTAAAACACATTAAATTATTTAACTATGCTCAACTTTACCAATCTTAATTTGCTTGCTGTTTTAATTACCACTTTTATCACCTTTGGCATTGGGGCTGCTTGGTACACCTTCCTTTTTGGTAAAGTTTGGCAGAAAGAAACAGGGCTTACAGATAAACAAATTGCAGAAGGAAACATGCTAGTTACTTATGGTGGAAGTTTTATTTGTTTTTTCTTATTCAACTTATTTATTGCGGCTTTATTTAAAAATTTAGATCCAAAAAATTGGCTGGATGGAGCTTTAATAGGCTTCCAAATAGGATTTTTAATTAATATTGCCTCTATTGCAATTAACTATCTTTATCAATATAGATCTGTAAAACTTTGGTTTGTAGATGGTGGCTATCAACTGATTATAATGACCGTAGCAGGGGCTATTTTAAGTGTTTGGAAGTAATTTTAATTATACAAAGTTAGACTGCCTCGCCTCTGAAAACCATCCTGTCGCCATCTGCGCCTTCTTCTCCGCAGGTGTACAGAGTTAACATGGTTTTATCTGCTGAATTGTCCATAATCCAAAGCCCATTTTTGCTTACTTTAAACTTATTCACAATCTTGTAATTTACAGTTTTGGTTGCAGAAATTAGGTATATACTATCTCCCTTTTCCAGCTTGTCAGCGTGCAATAAAGGTGAGGCTCTTTCTACGCCCAAAGGGTTAAGACCAATAGAAAAACGATGACCTGATAAAACAATATTAGACTTCTCCTGCAAGAATCTTTCTGGATATTTATCCCAAATTCCTTCTTCTAAAACCTTTTCACTTCCATTTAAAATGCCTAAGTTTAAACCAATTTTAGGTATGAACAAATTCACATTTGATTTTTTAAATCCATCATCAACATTTGTATCATCTTTTTTGTTATTTTGAAGGTCTAATTTCAAGTTTTTCTCTATTTCAGCCACAGTAGTTGAAACTTTTTCTTCAGGGATCGAATTTGGCCCTTTTGTTAAGGTAAAAAGAATGGAAGATGAATAAAAAATAACACAAAAACTAAAAAATACTGCGCTATAAACCAACAATTTGTTCTGATTGATTATATTTATGAAACTTTTAAACTTACTTTTCATAAACTTAAATTCTAATTCTTCCTTGTTCTGAACAAAAACAGACTTGCAACTATGCTAAACACAAGCACTAAACCGGAAATACTCCAAGTTAATACAGTTTGAATATTCATTCCTGTGGCAGCTAAACTAGCTTGTGGGTTTGCAATTCCAACAGGATCTAAAATGAATCCATTAGCTATTCCGTCATCGTCGTTAAACCCTCCATCTTGCAGGTTGTAAGTTACTGTGGTTCTATTAATTCCGTTTATATTTTCAACCCCAAAAGTGTGTCCACCCGCTATATTTATAAAACCAACTCCAGATTTATTTTTACGAAACTGTGCGTTTGAAACATCATAAACTCTATCATAAATAATTTTTACAGTTGTGCTATCACCTGGATTGGTACATTCTAGCCTAAATGATAATAAGCCAAGCGGATAATCATAAGAATTATCTTGGAATGATGGTAACAAGGTATTTTCAGAATAAACATCTAAACCATTTCTAAAAACACAATCCGAATTAGATGATATTAAGGTGAAATTGACTTGTGAAACAGGAGAGTAAGCATTCATAACTCCAGCTTGGGTCTTATCTGGAATTGAATCTCCATTACTATCTCCGCCGTTTTCATCTTCGTTTATATTAACAATCCCGTCCCCATCTAAATCTCCATTGTCGCAATTTTGTGTTGCTCCACCATCAGTGATAGTCCAGTTAAAATTAGAAATAATATTAGCTCTTGCATTTGCTGCGTTAGAACAATAGACTGATGGCGCTGCACCCAAAGTAACATTAGATTGTAATGCTTGTGTACTCCAACCATTTAAAGTGCTAGCATAGTTATCTGCACTTAAGGCTGTATTAGTAATCAACATAGTAGCATCAGTAACACTGCTCATATCCCAATTGGCTAAACTTTGGTTGAAACTAGTAGCACCATTTATAGCTACAGTCATGGTAGTAATATTTCCAGTGTCCCAGCCACTAATATCTTCATTGAAATTTACTGCTACATTAAACATAAAATCTATACGAGTAACATTGCTGGTATCCCAATTCCTCATGGCGGTATTAGTAGTTATGCCTGAACCTGCAAACATTCCCCATAAACTTGTAACCCCAGATAAATTAGGCGTGTCAGTGGCAGTAATTCTTAAATTAGGTGTACCTGTAAAAGCCAATTCCATGCTAGTCCAAGGATTTGTTCCCCATTGATCAACTCTAATAATTTTTGCTTCGTCGTCACCAGTATTTTCAAAATAAATTCTTGGGAAAAGCCCCTTAATTCTAATTGTATAAGTTCCGGCCACCCCAAAATCATGAGTAACATTTCCAGTATTTAATGTTGTTTCATCAGCATCTAAAAAATCCTGATCATTATTCCAATCAACTTGGTAGCTATAACTAGAACCAGAGTGGGTGGGAATGGTAATTGAAGAAGAGTTTGAAGTACCAGCATTGTCTGTTTTCCAGGTTGTTACAAAATCATCAGAAGCTGCGGCTTTTACTTCAATATTTATGGTAAATGTGGCTAAAACGAAGATTATTAGAAGCCAGGATGATAGTTTTTTAAGCATAGAATGGAAGCAAAGTGGGAATGTTAGTTTATCTTTTGTAATGAAAAGTTAAATGCACCCACACTCCATTTAAACAATAATGCTGTCAATTTGGTTAACAGTTTAGTGTTAAGTATTTACTATCAATAGTAAACTGTAAACACTTGAATGGCTTTGAAGTAATTAACCAGGTTTGACACAAAATTGAATAAATTAAAAAAATATCCCCATATTCTATGGCCTATACTAACAAAACCCAACCAACCGAAATCTCTCCGATTCAGTTTATTAAAACCCAAGAAAATGTTGCTGTAATTCCTGATTGTTTAGAATTACTTAAAATTTTTGAAAAGGTTACTGGGAATACGCCAGTGATTTGGGGTAAAATAATTGGTTTTGGAAAATATCATTACAAGCAAAAAGCCAGTGAAGGCGACTGGTTTGTAACAGGCTTTACTCCAAGAGCCTCAACAATAGCCATCTACATTATGGGCAAGGTGGAAGGAAAAGAAGAATTGGAGAAAAAATTAGGAAAGTTTAAAATGTCTGGTGGTTGTATGCACATAAAAAAACTAGCCGATATTGATCTAGAAATTCTAGAAAAGATGATCCTGTCAGGAATTAAATACATGAAGGAAAATCATGAAATTTTAGAGTAAGTTCAATATGCCAAGAAAACTAATTGTTTACATAGCAAGTTCGTTAGATGGCTATATTGCAGGCCCAAACGATGATCTTAGTTTTTTATCTATTGTTGAAAAAGAAGGTCAGGATTACGGATATTCAAAATTTTTAGATAGTGTGGACACTGTAATTTTAGGCAGAAAAACTTATGACTGGGTAATTAAAAATGCCGGTGAATTATCTTACCCAAATCAAAAAGTTTTCGTTATAACTAGGAATAAAAAAGAAAATTATGGAAAAGTTGAATTTTACAATCAAGATTTGAAAGAGCTGGTTGAGAATCTGAAATCTACTGAAGGAAAAGACATATTTTGTGATGGTGGAGCAGAAATTGTTAATTACCTTTTAAGCAATAATTTAGTCGATGAACTTGTAATTTCTATTATTCCCACCTTACTGGGTCAGGGTGTAAGACTTTTCCAAGACAAAAAACTAAAACATAAATTAAATTTAATTAGCACAGAACAGTTCGAAACTGGCCTAGTTCAACTAAAGTACAAAATAATCCAACAAATACTATAAAATATGATTACCGAAGAACAATTAAAAAGAAATTTTGCTGAAACTCAGGCTAAAGACCCATTGCATGGGGTAAGTTTAAAAATGATTGTTGAATTTTTAGAGGCAAAATATGGCTGGAGAGAACTTTCTAATCTGGTAGATATTAATTGCTTCAAAATGAATCCAAGCGTAAAATCTAGTCTTACTTTCCTTCGTAAAACCGATTGGGCCAGGGAAAAAGTTCAAAGCTTGTATTTGTATGCTTTAAGACAAGAGAAAAGGGAAAAGAGTGGTGGAAAGTAAATATAGCCATATTCAATATATAATCAAGAATACTTAAAACACATGTTTTAATATAAGTAATTACCATTAAATAGAGCAATAATGGTCAATTTAAATTTTCTATTTTAATAATTTTTTCCACTCCTCCACCTCAAAACCCTTCAAAATCTCCCCACTTTCCAATTCCACAATCGGGCGTTTTATTGAAGTTGGAACTTTAATCATAAATTCTATCGCAGTTTTCTCATCCACAACTTTAGTTTTTTCTTCGTCGCTGGCCTTTCTCCACATTTGGCCTTGCATATTCAAAACCTTGTCCCAGCCAAATTTGGCAATCCACTTTGTTAAATGCTGAGCGTCAATACCAAGCTTTTTGTAGTCATGAAAATTGTACTCAATTTTATTCTCTTCCAGCCAATTTCTGGCTTTTATAACTGTGGTGCAGTTGGTAATTCCGTAAACTGTGATCATAATTAATAAATATTTTTAGTTAGTTAGTTAATTTCTTTTCCTCCAGTTACAATTACTTCCTGATTTTCCAGGCTCAAATCAATTGCTGCTTTTTTATATATAGTTTTTCTATCAGACCCTGTTGTAATTCTTATATTTGCGTTCATAGTGCATTTACCACCTTCACATTTTAAATCTTGGACATTCAAAACTCCATTAGCTTTATCACCATAGTCTGCAATAAAATCATTATTTCCATCACCTATTTTTAAAATTTTATTTAACTCTTGTAAGTTTTTGTTTGAATGAATATTCAGTTGATACCATTTTTTTTCTGCGCCACTGGCAATTAATACTTCAATACGATCCTGATTTAAATTTGAAAGAGAGTATGTTCTTATAATATCAAGACCTGATATTAATATAGTGTTAGAATCAAAAGTATTTACTAATAATACATTAATCAATTCTTGTAATTCTTCTGTTAAATTAATATTTAGGTTTTTATCACTATTTATAATTTTTGATAATGTAGCATCAGAAGTGTAAATTAACTGAGTTTGGTTATTTAAATTATAATAGAAATTTAGCTTTGTGGAAGTATAAACTTCACATTTATCGTAATTATAGCCCTTTGCATAATATAAATAATCCTTTACTATTTCTCCATTACCTTCCGCAATTACAAATAGATTTTTGTCTGATTTATTAAATATTTTGGTATTTAAAGCAATCTCTGTTTTTGCATTTTTACAGTTGTTGGTAGAATAACCAAGAGCAAAGAAAATAAAAAAACCTAAACCAATAATTATAGAAGCTCCTAAAAGTGAAATAAAAAGTAACTGGTTCTTTTTTATAAATTTATTCATATTGCTAATTTTATTAAAAAACCCTCAAAATAATACAATTGTCAATAAATTAACTGTAGTAGGCTACACCCTCAACCCACCACGAAAACCTCTAGAAGCGTAGTAAGATTCAACGCCGTTGTGATACACAAATACACGACCAATAAATTCCCCTCTTGAGGGGTGGATTCGCGTAGCGAAGACGGGGTGTTTCCTTGCTAAGAATGAAGTTAAGGGTAAATTTAGGTTATTGTGTTAGAGAGAATTGAAATTATAAATTTTAGGCGATTTAGAAAGAAAACTCTCTAATTTTAAAAAACTTTGCAAAAGTAAAAAATTTAGTTGGTAAAAATGAAAGGGTAAATTTTTTTACAAAAGTGTAATGCCAATAACTAAATTCAGTTGACATTGTGTGCCGTTAAACAAAGCTTACAATTGAGGTCGAAATACTCAGTTTCTGTTTAAAAAATCAACTAATACAGATGAAATTTATAATTTTGCTTGGTTTTTTCTGCTCACAGGAATTTTTGCGATTGTTGGCAGTTTATCAACCTGGGGAACTGGTTGGTTATTTTCACAAAATAGTTTAGACAAAATATTACTACCCACAGCAGACCTGATAATTACTGGCCCAATCTCGATTATCACCTCCTTTGGCCTGTGGAAAAAAAGAAATTGGAGTATTCCCGTGGCTTTAGTTACAATCGGAATTTACACTTTTGGGTCGGTTTTAGTTTTTATTTCATTAACATGGAATGGGTATCCGTATCCAATACAACTAATAATTCCGCCAATATTTGGAACAGTATTTTCAGCAATTTTCTATGTTAAAGTTGTAAATACAAAAGTCTAAAATTCCCCTCCTGAGGGGGTTGTAATTTTTACTTCCCAGTCCTAAAATTAACATTAATTTAGTAATTTGTATTTTTCCAATTGACCCAAAACTACCCCCAGGGCTTCGCCCTGACCCCTTACCAGGGGTACTTCCCTCAGCTCTATTTCACCCACTTAAAAACCCTTTTCAACTCTTCTTTGGCGTTTTCTGTAATACATTTCCCGTGGGCTAGAATAATTTTTTCCACATCCCATGACATTAGTTTTTTCAAAGAATTTTTCAGTTCTGATTTTCGTCCAAAATACAACATTTGCTGATCCCTGGTTGTTCCTCCCCATGGGCTTAAAGCACCGCCTAGCCAGGCTAAAACCCTAAACGGCCAGCTTATTTTTTCTGGTTCAAAATTTTCGTAAATATCGGTTAGAATTAAAGTTTTACTTGGTTTGTGGTAAAATTCAACTTCCTCCATAAACCTATTTCCTTGCATTACTACATGATCAATTTCGTTGCTCCAAAATTCATTTTTAGCACCCTCGATAACATAATCTACCTTAAATTCTTTGCCATTTTCCTTTGCTCTTTCTTGAACACCCTTTGCTGTTAGGGTAATAGCTTCTGGATAAGCTGTTTGAAACTGATCTAAATACCAATAGTGAATTTTATTAGGGGCAATCAGGTATTTTACTTTACCAAGCTTATCTAATTCGGCTTTTAAATTCTGTTTAACCTGAATTGGCGAGTGAATAAATAAATCGCCATTCTCTAACTTTATTACTGTCATTCTGGTGGTGAACGGCATTCCGTAAAAGTTTACTGTTTCGCCATCTACAATAAAAATGTTTTCTGCAAAAGGTTTTAAAGTATAAATTGGAAGATATAATTGGTTTTGGTCGGCCATATTAAGGTAAATACAAAGTATTCAAAAGTTGGTTTTAATGCAAATAATTATTAATATTATTCTAAATAAATACATTGGCGCTCCGCTTTTGACAAATCCCCCAAACCCAACAACAAACTTAAACCATGAAAGCAATAACTTACACCCAATACGGCTCGCCTGAAGTTTTAAAATTATCTGACATAGAAAAACCAACTCCTGCAGATAATCAAATTTTAATTCAAATGATTGCTACCACAGTAAATTCTGGCGATGCGCGCCTTAGAAGGGCTGATCCTTTTTTGGTGCGTTTAATGTTCGGCTTGTTTACTCCAAAAATTAAGATACTAGGTAATGTAATCTCTGGTATAGTTGAAAGTGTAGGTAAAGATGTAACTAATTTTAAACCCGGCGACGAGGTTTTTGGTTTAAACGATATGACTATGGGAACTTATGCTGAATATATTGCTGTTCCAGACACAACTCCGTTAGCTATAAAACCTAAAAATCTTTCTTTCGAGGAATCGGCGGCTATTGTTTTTGGTGGTCATACCGCCCTACACTTTTTGAAAAAATCTGGCATCAAAAAAGGAGATAAAGTTTTAATTTATGGGGCTTCTGGAGCTGTTGGAAGCATTGCCGTACAAATTGCTAAATATTATGGGGCTGAAGTAACCGCGGTTACAAGTACATCTAATTTAGCTTTAGTAGAAGATCTTGGGGCAGATTTCGTGGTAGATTATACAAACAAAGAATCGCTACAAAAACTTTTTGAGATGGAAGGGCAGTTTGATATTGTTTACGAAACCGTAGATAAAAGCGATGTTGGGAAAATGGCAAAGCTGGTTAAAAAAGGCGGAGTATTGGCATTAGGTGCAGTTATAATCAAAGGAATGATTCAAGGAACCTTGGATGCCAAAAAGCTGAGCTTAAATTTGGTGGCTGGTGTTGCTTCTGTTAATTCTAAAGATATGGAATTTATCGCTGAAATCTGTGAAAGTAAAGATCTAAAACCGGTAATAGATAAAACCTACACACTGGCTGAAATGGACAAAGCCCACGCTTATGTGGATGAAGGCCACAAGAAAGGAAATGTGGTGATTAAAATTTAAAACACATGTTTTAACAAATAAAATACCATTTAATAGGGCTTAATTGGTTGAATATATATTTTAAATTTAGCCTTCTACAAAATTGTTTGACTTAATTTAAACAAGATTATAATACTAATTTAGTTGTTCAGGAAAAAACAATGAGGTTTTTAATTTGGATTGTTACATCTGACAAAGAGATAATAATAAAAGCTAAAGAACAGCTTTCTGGCCATAAATTATTCTTCCTTAAGAATTTTGAAGAAACTGTTGAATATATTAAAAATTTTGATAATTACAATCTACAGCTTCCAAACTATATTTTAGTTGAGGCCTGTATTTCTAAATCAAAGTGGTTTAACGAACCTTCAATTCATGGCATTCTTTTGGCAATTACATACTATAATGATATGATTGGTAGTATTTTTGGAGTTTTTAATACAGATTCAAAAGTAATATTAGAGTACATGGCTTTTAGTCATTATCATGAAGTGTCAGGGTTTATAAATGGTGTAAATTTTTTTAGAAGTACTGATCTCGATCAATTTATTGGAGATATGGAAATTCGTCGCATTCAGAAATAACAAATACAACAACCAGGCCAAAATGGCCTTTTTTATTGGCTTGATTAATATATGTGAATGATTGACAATAATGCCACAATCAACCTATTTAACAGAAATAATTGTATGACCCAAAAAACACAAAAAACCATTGAACCTAAATCTTCTGAACCAGCAAATCAAACCGAGGTTAATACTGCAGTAATCCAAAAAGTTCCTACACCGGCTAAAATTACCCCTGCCCCTCAAAAATTAATGGCCCAAAGAATGAACAACCCAAGGCCTAAAATTCAACAAAGATCACCTAGGGGAAGGTAGGTGTTGCTAAGTTCAGAATGAAAATCCTCGAGCAACCGTAGCGGAGACCCCCGGTCTCCATTTTTGCTATGTGATTTGCTACCACATCACCAAACCATTACACCCCTTTTACCAAAACATCCTTAAACAGCGGCCAGTATTTTTCTAGTTTAGTGGCACCCACTCCACTTATTTGGCTGAATTCTTGTTTGGTTTTTGGTTTTTTGTTCACCATATCCAGCAAACTTGCGTTTCCAAAAATTACAAAGGCTGGAACTTCGTCTTGTTTGGCAATTTCCTGTCGCGTTTTTCTTAGAATCTCAAAAAATTCTGTATCTTTAACAGATAATTTAGAAGTGGCTTTTTTAGTTGATTTACTTTTGCTTGGTTCTTTAATTTCCTCTTGATATGGGGTTAATTCCACCACAATATTGCCTTGCACAATTTTCATAGAAATATCGTTTAGTGATAAAGTTTTAATGAACCCATCATAATTTACTTGTAAATAACCAAGGCTAATTAACTGGTTAGTATAAAACATTAATTCTTCCCTTGGCGAATCTTTTAAAATGGCAAAAGTGGGTAATTTTGTGTGGCCGTAACTTTCCATTCTTTCGTTAGAAATTCCCCGTAAAAAGTCAACAATATAGCCAATTCCAAACTTTTGATCGGTTCTGTAAATAGCAGACATAATTTTTTGGGAAATTTCGGTTCCTTCAATTTTTTCCACTGGGTTTAAGCAGCCATCGCAGTTTCCACAATCCATTTCCAGCCTTTCATCAAAATACTGAAGTAAAATTCTTCTTCTACAATGCCCTGTGCTGCAAAATTCAACTAATCTGTCTAATTTATCGTGTTGTAGTTTTTTAAATGTTTGGAAAGAATCAATATTACCTGGGGTTGGCCTTGAAATATCAATAAATCTTCGGTAAGTTCCAGCATCACCTGGGGCATATAATAACAATGCTTCAGAAGGAAGCCCATCTCTTCCAGCCCTTCCTGTTTCCTGATAATAACCCTCTATAGATTTAGGCATATTCCAATGGGCTACAAAGCGTACATCTGGCTTATCTACACCCATTCCAAAAGCAATCGTGGCACAAACAACTTGAATCTGATCCTGCATAAACAAATTGTATGTTTCATCTTTTTGTTCATTACTTAAACCAGCGTGAAAAGCCGCGGCAGATATTCCAGCATTAACCAAACTTTGAGCTACTTCCTCGGTTGAATTTCGGCTTAAACAATACACAATCCCAGATTCACCTTTGAACGAATTTATAAAACTAAATAATTTTTTATAGGCTTTTTTATCATCAGCTTTGGGAACAACAGTATAGGTAATGTTTGGCCTGTCAAAAGAACTGATAAAAACATTTGGGTTATTCAATTTCAATTGATCAATAATATCTTTTCTGGTAATTTCATCGGCAGTGGCGGTTAGGGCAATTATTGGAATATTGGGAAAAGTGTCTTTTATCACCGAAAGCCTTGAATATTCTGGGCGAAAATCGTGTCCCCATTGGGAAACACAGTGGGCTTCATCAATAGCAATTAGCGAAACATTCAATTTTTCAATCCAGGTTAAAAAAGCATTTTCCCTAGCCATTAATCTTTCAGGTGAAACATAAAGCAGTTTTAGAGTGCCGTTTTCAGCATTATCAATCACTTCTTGTTGCTCTCTTTCTGAAATAGAACTATTTAAAATACCTGCTTCAATTCCATTTTTTTTCAAAGATTGAACTTGATCGTGCATTAAGGCAATAAGCGGAGAAACCACAATTACCATACCTTCCAAATAAACAGCAGGCAATTGATAACACAGGCTTTTACCACCACCAGTTGGCATAATTGCTACAGTATCCTTCCCTTCTAAAATAGATTCTATAACAGGAATTTGGGCAGGCCTTAAAGTATCATAACCAAAATATTCTTTAAGTTTGTTTAGAAGCTGGGATGACATAAATTAACCCTATATCGCAATTCTTTTCTATGCAAATAAAAAACTGTTCTTAAATAATATCCTCAGCCTAAAAGGTGAAAAATTTTGACCATAAAATAAATTGTTTTTATTAAAATACCACTTTATTATGCTTAACAAAAATTTGATTATCGCAATATATGTTGTGGGTTTATGTGTTTTAGCCGGAATATTGGTTTTTACCTTTGATTCGCAAAAAAATGCCCAGGTTAACAACCAAATTAGCAATAATACCTCAAATCAATTATCTAAAACCACCGATAGCAAAACCAATACAGATCAGACTAGCAAAATAAATATTAGTAATTCTGAATTATCTAAATTCAACGGTTTAAGCGGCAATAAATGTTACGCTGTAATAGACGGAATAGTGTACGATTTAAGTAATTTTAGTTTGTGGCGAAATGGTGTGCATTCCCCATCGGGCGGCCAAGCTAGCTGTGGCAAAGATTTAAGTGGTGTTATAAATAACTCTCCTCATGGAAAAGGGAAACTAAACATTGTACCAGTAGTCGGGGATTTTGTTAATTAAAATTATGTCACTAAGTAAATATCAAAAAACAGTACTTTTGTGGGGTGTAGTAATTTTTATAGGGTTTATTCTTTCCCAGATTTTGCCTTTTATGTCTGAAATTAATCCAATCTTGGGCGATTTAAGACTATCGCTGTTTGGCTGGCTTATTTTAACAGCTTTAGCTTTATTTTTTCAGGTAAAGTGGATGTGGTACAATAATCTATCCTCAGTGGGCAGCCAAATTACTTGGATATTAATTGGAATTGGCGGCTGGGTTCTAACTTATTTTAAACTTTACGGTTACATTTTATTAGAATATAAAGCAACTTCATTCTGGCTGGCCTTATGTGCTGTTGGAATGCTTTTTACAGCGTGGTTTTATAGAAACAATTTTTCTTACTATATTCTTGCAATTCTTTACATTTTGTTTGCGGCAATTATTGAATTTAGCAAAATTCCATTTGAATTAATAGTAACAGGGCTTATCTTTTTAGGTTTAGGCATAGCAGACGCTTGGTTGGAAAAATCTTTTTACAGAAAAGACCTTGCGGAAAAAGAATAATATTTAAAAATTAAATCATGTCCTCTAAAATTACTGTTCAAACAACCATTTCTGCCCCTATTCAAAAGGTTTGGGAATGCTACACACAACCAGAGCATATTGTTAAATGGAACTTTGCTTCACCAGACTGGGAATGCCCTAAAGCCAGCGTAGATTTAAAAGTTGGTGGAAAATTTTCTTCTACAATGTCTGCGAAAGATGGTTCAGCCAGTTTTGATTTTGAAGGAGTTTATACCAAAGTGGAAGAATATAAATTACTAGAATACGAATTTGGCGACAGAACAGCCTCAATTTCTTTTGAAGAAACAGAAGGTCAAACAATTGTAACAATATCTTTTGACCCAGAAACTGAAAACCCAGAAGAAATGCAGCGCGAAGGCTGGCAAGCAATTTTAGAAAACTTTAAAAAACATGTAGAACTAAATTAAAACATTAAGGTAAAATTGGAGTAGTATTGAGATTTCAATTGACCATTCTTAAAATATAAGAATAAGTGAATATATTTCTTATAGGATTTAATAATGATTAAGATTGCTATAGTTTCATCTGTTGGAAACTTGGAATTAGCACATGATATCGTTTGCTATCAACTGCATTCACTCGCACAGGGTCGAGATTATATAAGAATTGCAAGAGAGGCTGACAATAATTTTTTAGTTCCATTTCTAATACTAGTTGATTGTTGTATTTTAGATGACGAATTAAGCTATTCAACCAAGCCTAAAGGTACTCTACTGGCAGAAGAGTTTCATAATAGTAAAGCATTTTCTATAAGCAAAATTGCGGTATATAATATCGCAGAAGCTGCAATTCATAATTTAGTTAATCTTTCTGGTCTTACTGAAAAAACAGGCCTGCAAGATGGAATATATTATTTCCAAGACGGAGATATAAAAATTATTATTAATGATTTACTAAAATCATAGAAATTTACTGGCTACTAAAGACCAGTTTTTTTTGCCTTATTTATTGACAACAAAGTTAGACTTCTTCACTTAAATGCTATAAAACACTTTCTATGTTAAATAATATTGGCTTAATTGGGCTTTCAACAATGGGTGGTAATTTATCAAGGAATATAGCCAACAAAGGTTATAAAATTTCAGTATATAATCGCACTTACAAAAAAACTACTGACCTTTTAGACCTAAGTTCTAAACTAGATTCTGCAGAAACCAGAAACAATATAGTTGGCTATGAAAATTTAAAAGATTTTGTGGAAAGTTTGGAACTACCAAGAAAAGTTATTCTTTTGGTGAAAAGTGGCGATCCTGTTGATGAAATTTTAGTCGAGTTAAAACCATTGTTATCCAGCCTAGATATTGTTATTGATGCAGGAAATTCTAACTGGCAAGATACAATAACCAGGGAAATTATTTTGGAAGACTGCATTGATTTTGAAGATGAATTAAACGACGACGAGGAAATGGTTCTAGATCAAAAAACTATATATTTTCTTGGTTGTGGAATAAGCGGAGGGGCAGAAGGGGCTTTGAATGGCCCAAGTATAATGCTTTCAGGCCATAAAGAAAGTTGCGATGCTGTAATGCCAATTTTACAAGCCATCGCAGCTAAAGACTTTGAAGGAAACCCCTGTGTGGCCAATTTCGGTGAAAACCCTGCAGGTCACTTTGTGAAAATGGTTCACAATGGTATTGAATACTCTTTAATGCAAGGCATAGCCGAAGTTTACGATATATTAAAAACTACAGGATTGGATTTAACATCCATTAAACAGGTTTTTGAAGAGTTAAATACAGGCAATAATCAGTCGTATTTATTAGATATAACCAACAAGATTTTAGAAACTAAAGATTCTTTGAGTTCAGACTTTTTGATCAACAAAATTAAACAAGTTTCCGATTCAAAAGGTACTGGAAAATGGTCAATTGAATCAGCCTTAGAGCTTGAAGTTTCTGTGCCAAATATATTTTCTGCGCTAAATGCCCGAATTACTAGCAAAGATCTGAATAATTTTATTGTGGAAAAAATGCCTAATGATTTAGCAGAGCTGGATTTTGAAGTTACTGAATTAAATAATTTATTGCAGTTAATTTTCCTGACCAGCTATATTCAAGGCTTAGAACTGATATTAGCAGCTGAAACCAACTATGGTTGGGGAATTAAGATTGAAGAAGTGTTAAGGGTCTGGCAGGGAGGTTGTATAATTAGAAGTAAATGGCTTGAATATCTACCTAAGCTTCTTTCCGACAAGCTGAACTATACCTCCGTTTTAAAAGAATTACTGGCTTCTTCATTAATATCACAATCTAAATTATTAGCTCTTAATTTACCAGTTATTACTTCATCAATAGGTTATTTGAAAGATTTGCTATACAATCAAACAGGGCAAAGTTTAATTCAAGCCCAGCGTGATTACTTTGGGCAGCATGGTTTTGAAAGAATAGATAAGGAGGGAAGTTATTCTGGTGGGTGGAATAGATAATTGACTATCCATCTTTACTGATTAAATTCATACTATTGATTTTAAAACATGTGTTTTAATCTTCCGTATCCTAGAAAGTTGCTGTAACGCTATAGGTTATACTTTGTGAATAATAACCAGCCGGTGTTCCTCCATCGATTGCAAGATTGTGGGTTACTAATGAAGATTGACTTGAATTTACAGGGTTGTTTGGCCCAGTGGCTGTTACCATGTTGGTGTTACTGCCATAATTGAACAAAACACTGTTAGTTGCCCCTGCATTAAACAAACTGTTAACCCCTATAGTCCCACCTGTAATTGAACCAGCTAAAACCTGTGCACCGTAAAGAGCTGTTCCTGCCACAATGTTATTTCCGCCCCCACCACCTGTGCCAGCAGCAGCATTAGGAATACTATCCGAGCCTGAGGTTAAGTTGCCTGAAGTTCTTACTGCAACAACATAACCAGAAACTGCATTAGTAGTAACTTTAACCCTATAGCTACAGCTGGAAACCAAAGTTGTGCTAGCAGTTCCTAAATCGCAAGAATTTGTATCAGCAGTATCTGCGCTATTCCTTATGCTTAAGGCAATGCTGGGAATATATTGTGAATAGTCCACTGTTACACTTTGCAAAGTTGGGGTAATAGCACTATTATCTGTTTGAAAGCGAATAAAATACTGAAAATAGCGGTTTAGCGGTGCGTTTAAGGAATTTAAATTGAAAATTGGTAAACCAACGCCGGGACTATCCAGCTCACTATAAAAAGTTCCTGTGGTTCCATCTGGTCCTTCAAAGTTTATCCCTGTGCAGGCAACGCTAGGGCAAGATCTTACTTGGAATAAAAGCCTTAAAACCGCTCTTTGGTACATACTAGTTACTTCGCTAGCCGATAAAACACGGTTAAAGGAAGCCATTTCATCTAAACTTCCCGCAAAATATACAAACCCTGCAGGCCCTACAGTGCTTTCAAGTCTTCCAATAGCTGTAAATGGCGTAGTTTTATTGCCTGTTTCTAAAGTTGCATTAGCATTTAAAGTCCCATCAATATATATTCTAGCATCTCCAGTTGTGGCATTTCTGGTCATTACAACATGCCTCCAAACATTATTATTAATTGGATTGGTACTTTTTACGAACCCAGAATCTCCCACATATAAGGCTATTCTGCCAGTATTATCGATGTTTCCCCAAAAAATATCATTTCCTGCTCCGCTTTGTTCAATTCCTGTAACTGTTGGGGCCTGCCAGAAAGTTGCATTACCAACTTGGGTTGTTCTAATCCAGAAAGCAAGAGAAGAAGTTGTGTTTAAATTTGTACTCCAACTTGTTGGAACTGTTATCGAATCATTCACTCCATCAAAAGTAGTGGCAGTATTCAACTTTCCAGCAGCTCCTGATACAGGGCATTCAGTTGCTACACATGTGCCAGTCATGGAATTGCCAGAACTATCCGGAAAACTTGTGGAACTAACAGCCTGATTGAATCTGTAGTAAGCATTATTTCCAGTCATGCTAACATTGTTGATAATGTAACCAGTTTCAACCCCTAAGTTTGCCGGCAATTCCTTGTTGTAAGGCCCAGTTGGAACCCAAGCAATACTATTCCAACTTGCATTAAATCCAGCATCTTTAACCCCAGAAGTATAAGTTCCAGTTCCAGCAGCCCTACCACCAGCAGTTAAACGAACAAAGTTGTTTGCCCCTCCATTCCACTGTGTGGCAGAATAAGTACCTGTGTTAAAATTAGTTTGGGTAGAATCCACAAAAGTTAAGGCCTGCACTGCAATTGGCATGGTTACAAGCCATACAGAAAAACCAACCACAAAACTCTGTAATAATTTAAAACCTAGATTAGGGTGAAACTTGTTGCCCATAAAAAATTAACCAAATATATAACTATTTGGTTTTGTTAGTCAACTTACTTGTGTTTTGTAAGTTTTTGCTCTCATGAGTATAAGTTTCTAAACTATTACTTTCTTCTAAGTGGATTACAGCAAGTGTTAAAATAACTGCTAAAGCTAGTTTTCCTCTCCTTCCAATACTTCCTTTCATGAAACTTTCCTCACAACTTAATACTTAACTATTTACACTTAAGCCATTTATGTCCAGTCAGTCTAATAAAAATAACAATTTTCTTGCCATAATCTAGACAAACAATTTAGAATAAAAAAGTATAAATTTACATACCTATGTCTGAATTAAATATCCAAAACCCTGAAATAAATGAATTAATTGTAGAAGATATTACCGTTGGAACTGGTCCGGAAGTTGTTGTAGGTAAAGATATTTTAATCGACTATGCTGGAACTTTACTGGATGGAACACCTTTTGATAGTTCATACTCACGCAATCAACCTTTAGATATAACTATTGGGGTTGGCCAAGTTATTCAAGGTTGGGATATGGGAATTACTGGGGAAGGATTAGAAAATGTAAAAGGGTTGCAAGTTGGTGGTGAAAGAAAACTTACAATTCCAGCAAAACTTGCTTACGGAAGCAGAGAAATTCCAGGTTTAATTCCAGCTAATTCGCCTTTGGTTTTCACTGTAAAATTAATTGCAATAATCTAGTTTTAAAATAAAATTTTCTAAGAATTAAATACTTAACTTGTTTAATACATGGCGTTTTCTTCTTAGTATTCACAGTTCCCCTTTACAAGAAGTAGTTTTTGTATAAGTCTTAAAAGAATTGCACAGATTGAAGTGATAACATATTGTTTTGCTTTGGTTAGTTCTGCAATAATGTTATTACTTATATGAATTATAATTCTCAAGGAGGAGGCTTTGGTGGTCGCTCCAATTCGAACAGAGGAGGAGGTAGAAGTTTTGGTGGTGGCCGTTCAGGTTTCAGTTCAGGCCGCGGAGGTCGGGGCGGAGGTAGAGGAGGAAGAAGAGGTCAAACTCTAGATATTTCCCTTTACAATCAAACAATCAACCAAGCTGAACTTACTATCGTTGAAGAACAAAAAGACTTCGGTTCTTTTGAATCTTTAAACCTTGCCCCAGAAATTTTAGAATCTCTTACAGCAAGAGGCTATTACAGCCCTACAGAAATTCAGGCTCTATCAATTCCAGTCGTTTTAGGCGGAAAAGATATTGTGGCAATTTCTCAAACAGGTTCAGGTAAAACCGGAGCTTTCTTAATCCCTCTTCTTAATCAAACAATTGCTCACGCAAAGAACAACCAAATTCAGGTTAATTTAATTATTGCCCCTACTCGTGAACTTGCTCTTCAAATTGAAAAAGAATTAATGACTTTCGATTTAAGAAAACTAAGAATTGGAGTACAAACTTGTATTGGCGGAGCTTCAATGGGCACCCAAATTCGTGGTTTAAGTCGTCCTAATCACTTCATCATTGGAACACCAGGAAGACTTGTAGATTTATTCCACCGCGGAGTTTTACAACTTGAATATGTAGATACAGTAGTTTTAGACGAAATGGATAGAATGTTAGATATGGGTTTTTCCGACGATATTAACTTATTGTTCAGCAAAATTCCTGAAGTTCATCAAAACCTATTCTTCTCTGCTACTTTAGATAAAAAAGTGCAACCAACCATTAATCGTTTAGCCCCAACTGCTGACTATATTCAGTTAAACCAGCCTAAACCTTCCATGTTCGTACACCAAGAAGCAGTACATATTGATAGAAGCAACAGAAAAATCGATGTTTTACTAGATATTCTTCAAAAAGAAGGAAGAACTAAAACTTTAGTATTCGTTAATACCCAAATCATGGCTGAACAAGTTTCATCCCAATTAGGTCAAAGCGGATATATCACAGATTTCATTCACGGAGGTAAAACCCAGAAACACCGCGAAATTGCACTAAAAAGATTCAGACAGACACAAATCGATATTTTAGTTGCTACAGATGTTGCTGCGCGTGGTATTGATGTTAGCGATATTTCTTCAGTAGTAAACTTCGACGAACCAATGAGTTACGAAGATTACATCCATCGTATTGGTAGAACAGGCAGAAACGGAAAATTCGGCAAAGCCTTCACCCTAATCAGCAGGTAAAAAACCGTAGGGGAAGAATTCATCCTCCCGTTTGGGCCCGTAGCGGCGATCGCGGATCGCCATAAATGCGACCATTGCGTCGAACAAAATTTTACCGTAGGGGAGATATTTACTATCTCCCGCTTTGGCCAATAAATATAATTTACCAATAAATCACCCTTCGGGGTGATATTTTTTTTGACCCAATCCACCATCTTTGATATTTATATAATCATGAACACAACCATCTCTGTTATAACCAGAACAAGCAGAATACAATTCCTAAACGAAACAATAGAAAGTGTTGTAAACTTAATCAATACTCCACATCAAATAACTTGGGAATATATTATTGTTAATGACGGTAACCCTGATGTAAGTAAGTATTTAAACGCTCAATCTTTCCCAGAAAATTTTAGCTTCATAGATTTAAAAGAAAATGTAGGCCGAAAAAAAGCTTTCAATCTAGGAGTTGCCAAAGCTAAATATGATTGGATTTTTGTTTTAGATGACGACGATATTATTCTACAAAGAACCTTAGCAAACTTCGCAGTGGCAATAAAATCTAATCCTAAAACCAATTGGTTTGTTGCAGATTTTTTAAGGGTAGATGCGAAACTATCATACCTATCAGGAGAAGATTATTACGGCTGGAAATTTAAAGATGTTTCTGACTTACTTAAATCAGTGTTAACAGGTGACCATTTTATTCAATTTAATACATTAATTAAGAAAGAGTTGATTGCTAGGGTTGGTGGTATGGACGAAAATTTTGTTGGCCCAGAAGATATTGATATGTATTTATCTTTTTTGGAACAAGAAGAAATGCCTATTTATTTACATTTTTACAGTCATTTGCATAGAATGCACGAAACTAATCGTAGCCAGAAAATGACTAAAAGCCTCTATTTAAACACACATTTGATAGCTTTGAAAGAGAAGTACAAACACCTTTTGGCGAAATAACTTGACAAGTGAACAAATTTTTGTCTCTTTTAAAGAGCTACTAATATGCTAATAATCTGCATAATAGATAGTCAATTTACAGCTGGATTTTAGCATAAAAACCGCGGTAGAAAAGCATTAGTAGAAATACTAAATCTTTCTAACGTGTAAGTTCGAAAAAAATTAAAGATCTATAAAAAGTTAAAACTTAAAAGTATACAGTGGATGCCTTGGGAATAAACGCCGATGAAGGACGTGGTACACTGCGAAAAGTTTAGGTTAGGCGTGTGCAGCCGATGAGCCTAAAATGTCCGAATGGAGAAATCCGGTTAGAGTAATGTCTAACACGAACTGGTGTAGTAGCCAGATTAAATCGGGAACCCGCTGAAGTGAAACATCTCAGTAAGCGGAGGAAAAGAAACAGACATGTTGATTCCCTTAGTAGTGGCGAGCGAAGGGGGAGTATGCCAAAAACTTTGTATGTCTTCTAGCTGGATGGAAAATCAAGTCAAGCAATTGACTAATCAACTTGAGAGCAAGAGCCCGGTATGGGGTATAGACAACAGAGGGTTGTGGGAAGTTACGTTTCAGCCTTACCGCTGAAGAGTTGGTCTACAAAAATAGTTTATAGCAGAATTAACTGGAAAGTTAAGCCATAGCAGGTGATAGCCCTGTATGTATAGTATTCTATTTACCAACTGGTAATTCATCCCAAGTACAACAAGAGCACCGAGAAGTCTTGTTGGAATCATGCGTGACTACGCGCAAAGGCTAAATACGTTTATTCACCGATAGTGAACAAGTACCGCGAGGGAAAGGTGAAAAGTACTCTGGGTAAGAGAATGAAATAGACCCTGAAACTGTATATTTACAAGGAGTGGAAGTGGGTTTTAAATCCACGACTACGTGCCTATTGAAGAATGATCTGACGAGTTAGCGGTATACGGCAAGGTTAAGCTCGATAGAGAGTGTAGCCGCAAGTGAAAGCGAGGGTTAACTGCCCGTTTAGTCGTATGCCCTAGACCCGAAACCCGGTGAGCTACCCATGAGCAGGTTGAAGATATGGTAAAACGTATCGGAGGACCGTACCGGTGAGAGCTTCCATTCTCTCGGATGACTTGTGGGTAGAGGAGAAATTCCAATCGAACCGGGTGATAGCTGGTTCTCGCTGAAATAGCTTTAGGGCTAGCCTTGGACTATAGCATGTGGGAGGTAGAGCACTGAAAGTGTTGGGAGCCGCAAGGTATCCCGCACTAACAAACTCCAAATTCCTGCATTGTGTTCTCCAGGAGTTAGGCAGTGGGATCTAAGTTTCATTGCCAAAAGGGAAAGAGCCCAGACTGTCGTTTAAGGCCCCAAAATCGTTACTATAGTGCAAAGGAGGTGAGATTACTCATACAACCAGGAGGTTGGCTTAGAAGCAGCCATCCTTTAAAGAAAGCGTAATAGCTCACTGGTCAAGTGATCTTGCGCCGACAATATATGGGACTCAAGTAACGTGCCGAAGACACAGAATCCGCAAGGATTGGTAAGCGAGCGTTCTAATCTGCGCTGAAGCCTAAGAGGTAACTCGGGGTGGAGCGATTAGAAGTGAGAATGTCAGAATAAGTAGCAAATGATGCAAAGTGAAAAACTTTGCCGCCGAAAGCTCAAGGTTTCCTACGCCACGATTTTCGTCGTAGGGTAAGTCGGGCCTTAGGTTGGTCTCTAATGGGGCTAACTGATGGACATATGGTTAATATTCCATAACTAGGTATAGATGTGATGAGGGGACGCAGTTTAGCAACTTTAGCGATTTATGGCTATTGTCGTTGATTAATCAAGTTAGCTGGTACGCAAAAAATTTGTGTATCTTGGTAAGAGCTCCTATCGGAGAATTCTATCCTAATCAGATTTGTCAGAATGTTCGTAAGAACAAATTAAAGTGGTACTAAGCTGCCAAGAAAAGCCTCTAAACTTAGTCTATATCTATCCGTACCGCAATCCAACAAAGGTGAGCGAGGAGAGAATCCTCAGGCGAATGGGTGAATAATAGGTTAGGGAACTCGGCAAAACAGCGACCGTAACTTCGGGATAAGGTCTGCCTGCAAAGGTTTCAACAAAAGGTCTCTGCTGACTGTTTACCAAAAACACAGCTCCGTGCTAAATCTAAAAGATGATGTATACGGGGTGATGCCTGGTCAGTGTCGGAAGGTCAACCAGAACGGCGCAAGCTTTTCTGTTAAGCCCCGATGAACACCGGCAGTAACTATAACTGTCCTATGGTAGCGAAATTCCTTGGCACATAAGTAGTGTCCCGCACGAATGGCATAACAAGCAGAGAACTGTCCCAACCATTAACCCAGCGAACTTACACAGGGAGTGAAGATGCTCTCTACCCGCACCAAGACGAAAAGACCCTATGCAGCTTTACTATAGGTTGTCGTTGTTGTATTGGCTTATTTATTCAGCATAGCTGGGAGACTTTGAAGCAAAGACGCTAGTTTTTGTGGAGTCATCCTTGAGATACCAGCTTTATACTCCAATATAACTAACTCGAACGTAACTAGTTCGGGAACAGCGGCTGCCGGGTAGTTTAACTGGGGCGGTTGCCTCCTAAATTGTAACGGAGGCGTCTAAAGGTTGGCTTAGCTCGGATGGAAATCGAGCCTCAAAGCACAAAAGCATAAGCCAGCTTAACTGCAAGACCTACAAGTCAAGCAGATGGGAAACCAGAGTTTAGTGATCCGACCGTTTTCTAAGTGGAAAGACGGAAGCTCAACGGATAAAAGTTACGCTAGGGATAACAGGCTGATCTTACCCAAGCGTTCACAGCGACGGTAAGGTTTGGCACCTCGATGTCGGCTCGTCTTTTCCTGGGGGTGAAGTAGCTCCCAAGGGTTTGTCTGTTCGCCAATTAAAAAGGCACGCGAGCTGGGTTCAGAACGTCGTGAGACAGTTCGGTCTCTATCTGGTGTGGGCGCGCGAAATTTGAGAGGGCGGATCTCTAGTACGAGAGGACCGAGATCCATATGCCTCTGGTGTACCGGCTGTTCTGCCAAGAGCATCGTCGGGTAGCTACGCATAGTTAAGATAACCGCTGAAAGCATCTAAGTGGGAAGCTGTCCTCAAGATAAGATTTCGATGAGCCTTGTGCTCTGAAGACTCGTAGAAGACTACTACGTAATAATAGGTCATAGGTGTAAGGCAGGTTAACTGCTTCAGCCAAGTGATACTAATCAGTCGAATTTTAATTTTTTCTAGTTTTTTAATTTAATAAAACTTTGCTAAAATCCAGCTGTAAGTTGCAAACTTCAGTAAAACCATCATAAAGGCCCTTAATTGGGTCTTTTATTGTGGGGTAATACACATATTCTATCTGTTATTGAGTAAATCGTTATTTATATGCTCTATTAAAGTAGATTTATTCTCCTTAGATATATTTTTATCTTGAATAATTTTTGTGTTAATAAATTGTTATTATTTACATTATTTAAGTTTATATTCTGTAAAGTCCAATCTGTGAACAGTTTTTTTCTTTGACTGTTGTTTAATACAATGGCTTATATAGAATATTATAAATTTAAAAAACTATATATGTTCACAAAACCTTTCAAAATAAATATATTTTCATTATCAATCATTTTCGTATTAGCCTTCTCACTTCTTAATTTTAATGTACAAGCTTCGGATTCGCTAGATTTAAAGGTAAATAAAAGATCTTTTAACCTAACTAAACAATTACTTGAAAATATAAAAGATAAAGATAAACAGAAGCCAATTTCTCAAAAACTTACAAAAAATAACAAAGATAGTAACCGTTTAAACTCTGACCAGACAAACATTAAATTAGACTTTAGTTTGAAAGATAAAAAAGTTAAATTATCCAGGTTAAATGATGATATTTCTATTTCTATCCCTGAAGATAAGGAAATAAATTCAGTGGATATTGTTGATGAAAAGGTAATTTATTCAGGCGAAAAGTCTAAAACAGATATCATTGTTGAAGCAGTAGATGGTGGAGTAAGACAGGTTATAAATATAAAGTCTAAAGATGCTCCAAATTTTTACGATTTTAAAGTAGAATTAAAACAAGATTATAAACTTTCTATCAATAATGATGGAAGTGCAGTTATAACCAAACCCAACCCAAATTTCAACAAAATAGAAAAAATTAATTTACCAAAAAGTATAGGTAAATCTACTTCAGATTTAATAATGTCTAGACAAACACCGGTTATTTCAATAGGAAAACCTTGGGCTGTAGATGCTAACAAAAAAGATTTAAAAACCTGGTACACAGTAGAAAACGGAAACACTTTAAGGCAACACATAAACCTAGAAAATGCAGCCTTTCCAGTTGTAGCCGACCCTACTTGGTGTGGCAATGCAATTAGTACTGTAAATTGGATAAATAGAGACGGAATGTGGTCTGCAAGCAACAGTCCAACTTGGTGTGGTGCTTGGAATTGTAGAGGACAGTGGGCTTGTTGGCAAGAATCATTCGACAAAACATCTAATTGTGCACTATGGTCAGGTTGGACTTGCGTAAATAGTCCTTGGAATAAACGATGGAATACAAATCAATATTGGTCGATGTACAATCAGTTTATGTGCCATGCTGATATCCCACAGGGAAATAAAGTTCCATGGAATATAGAGCCTATTAAGCCAGATAAAGGCTATTGGGGGTTTGTAAGAAACGGATGTAATTAAAAAGTTTTATGAAAAAATATATTAAACCAGTTTTTATTTTTTACTCAATTTTAGTAGAATTAATTTGCTTATTAACGCTTGTTTTTTTTGGAATTCTGAAAGATGAGAATGTAAATTTTGAAAAGTTCTATCCAACCTATGTTTTAGGTTTTGAATTTAATTATTATTTTTTACTATACTTAGCCTTAACATTAGGTATATTCTCCATCATCTTGCAACTACTATTTATATTCAAATTTATACTAAAAAAGTTGCATAAAAAGAGTGGAACATAGAGCCATGGAGGCGTGATGTAGGCCTGGACGGAATGTTTAGAGCAGGTTGTAATCCTTAAAAAAAATCCTTATGTACATAATATATTTTCTACCATTCTATTCTTTATTAATATCAATTTTTTACTTGTTAATTTCAAGATATTATAAAAAACTTAGAACTATTAGTCTGTATTCTTTTGGGTTTGCACTGTTAAATTGTGCTATTGATGTTTTTCTTATATATTATACTGACAGTAATCAAATTGATACTAATATTTTAGAATTTGTAAGAAATTTTCAGATAATTTTTGCAGTAATTACAATTCTTTTGCCACTTTTGCTATTAAAAAACAAGGGAAAAGCAGATTAACAAAGATATTGGTTTTTTGCTAATTTTAATGATAAATGTAACTAATACTTTCTATGAATTCAGCAACAGGCGTTATAATATTCAATTTTATAAATCTAATATTAGCGCTTAATATAAAAGATTTCTACTCAAATATTTTATTTTTGGGAACTGTATTTTTGCCATTAAATTTTGGTATTTTACTGCTTCTACCTATTATATATTGAAACTTCATCTTAAACTTAACTACAAATATTATTTAGCATTAACTTGTAATATTATTTCGATTATTATTCTCTATTACCTGTTCACAAAGTATGATGTTCCAACTGAAACAAAAATTTGGTATGAGTTAATTTTGCAAGGATTTTTTATTGCTAATGGTTATTTTTTCACAACCATGTTTATTTTATCAAAATTCCGATCTAAAATTTAAGTTTAACCACATCTAAATTTATCAACAGAATTGTAGGTATATTCTTACCACTTTTCTTCTTAAAATTAACCAAAAAAACCAGTTTGACCATACCCATTTTTTGTGATTTATAATTAGGTGTTGGGTATTTAGTGAACAAGTTGGAGATATAAATGAGAGAATGGTATGAGCCTTGGAAATACAAACGAGTAATGATTGTTGTATTACCAGTTCTAGCTTGGTTTGGGTATCACAAATTTCTTCCTGATTTGAACTATGACTTGTACAAACAAGTCAATGCTCAGGTAGAGGAAATAAGGGATTCTATAAAGAAAGCAGTTTGCTTAGATGGATCTTGTTTTAACTTTAGTTTTTTTCCTGGTCAGTCATCAGGTAAATTGAGCAACTTGGTTGTTCAAGCTAAACAATTGCGAGAAGTTTCGACTGCTGAAATAACAATTAGCCTCGATGAGGATGAATATAAATACACAATTGGAAAATTTCTTTTTTTTACTGAAACTAGTTCTTATAAAATTGAGAATCCAGTTATAAGAGCCAAATTCATTTTTGATTTTGAAAATGTTAAATCTGACAAAGATGGGCTTGTTCCAACTTTCAAAGTGGAAATTGCAAGAACTTCAGGCATAGATTACACAATAGGATTTGACTCTGCTATCAGTAGAATTAAGAACAGAATGCCTGGTCTTATTTTTAAACAAGCACTACTATCTTGCCCTGATGTGTTTAGAGAAGCAAAACAATATTCAATTGGTAAACAAGCTTGGGGTAAAGGACTAGAGTTCCAAATTAGCCCAAGTGCAATTAACTTGATTGATGGTTGGCCAACTACAATACTATTAAAGGATAAAATTGGTGAAAACATTGGGAACATATCCTCAAGTGATACAAGAACCTTTGGGCAATTTATGTTAATTGGTGATGAGCACCCCGCACCTAAATTTGATGGTAAAATTAGGTGCCAAATTAAAAAATATTAATCCTTGACAACTCTGTAGTTGTAAGGTTTATAAAAATTATAATGAACTTCCCCTTGGAGGTTCTTTTATTTAGGTGAATTTTGCTGGCTACCCCCAAGCCTTTGGCTTGACCCCTTGCTACCCCCAGAGCTTCGCTCTGACCCCTTACCAGGGGTACACAAATTTACCGAAACCTTAATTAAAAATTATTTATACATTATTATGCCCTTTAACTTATCCGACTTACAAGAACAAATTGACTTGTTGGGAATTGAAATTGGTCTTTCCCCAGATGAAATTATTAAATCTATCGGTACTTCCCTTGCCGGTGCTTACCGCAAAGAATTTGGTGACAAAGACAAATCTTATGAAGGTGAATTCAACAATTTAACCGGAAAATATACCGTTTACGAAGTAACCCATGTTGTGGAAGAAGTTATCAATCCACTGCGCGAAATTACCTTGGTAGAAGCCAGGCTTACCGACCCTAACGCCCAGATGGGAGACACTTTAAAAAAGGTTGTAATTACTGATGGAGATATGAACTTTGGTAGAATTGCTTCCCAGGTTGCAAAGCAGGTTTTGCGCCAAAGTATTAACAATGTTAAGCATACTAAAATTCTTCAACAATTCAAAGACAAAATTGGTGATGTAATTAATGTAGAAGTTGATTTTTCAAGAAAAGGTGGCTATATTGTAAAATTTGCCAACACTTCTGGATTTATTGCTAAGGAAAACCTAATGCCAACCGATAGATTCAAGCCAGGTCAGAATATCAAAGCTTTAATTGTGGAAATTAGCGAAGACGAAAGAGGAAACTCAAGGTTAGTTCTATCCCGCTCTCACCCAGACTTTATTAGGGCTATTATTGCTAAAGAAGTTCCTGAAGTAGAAGCCGGAATTGTGGTTATCGATAAAATTGCTAGAGAAGCCGGTGTTAGAAGTAAAATTTTGGTTTCAGCCCCTGAAGATGAAAATATCGATCCAGTTGGAACTATATTGGGAAGAAAGAATGTAAGAATTATTAATATCATGCGTGAAATTTCTATTACCATGTCTGAAAAGATTGATGTTGTAGAAAACAGACCAGAAGAAATGGAAGAAATGATTATGGATGCTCTAGAACCAGCTGAAATTCAAACAATCGACTATTCTAAGGAAGATAACCGCGTAAACATTTTCTGTTACCCTGAAGAGGCCTCTTTGGCTGTTGGAAGGAAAGGTGTAAATGTTAGACTTGCTTCTGAATTATTAGATTTAGATATTAGCATTAACGCCATTGAAGAAAAACCAGAAGGCGAGGTAGTTTCTGAAGAAAATTCTGATATTGACGCTTAGTCCTTATTCTTCATAAATTGGCTAAAACAGGTTCTTACTGTATAATATTTTTGTAAAAAATAAATATGCAAAAACAAAAAATTAATTTGAATAAAAAAACTTTAAAATATTCATTAATCGGGCTTAGTTTAGTAATTATAGCCTCAACTATTTCCATTGCCTTTATTGGCTATATTTCAAGCAACAACAAAGCCTCTGCTAATCAAACATGTGAAGCAGGATTAACTTTAAATTCAGCTGGAATCTGTGTTGATTCTGAAAATCCAAATAATAATCTTTCAGATACTTCTGAAGTTAATTTTTCTTCTGTAAAACCAAGCAGACTTAATGATTCAGTTAACCTTTCGCCAGAGTGGAGAGAAACATTGAGCTCTAATAATAAAAGGCAGTCTGAGGAAAAAAGCAGCCAAGTTAAACTTGCTAATGTGAAATTGCAAGAAAGTATACCAAATTATGCTTGTTCGGCTAATTATATAAACTCATCTACTTCAGCAACCATTAGTGCTTTGGCAGCAGATGGGCAAGGAAATGTATATAGTGCAGGATACGATTATTTAAATAATGTGTCAGTTGTAGATAAATTCAATAATGTTGGTGTAAAATCCAGTATTAATGTTCCAGCTGAATTATTGACTGGTAGGGTTGTAGCTAATGCAGCAGGTGATGCTTATCAAATTACCTATGAAAGTTTGGTTGGAAATTACCATGTTTACAGAATTCCTAACGGAACAACTAATTACAATAAAATTTATACAATAAACGGTTCGAGTAAATATGTTTCACCTAATTCCTTGCAAATTGATTCAGCTGGAAATTTATACATTATTTATGATATAGTATCAAATTTAATTAATAGTATTACCCTTGGAACACAGATAGATAAAATCTCAAGCACTGGTACTTTGCTAAGCACTTTCACTCTTCCAAGTATAACTTCTTTTAATCTACAAAGCGAATATAAATTAAGATTGAATGTTTCTACAGCTGGTTTAATTTTTGTGGCCACTATCCCAAATAATCAGACAAGTTCTACCAATATAAGTTTATCCATTTTAGTATTAAATACTAATGGCACAGAAAAAGGAAGATTTGAATACAGCCCAAGTTCGCAAGTTGAACCAAACAGATTATCTGAAGAATTAATTACTATGCCAACTTCTGTGGTGGGTGGAGGTGTAATGGTTTCATATATGGATAACTCTAATTACTTAAGAGTAAAAAGAATTTTAGATACTGATACTTTCCCAGTTTCAAGCACTCCAACATTTTCAGTAAACTATTCAACCAGCCTAAATACCTTGGACGAGGCTAAAGTTTTAACAGATTCTACTAATACATTTGCTTACATACAGTTTGATGGATCTTTTTCCAGAGTTAACATATCCAATGGGGCACAAGCAGAGATGGCGCCTTTGTTCTATAACAATGTAATGATGGTAAACAATAGTTCGAATCAGCTGATTATTGCTTTAAGTTACTCTACTAATGATTTGTTTAGAATTGATTGTTCCACACCTTACTCTGCAGTTACAGTAACTAGTCAAAACTTAACATTAAATTATTGTAATCAACAGGTTACTAACACAGCCGAGCAGAATGTTCTTTATTGTTTGTATTCTCTAAGAAAAGGTCTATCGTTTAATTTACCTACTCATACAATTAAAATTGGAAGCAGTATAAATAATAATCCTTGTATAATTGTTACTGGTGTTACAGAAAGTATGGGATGTAATGCACTTATTGCTCCAATAAATTCTGTCAGTTCACCAACTCAGTTCGAGTTCAACACAAACGGCGGGGCTTATTCAAATATCAATACCTATAATATTTTGCAACCATTTTCAGCATGGTCACCAAATGCTATTACATTAGCAGGTAAAACCGAGGAAATTATTTACAATAACAGACTTTACCAAGCAGCAGTAGGAACAGATAGAGGGCTATATTTAAGAAGTGCAGATTCCAATGGAGTATTTAACAATTGGAGTAGATTATCTTCCATAACCGCGCTTGGAACACCAGTTTTAAGCATCGATCCAGCAGGTGAATTATATGTTTTTGCCAGAGGCACAGATAACGGATTATATTTTTGGAAAGTTGGCGAAGCAGGAGGTGAGAGATGGAGAAGGGTTGGAACAATTACCATTAAAGATTTACCTTCTTTGCACAATTTTAATTCAAAATATTGGTTGTTTGCCACAGGAACAGACAATGTTCTCTATACCGCAAAATATATATCTTTCAATCAGACTGCTTACACAACACCAGTTTGGAGTACTATTGGTGGCTTAACAACCACAAAAACTGCAGTAGGTGGAGTTGTTGATTCAACCTTATTCCAAATAGCTTTGGGAACGGACAACGCAATTTACTTCAGGTCGATGGGTACCCCGGAGGTGTTTAATACTTGGGTCAGATACGACAGATTTACATATTCAGACATGTCTAAGCCAGTTGTGGTAAATAATAAAATGTGGTTCGGGGCAAGAGATGCCAAATTTAAAACCAATTATATTGTAGATGATTTTACTAATCTTTCACTTAATTCATTTAGTGAATCCTTAAACAGTATTGAGTCATCTAATTTTTCTGCATTCAACGGTTTAGTAGTTGAAGCTGGGGCAGGTATAGACAACAGATTGTACCATAGAAATGATTACGGCACTTGGATACAAGGAAACTTCATTACAGTATTGAATTCACCAACCCAAGTAACTTTCAACGGAAAACAATACCAATTCGTCCGCGGAACAGACAATAAACTTTGGACAAGAATAAGGTCGTAAAAAATTCCCTCTCTTATAGTTTAGCTTGGGGGCGAATAATGTGGTTTGTTGAGAATTTTAGGAACCGCTAGTGTTCCCCTACTTGGCTTCTTTTTTCCAGGAAATTACAATTTTGCCTTCTTCTTCGCTTCCTGTGCACTTTAAAACTGCGTTAGGGAATATTTCTGCAAGCTTTTGGGCTTTAACAATAATATCAGGGCTAAATTTAGTTACTGTCTTTAATTTAGGTGTTAAAACTGGTTTAACTGCTACTGCAGATTTTAATTGCGAAGTAATAGCCGAAATTTCCTTCACTGTTAATTCTTCGGCGATAATTCTTTGTAAAAGTTTTATTTGTAAATTAGGTTCTAATCCAACTAAAAATCTTGCCTGACCTTCACCAATTTTTCTTTCCAATAAGGCTTGTTGAACGGTTTGATCTAAAGTTAACAATCTTATATAGTTTTTTACATACTGCAAAGAATGACCAAGATTGTCGGCTAATTCCTGCTCATCAAAATTCTGGGTTTGCATTAACATCAAAAAAGTTCCGGCAAGTTCGATAGGGCTTAAATCTTCCCTTTGCAAATTCTCTACTGCTGCCAACATGGCTTGCTGCTTACCTGAAAGTGAATCAAAAGGTTTAATAATGCACAAAATTTCTGTAAAACCCAAACTTTTGCAAGCTCGAAGTCTTCTTTCCCCAGCCAAAAGTGTATATTCAAAACCATCTGCACTTTCGTCTATGCTATCTTTGTCTCTTTTCAAAACCAAAATTGGATGAATCAAGCCACTTTCCTTAATGCTTGCAGCTAATTTGTTAATTTTATTATCTTCAAAAATCGATCTGGTTTGAAACGGACTAGGGTTTATAGAATTTATAGGAAGCAAAGTTACAAGGGTATCTTTACCAAAATTAGACTCCTGATTTCCAAGAGTTACGCTTTCTTGACCGAAATAGTCGCCAAGAATGTTTCCTAAACTTTTACCTAATGCCACAATAGCAGAATTTTGTTATTTTTTTCTTGCCTGTCAATGTAAATTTTTTTCTTGCCCTTATTTGTATAATTTCTAAGCATATTAAAGTGAAATATACTTTGAATTTTATGAATTGGGGCTATTCAACTCGGCTTAATTATTTGTTGGTTATGTTGGGTTTAGTAAGCCTTTTCCTTGGTTTTACTTTTAATTTAAACAAAATATTTTCAATTCCCTACACAAGCTATTTTACCAGCATAAATATATCTTTTCCTCATATTTTGGTAATATTATTTGCTTTTGTTATTTTAATTCGTGCCAATGTTTATGAAGTTTCTTTAAAAATATTTCTTCTTTTATCCTCGTTAACATCAATTATAGTTTCTTCATCTAATTTTGCAGCTTATTTTAACTTTTTCTGGGTGTTTTGTGCATTATCTTGTTGGGTTTACCTGGCAAATCAAATTTTATCATCTGAAAATGTTTCAAAGTACAACAAAGTTTTTTTTGGATTGTGCTTGATTCTCTATTTTTTACTAGATTATTTAAATTTTTTACTTCCAATTCCAATACTTTTTTGTTTGGTTTATTGGATGTGGTTGAAATCTACTAAACCTTTGAATTTTGTATTTTATGGCTTAATCGGTTACATGGTTTTAAATTTATTAATCTCTGTTTACCAAGTTGCAACTTCAAGTTTTCTAGGTCTTAACCTGCTTGGTGAAAATTTCCAATTGTTAGAACTGGCCAGACAAAACCTCAACATTTTTAGTTTCGACCATACCTTTTTACGCGGTTACGGCTTGTTGCCACATCCAAATAATCTATCCATGTTGGGCATATTTTGCCTATCCCTTACCTCAATCTTTAATAAGAATAAACTTCTAAAATATTTAATATACATCAGTTTTATAATTGTAATACTAAGCTTTAGCAGGCTTGGAATTGCTTTACTGGAAATTTATTTAATTATAAATTTTGTCTGGAAGAATATTAAAAATTGGAGAAAAGTTCCATCAAAAAATGTCACCGCGATAATTATCTTTGTGGTCATTTCAATCGGTACACTTACAGTTCTTTGGCTTGGTAGAGGTAAATCTGACCTGGTTAGAGTTGAAGAATTTTCATTGTGGATTAATTTATTTTCAAATTTGTCATATTCTCCACTACTTTTTGGTATAGGTTTAGGAGGTTCTGCATTTTTTCTGCAAAAGAATTTTATACTAGATAATTGGGCCTATCAACCAGCCCATTTTGGTCCTTTTAATTTGGTTTTAGAAATAGGAATAATTCCAATTTTGTTGGTCATCTTGGCCCTTTATATCCGTAAATTAAATATAAACTCAGAAAAAAAATTAAACCAAGATCGAAACCTGGAAAATAATTTAGTTTGGATAACAAGTTTTGGGAAATTTAATTCGAAAGAAAGGCAAGGTGAAGTTTATTCCTCAATCCAAAAGAATCTAAAAGCAAATATATTCAATAAAATTTATATTTTCTCTGAAGATAGTGTCGAGCTGGACAATTTAAACACATATTTATCTAACCAAAATGAAGTAAAGAAGTACCTTTCTAGCGTCGAATTTGTAAACACCAAAGCACAATATACTATTCAGCAGTCGTTCAACCATATAAAAACTTTAGTGGATGAAGTGTCCGCCATTTGTTTAAGCAACAGCGATATTAGCTTTTCAGACAATTTCAATAGTCTAGTACATGAAAATTTAGGAAAAAGTGAATTTTGGGCTATTACACGATACCAGGATGATGCTCTTTACGATGAAGGAAGATTAAATAAGTTATTACAATTATATTCCACCAGCCAAGATACATGGGTAGCAAGTTTGCAAGACTGGGAATTGATCCAGAAAGAATTTTATTTGGGAAGAAAATCGGTGGATAATTTGTTGGCATTTAATGCTTTTAAAATTGGACTTCAAGTTAATAATCCAGCTTTGTCGGTTAGAACAAATCACAATCATTCTCTCAACCTTAAAGAATGGAACAATAAGGAAGAATACCACGGATTCAAGCTTTTCTTAACCCCTTCAAGAATTGGAGGAATATCAGAAAAAGAAATAATCTGGGAATAGTTTTTTTGACGAATGAGACTAAACAATTTAAATTTAAAACAGACTCTATTTAGATTACAAAATGGTGATTTTAAGCGTTCGGACAGAAAATGATTGTATTATATTTTCCCTAGATTCTAAGCCTGATATAGAACTAATCAGCTTCATTAAAAGAACTTACTGGAATCTGTTTGATTACCGACTTGATATAAGATATGGTTGTTTATATCAGATAATTGTATGTATTCCAGTCGGTATTGACTGTGAATATTTTAAAAGTACACTAATTCATATATTCAATGATTTAGGTATTTATACTAATGATAAAACTAATAATCAGCTTTTCCTAGTATTTATTTAGCCACCGATTAATGGTGGCTATTTTTTATTAATGAGAAATACAGTCCTATGGTAAGCAAACCTGTAATGGATCTTGTTTTACACCGTCGATTATACATTCGTAGTGAAGGTGAATTCCTGAAGCGTATCCAGTTTGACCCATAAATCCTAACTGATCACCTTGATTTACTTTCTGTCCTTTAGTCACACTAATTTCAGACATATGAGCGTAAAGTGTTTTCTGAGATCTTCCATTTTCGTCTCTACCGTGGTCAACAACAACAGCTAAACCATAACCTACAACATCATATCTATAAACTGCTGAAACGGTTCCTCCCTTGGAAGCAACAATGGCAGGAGAAGAATGGTTAGCAATATCACAAGCAATGTGGCCTGGTTGAACACATCTACTTACGAAACCTACAGTTGGCCAAATGAAACCACCTTTCATATAGTTTAAATCTGGTAAGGCAGTTGTTCTTGGAATAGCTTGGCTGCTAAGGTTTTTAGTTCTAGCTGCTTGTTCTGCACTCTTTGTAGCTGCATCAAGTCTGGCTTGTTCTTTTTTGTTGGCTTCGGAAATCTTAGCAAAATCGGTTCCTGGGATTAAAACTAAACTATCTTTAGGGAAGTTAAGGGTTACAGGGTTATAGCTGTAATTATTATAGCTAACAATTTCTTCTACTGTTAAACCATAAGTGCTAGATAAATCGCTAGCTAAAACATCTTTAGTTAAGTTATAAATGTATCCATCAACCCAAGGAATATATAATTTATCTCCTACTTTCATTGTGCAAGCTTCAGCAGTTCCGTAATTGTTGAAACAAATAGTTTGTGTTTTAATTCCAAAGGATTCTGCAATTTTATCTAAAGTGTCACCTTCTTTTACTGTGTAAACTGAAACTGTAGAAATTACTACTGCGCTATTGGTTGTAGCTAAATTGGTAGTAACTTGAAAATCTTTGGAAGCAAGCAAGCTAGATTGTGAAACATAGCTATTATTATTCAAAAATTTTGTTAAAAAGCTATTAGAGTTATTTGAAGCGAGTAATGGTGTACTTAAATTCAAAAATCCTAAACATAGAAAAATTAAAGCAGCTAAGTAAAACTTTTGTAAAACTTTCCAAATGCTGTTAATACTGGAAGTTGCTTGATCAATTAGTGTTCTTACATCAAGTTTAACTTCTAACCACCATAATTCACGAGTGCTTTCCTGGGCTAAAGTTTCAAATGCAATCTGTAATTTACTGCTAACACCGCCAAGAATTTCTGGCATTTCTAAAACCTGTTGATAAGCAGAATTAATAATTAAATAGCTTTGATAGGCAGTATTATTAATGGCCTGACTTAGAAAACTTAGTACGCAAACTAAAAAGTTGCTACTATTTAAGATAAAGCTGGAAAGACCTTCCCAAGATGTAACAATTACATTGCTAAGTTCTTGAGTAGTTCTGTAAACAGGTACTATGTCTCCGAAGAAGGATCCTTTGGATGGCTTATTTACTAAAATAAAGTTAGGCTGGTATCCGTAGGGGTTGATTGATTCTATATCGTTGTAACTCATATTGTTTTCAGGCTTTTTAGGCCTTGTCCATAAAGTCTACTTAATTTTTAGATCAAGTATATATTGTTATAATAAGATAATTAACCTGGTTTGTCAAAGATTATCACCTTCTTTTAAAACTAAATAGCTTAGAAAGCTAAGTAAATTCAGACAAACTGTTAAGTGGTATTTTATACTTTTTACTAGTTAAATATCTAGGCTTTTGAAATATTCAAGAAGCATTTTGAATTAGAATTATTCTGTATAAGTAAGTTATCCACAGCCTTGGTGAATATTCTTTCAAATCGCGAGGATTGACCAAAACTGAATACTAGTTAATGGCTACGGTACAACTTATTATGATACCTATCTATTTAAAAAACAAAATTGCTTTTCTTGGGCTGCTGGGTATATTAGTTTGTCTGCCATCTTTGCCTGTAAAAGCTGATGAAATATCCAATGAAACAGCTAACATTTCAATAGTTTCATCTACAAACACTTCCAATAAGAAAATTACAATAAAGTATTTTATTACCGAAAAGTTTAACAAACCAAGCCGAGGGGTTTTTCTGGCCTTACCTAAAAATCAAGATGGTGTGTGGACGGAATATTCAGTAAAAAATGTTATAAAAGCCAAATCTAACGAAAAATGTGATTTAAAATGTGCTGAAACTTTAGATTGGAGCAGTGAAAAATATGAATTAATAAACGAATGGAGCGAATTCAGAATTAGGATAGGAGATAAAAATGTGTTCATCGACCCAGGTTTTTACTCTTACGGTTTAGAAATTGAAGCAGATTACAACCCAGATGTAGCCTATAATTTTATTTTTTTGAATGATTGGACTGAAACAATTAGACAGCTTTCTTTAAAATATAATGGAAATATGTTTTGTGGAATAGACGGGCAAGCCAAAGTTACACCAAATCCTGATGCAGAATTTTTAAACCAACTTTACCCAGATTCCCAGAATGTAATTACAGAACAAGATTTAAGAGAATATAAAAATTGTGATAAAAATCCACTTCAAGTAAAACTTAACAATGATAAGCCAGCCTCTTCTTTGTTTATTAGTATTTTCCTAAGTACTTGGCCATATTTACTTCTGTTAATTTTAGTTAATTATGCTTTATATTTAATCTGGTATTATATAGCTAGAGATGAATGGGGGAAACAGAAATTGGATAGACCTGAATTTGAAGAGCCAAAGTTGTTACCTTGGCAGGCAAGTTATCTTGTGGGTGATGGACAATTTGATGTTAAAAATATTCTGCTAAGCTATATTTTGTGGCTTAATCATAAGAAAATATTAAAAATTGAACCAATTAAGGAAGGTTCTAAAGATATTACCATAAGCCTTCACAAAGACTTGCCAACCAATAATCATCTCCCGTCCATTTATAACGAAACTATTGAAGCTGTGGCTAAATTAGGTGTAAATGAAGGCATTCTTTCTACTAAAATTAGCCCTGCTACCCATTTGGAAGAAACCCAGAATAGCATTAAACTATCATTATCGCAGTATTACGACAAAAAACCACTAAATTCTCCTATTCTCTGGACTTTACTGTATGGTTTTGCAATATTTGTTTTAGGTGCGATAGTATTTTCTGTTTTGCAGTCTGCAATTTTATTGGGGAATAGTTGGTCAACTTTATTACTTTGGGCTTTTTTCTTTAGTCTTCCAGGTGTTTACTTTATTTTTGCCAAATGGGCCAGATTGAACAATTTAGGTTTGGAAATTACAGGATATTGCACAAGGTACAAATATTATTTAGAGCATGTAGAAATATTAAAGCTGGATTTCAGCAATAATCCTAAAGATGGAATTCAGAAATATCTTGTCAGTGTACCATTTGCTGCCAGTTTCGGAATTTTACCTAAGTATCAAAAGTATTTTGGAAAACTAATTCCAGATTCAAGCGAAGTTTCATCAGTTAATTCTTTTTATGCAGGTTACGCAGTTGCAGCATTTTATACTCCACCAAGCGACAGTTCAAGCGGAGGGGGTGGAGGCGGAGGTTTTTCAGGCGGAGGCGGAAGTTGGTAAATGCTTTGACCAGATTTTCTTTTAAAACTAAGCTAATAAAATGCTTTGGTTTTGGTACGCAGTTTTTTCCGGCTTTTGTTCTTCTTTAGTTTCTCCAATCCGTAAAGAACTTTCTTCAAGATTAAGTCCTATAACTATTTTGTGGATGCCTGGGTTGCTTGCTATTCCAGTTTATTTATTTTTTATATTCTGGTTTGGTCTGCCAAGTTTGAACGGAGATTTTCTGTGGCTATTAATGGGTACAATTCTTTTGGAAATAGTTGGAAATTTATTGCTCATTTACGCCTTAAAAATTGAAGATCTTTCCATAGTAGTACCAATGCTTTCCTTGGGTCCTGCTTTTTCATATTTTATTAATATTGTATTCTTAAATTCACCATTCAATACTAATGGATTAATCGGAGTTATTTTAATTGTTTTTGGATCAATTCTGGCCCATGCTAAAATAAACAAAAAAGGTATTAATATTAAATTTAGTTTAGGTTCAACTTTAGCTTTGTTGGTTGCTTTAATCTGGAGTTTTGGAAGTGTTGGATTTGTGGTTGGAATACGAAGCTCGAGTATTCTAGGTTTTGTTTCCGCTGTAAACCTAATTATTACTGTTGTTTTAATGTTGGTTGATATTGTAATTTTAGGAACTAAATTTCCGAAAAAAGAAATTTTTAAAGATACAAATTTGTGGCTTACTTCCTTATCTTTCTTCACTTGGGTTGGTGAATTTAATTCAGTGGCTTTGGTTTCTCAACCAGCTTATGTTGGCGCTGTAAGAAGAATGGATACCTTGCTGAACATTGTTTATGGAAAGTTTATCTGGAATGAAGATAGATTCTACCAAAAATTAATAGCAGGCTGTTTTATGATAGCTGGGGTTTTATTAATTATTTTTCTACCAACTGTTTAATCACGCTGAGTTTTTAATATTAAAACGGTTTTGTGAATATTTCCATTGTTTTCCCAAGTAAAATCAAAATTTAAATCTTGGGCTAAACTTTGCATTATACTCATCCCTGTTCCAGCTGAATAATTATTTTGATTAGTTTCATTTTCAAAAACAATATTATTATCAATAAAAACTGAACATAAAGTATTGACTTTTCCATGTTTAATAATATTTTCAAGAATGCTAAATATTAACTGGTAAAATTTGATTGAGTCGGTGGTAATGTATAAACTTTTTTTAGAAAGAATGCTCAATTTAATCTCCTTTGAATTTATGCTTTCCAAATTCTCCCAAATATCTGAAACTAATTTTTCAACATTAACTTTACTTGATTTAGGAATATTTCGACCCAGTAAAGTATCACTTAATGTTTGCAGTCTTTCAATTTCCAGCAATGATTCTTGGTTAATTTTTATTAATTTATTGTAATCTTTTTCTGTTAAAGATAAGCTAATTTCTGAATGAAGAATGGCCAGAGGTGTTCGCAGTTCATGGCTTGCCCTGATTAAGAAATCCTCCCTTGCCTTGGTGGCTTTTGCAAGAGGTAAAAGTAAGAAATATAGGGCTTCCCAGGTTAGTACGCACAAAACTAAAACCAACAAAAGATTGTTAAGAATAATTTGAAACTGAATTCTTCCTAGGGCTTTAATTCTGCTTTCTTCAATCAGATCAATTTGATTTCTAAGTCTTGGTCTTTCTTTATCAATTTGAATATCAATTTGGTTTCTTAAATTTTCTAAACCTTGCCTGCTGTTATCATAATAATTTAGACCTCCTAAAATTAAGAGAATGCTTAATAGAATAAAAACTATGAAAGTTAGTTTAATCCTTGTGGCTTTGAACTGAGCTGGAAGACCGTAGCCTGTAACCGAGTCCGCGAATTGTTGAAATAGGGTCATAATTAAATTTTTGTCTTATTGATTTGATATGTCTTTCAATTACATTTGAAAAGGTTTCTTTGGAATCTTGATAGACTGAAAGAAGTAAACTTGTTCTAGTAATTAAAGCGTTTGGATGATCAAAAAAGTATTTTAGAATGTTGAATTCTGTTGCAGTTAAATTTACTGGAATGCTATCTTCTAAAAATATTTGGTTAGTTCTGTCGAATTCAATACCCTTTACAAGGTTTGCTTCAGTCCTAGTTCTTCTTAATAAAGAATTTATTCTAGCAATTAATTCAGGCCATTTAAAAAACTTGGAAATATAATCGTCGGCACCAAAATCTAGCCCGGTTACAGTATCGGTAAGCCCATCTCTGGCGGTTAACATTATAATTGGTGTAGAATACTTAAGTTTACGCCAATGGTGAAGCAAATCAATTCCAGAAACCCCTGGAAGCATCCAATCTAAAAGAACTAAATCGTAGTTAGTTATATTTGTTACTCTGGCTGCCAGGCCGTTGCTAATAATGCTTACTTTAAAGTCCTCTTTTTCCAAGCCTTTCCTTAAAGTGGCGGCCATTCTTTCTTCATCCTCAATTATTAGAATATGAGACATAGTTTGTATTTATATTATAACAAATTAAAATGACGGCAAGCTGACTTTGTTTAAATTGCTTAAAAGCAGTTTGTGATGTATAATATGTCAAAAAAATAAAAAATATGTCTGAATCAGCACATAACCCAACTTTATTAAAACGCGCCCCTTCTTCAATTGGCCAAGAAGAAAATTCTAGGGATGTTTTATCTGCAGAAGCCATGCAAGAATCAAAACGACAAAAGTCAAGAGAAATTCGTGAAAAAGCAGAGCAAAAAGAAAAGGAGGCCGTTGCAAGATTCGCTGCAATCGAAGAAATGATTCCAAATTGCAATGAACATTCACAAGCAATATTTAATAAATTTCAAAATGATAATACTTTTTCACATCTGCTTCAAGCTTCTGCACTAAAGATAGCTGAAATGAATACCTCAAATACAGATGTTAGGCAAGAAATAACTGCCGAGATGGTTGATCAGGTTCTAGAAATGATAGATATTAATGATGATCTAATGAGTATGTGTCTTAAATTAATTCCATTTGTTAAGACAAGAAATGTAAAAAAAGTAAAAAATATTGATATCCAATCAGTAACAGCTACTTTTTCAAAATTAAAAACAAGTCTTTTAGAAAAGTTAGAAAAAAAAGATAGTTATGCATATGAAAGCGCAAGAAATGCAGCCAATTTAATCTATAACACAGACATAGTGGAGATGAGTAAATTAGTTAAAGATAATCCTGAAATTTTTGGTAAAACTCATTTTATTCAGTTAATAAATGAGCATGGTAGTCTAGAAGAAACAATTGATTATATAGAAGAAAAAATTACACAATTCCCAACGAAAGATTCTCAAAATAAATAGGTTTAATTCATCAACTAGTTTTTACATAATCAATCAGACATACTTATTATTGCTATTTAACAAATAGTCTGTTAAAATTTTCAAAACAAAAACAAAATGCCTGATATACTGGATAGACCTAAACAACAAATTCCCCAAAGAGAACTTCCCAAGGCTAGGGAGGAAATGGAAAGAGCTTACGCTAATTCGGGAGTAGAAATTAACCCGATAGTTGAAATAGCTAAACTTGGAAAAATGGTTAATGCAGCGCCAGACACTTTTGCCATAAAAAAAGAAGATAGAACCAGGTATTTAAATTTGCTTTCTGTAGAAGAGAAAAAAGAATTAATCAATAAAATAAACGAGGCAATTTCCAGCCAAAACCTTGAGGAAAATAGTGATAATATGATAAGAGCTTTAGATGAGCAGATAGAAGAGCATGATTTATTTAGCGAAGGTAAAGATTTTACTTATTCTCTATTGAACTCTCAAGTTCAAGAATTAATTAGAAAAATACAAACTTTAGACGGTAAAGATAACACAGCAAAAAATTTACAGGAAATTGTTTTAACTGCTTTGGAAAATAATGATAGTGAAAAACTGAATTTGCTTGATTCAAATTTGGTAAAAACACATGCTAGTGAACTATATCCTCTTTATAAAGACGCTCAAAGATTAAGTAAAGAAATAACAGAGCCTTTAAATAGAACTAAAGAGCAATTGAAATCATATTTTGAACTGAATCTTACTGATTTGGAATTAACATTTGATCAAGCTTTAGAAGCCTCGGCAAATAATGTAAATATAATATATGACTTCCTAAGTCTATATGCTAATGACCCACTAACAATAGATTCTCTTGAAAAAGGACAGAAAGCAGATATTATAAGACTAGCGATTGATCAATTAAAAGAAGAGCCGTATGCTTCCGAAGATAGAAAAAAGCAGATTTTCACTGCTAGTATAAAACTTGGATTATCAGCTTTGGAGGCCGAGAAGAATAGGGCTAATAATTAAGTTTCTAAATCAACTTTAGCACTTTTGATCGGCTTGCCTTCAAAAAACATATTTTTATTTAGTTTAGCCACATATTTTAATGCTTCATTCAAAGTTTCAAATTCTTCGCCAGGCTCCCTAGTTTTATCAGGGAAGGTTACTATAGTTTTAATTGCCATGTATTCTCCAAATTTTTTTGTAACTTCAATTACTCTGTAATTTAATTGTATTTTGAAATTAGTGTAAAGTTATATTTTTTTGACATTAAATCAAGCTTGGCTTAAAATAAAAATATGCAAATTTTTGTAACTACCACAACTACAGCCCAAATACGGGAGTAGTTTTGTTTTACGAAATAATCTTACTCCCAGAAATGGGAGTTTTTGTTTGCACACAAATTATAAATACTAAATAAAATGAAGAAAATGTTTAAGGTTTAATTTTTGGGAAGCCGTAGGCATTCCCCTACGAGTTTAATTTAAAAAATAAAAAAGTCTTAAAAATTTCTTCATTAAAAATTGCTTAAAAATTTAAAATTATACATTAAAAACCTATGTCACTTTCCCCGAACTCACAAAACCTTTCCCTTGATACAAAGCGTCATTCTATGGCCCACATTATGGCTGCAGCTGTTGGTCAAATGTTCCCAGAAGCTCAATACGGCGTTGGGCCTGTTATTGAAAACGGTTGTTACTACGACTTTATTTTACCACGAACTTTAATTCCAGAAGACTTACCTTTATTAGAGGAAAAAATGAGGGAAATGTTAAAGCAACACTTAGCTTTTAAAGTTCAAGAAGTTAGTATTATTGAGGCAATAGAGCTTTTTGAAAAGAACAATCAACCGCTTAAAGTTGAACTTTTAAATGACCTTAGAACCAGGGGTACAACAAGCATGAGTGTGGAAGAAAAAGAAAACTTTGAACTATCAGAAAGTTTAATGGGGGAATTGAAAATTACTATCTACCGTTTGGTGAATGAAAGCACTGGGGAAATTGTGTTTGAAGATTTGTGCAAAGGGCCACATATTGAGCATGTAAAAGAGTTAAAACATGCTGGCTTTGCCCTAGATAAATTTTCTGCTTCTTACTGGCGTGGTGACCAAGAAAGAGATATTAGAATGCAAAGAATTTACGCCTTGGTTTTTGAAACAAAAGATGAATTAACCGAGTTCCAAGATGCTAGGGAAGAAGCTAAGAAACGGGATCATAGAGTTTTAAACGAAACCCAAAAATATTATACAATTAGTGAATTGGTTGGGGCTGGCTTACCACTTTTCCAGCCAAATGGAATGATCATTCGTCAAAATATTCAAGATTATTTATGGCAATTACATCGCTGCAGAGGTTACAAAAGGGTTTGGACACCGCATATTGCCAAGGAAGAATTGTATATAACTTCTGGGCATGCTGCTAAATTTGGAGATGAGCTTTTCCGTGTGCAAGGTAAATCAGATAATTTCTTTATGAAGCCGATGAACTGCCCTCATCATATGCAGCTTTTTGCAGATAACCAATTTAGCTACCGCGATATGCCGGTGCGTTACTTTGAACATGCCACAGTTTACCGTGATGAAAAGCCAGGGCAATTATCTGGTTTTACAAGAGTCCGCTCAATCACACAAGATGATGGACATTTATTCTGCCGCATTACTCAGATAAAAGACGAAGTAAGTACAATCGTTGAAATAATCCGTTCGTTTTACGAAACTGTTGGAATGGAATCAAGCTGGGTTTCTCTGTCGGTAAGAGATATGAATGATTTGGATCAATATCTTGGTTCTAACGAGGCTTGGAACACTGCGGAAAATGCTTTGGAAGAAGCGGCAAAGCTTAATAATCTTAACTATAAACGGGTTGAAGGAGAGGCTGCATTTTATGGTCCTAAATTAGATTTCATGTTCAAAGATGCCTTGGGAAGAGAATGGCAGCTTGCCACAATTCAATGCGATTTTAACTTACCAGAAAGATTCAGTTTAGAATTCATAAATGAAGCTGGCGAAAAAGAAAGACCAGTTGTAATTCATAGAGCAATAGCCGGTTCTTCAGAAAGATTTATGGGTGTTATTATAGATCACTTCGGTGGACGATTCCCGTTTTGGTTAGCCCCAACCCAGGTTAAAATTTTAACTATTAATACTCAGCCTGAAACTTTGGAATATGTTGAAAAAGTAAAGGAAATTTTGGACGAAACAGTGCTTATGAAACCTTTAAAATACAACGAAATTAGGTTTGAAGTTGATGACCGTTCAGAATCCCTAGGTAAAAAAATTAGAGAAGCCGAAATGCAAAAAATCCCAGTGTTGATAATCGTTGGGCCGAAGGATATTGCCGAAGGGCAGGTTTCTGTAAGAACACAGGAAGGAGAGAGTAAGGTTGGGTTGGAGGGATTGGGTGAGTTTTTGAAGGGGTTGTAAGGTCTTGTTTATGGGTAAGTTGGATAGGTTTAAGAGGCGTACTACACCCACTACCCCGAAACCTTTGGTTTCACCCCTAGATAGGGGTACTTTGAGTGAAACTAGGTCAAAAGTACCCCTGGTAAGGGGTCAGAGTTTGCAAAACTCTGGGGGTGGCTTGGGGGTAGCCAACACCAATATTAAGAATATTCAACCAGAAATCCAATCTCCGTTCAAAAGAATTAATTACAACCCAAAACTTTTAGATCGATCTAAAAAAATGTCTAGGTTTATGACCAAAGCCGAGCAAAAAATTTGGTTTGAAGTTTTGTCTGAAAAGAAATTAAGTGGTTATAAATTTATAAAACAAAAAATTATAGATAATTATATTTTAGATTTTTACTGTGCGGAATTGTTGATGGCAATTGAAATAGACGGAGAAAGCCATAATGAAAAACTAGGTTATGATAAAGTTAGAGACGATTTTTTGAAAGGATGCGGGATTAAGGTTTTAAGATTTACTAATGAGGAGGTTTTGGAGAATTTGGAGGGGGTTAGGAGTGTGTTGGTGGAGTGGATTGAAGATATTTAACAATGGACATAAATGATTAAATATATCCTTTTATAAGTATGTACCCATCAACAGAGGTCAAAATTACACATCCATCAAAAATTAGTTTAAACGAATTGAAAAAGTTTATTTTAAATTATATTGATGGTTCTAGAGAAATTTCTTTTTTTAGAATAAAGTGTAAAGTTTCTGATTTAACCAACGATAAACAATGGCATGAAATATTAGATGAAGTTAAAAATTATGAAGAAGATGGTTTTAGTTTATCATTTAATGACTACTCTTCAACATCAAAATTAATTGAATCAATAAACATTCGTAAAAATTACTCAGACGGTTATATTTTTGAAGTATCATTATCAGATCTTACAACAATTAGAGAATACCAAAAAATATTAAAGGAGATAGATTATGTATGTAAGAAAAGAAGAGGCTTTATTGATAAATTTTTGCAATACAGATTTACTAACGATTCAAACTTCATTTTGTTTATATTACCTATTTTGGTTGCAGTTTTAATTTTGCTATTTCTTTGGTATTTACTTAAATGGAATTTTTTATACTTAAATATAATAATTATCTTTACACCTTTCATTATAGATAAAATTGGCACACTCATACAAAAAAATTTTAATAAGAGAAAGTTTATTTTTGTACTAAATGCAATTGATAAAAATGATATTTTTGGTAGGCCTTTGGACGGAATAGTTGTATATTTTTTAAAACAAAATATGCCTGGTATATTTATTGGTATGGCACTCATGTTTATAACACTACTATTATACTACACAATAAGATTGTTTATTCCTAATTACGATTGGCCAATATAAATTTAGCTAACGGCTACCCCCAGAGCTACGCTCTGACCCCTTACCAGGGGTACTTTTCCTCCGCTTCACTAATGTACCCCTATTTAGGGGTTATTGCGTAGCAATCGGGGCAGTTTACTAAGCTTAGAATTAGCGGTGGTTGACATTTCCCCTTACTTTTAATACAATTCCTTTACTATGACTTATAAGTTAAAGATTTCTTCTAAGAATCAAGTTACTATTCCAGTTGCTTTGTTAAAAGAGTTGGATATTGATGTGTCTAAAACTTCGCAAAATAGCCTTTTAATAGTTAAAACTATTCACGGTGAATACCAGATAGTTAACCCAATTGAAGAACTAAAAAAATTACAAGGATCTTTAGAAGTTCCAAAACAGTTTAAAAATCTTACAAATGAAGAGCTAGAAGCACTTATTGAAAAGGGTAAAACTGAATTTATAAAAGATAAATATGGTAGTATATATGGCAAATAATTTACACCTTATTGATACAAATTATCTTGTAAGACTAGCAGTAGAGAAAAATTCTGAGCAGTCTAATATTGTTTCTAACTTTCTAATTAAATGTAAAACAAATGGTGAAAGTGTAAGGGTAAGTTTGGTTTCTGTGTTTGAATTTTTGTGGGTGCTTACCAAAGTTTACAAATGGCAAGAAACTGAAATTGTAACTTTTTTGGAAAACTTGTATTTATCAACAATGGTAGAGTTTGAAAATGAAGATATATTAGTAAAGGCTTTAAGCTTGTCACAGCAAAATACTTTAGGATTAGAAGATAATTACAATTTGGTCTTAGCTAAAACAGAAAATAGAAAGCTTCACACTTTCGATGAAAAGATGAATAAGGTTTGGGCTAAAATGCTCCGATAGTTTCATTTGAAAATCTGGCTACCCCCCAAGCCTGCGGCTTGTCCCCTTGCTACCCCCAGAGTTTTTCAAACTCTGACCCCTTACCAGGGGTACTTCCCTCGCTTCACTTATGTTCCCCTATCTAGGATATCCTAAGTATTAGATATTTTTTGTTTACAATTTGAATCTAAATAGATAAGTTATATTGGAAATTAATTTATGCCAAACATCTCTTCTTCGAAACTAATCAGGCCAAGAATTTATGACATGTCTTTTGCCAGTGTTTATAAACTTTACATCCAAAAAGCTGAAAGAAAAAACCGAACTAAGGCTGAGGTGGATGAAATCATTTTATGGCTTACAGGTTACACTCAAAAAGAATTTGAAAAACAGATTGTAAACATGGTAAATTTTGAAGAATTTTTTGCCCAGGCTAAACTTAATCCGCTTCGAACTTTAATAAAAGGTGTTATTTGTGGGGTAAGGATAGAAGAAATTCAAGAACCGCTAATGAAAGAAATTCGGTATTTAGATAAATTAATTGATGAACTAGCTAAGGGTAAAAGTATGGACAAGATTTTAAGGAAAGCTATTTAGGGTTTTTAAAATTGACATTTATTAGTAGAAAATATTTTGTAAGTTTGCATTATTCATTTATGTTAAAATCTTATTACTACATTGATTTAGATGTGACTTCCATGAAAATAATTAGTTGGGGTATCAGCCAAACTGCCTGTCTTACAGGGGCAACTGATAGTCCAAATATACATCGAGTTTTTCTAACCAAGGGTCAATATTACAAGATGGAAAAATTGTTTACAAAATAACTCAAAAGCATTTATGCCAAAATACCTATTTCAAGGAAAACTCATTGCCAAGCCTGGACTTCTTGATCAGCTAACAGAGATAATGCTCCAAGCCTCAAAAATGATACTAGTCAAAGCCAAAGGTTGTCAGCTTTATGCTGTGGGACAAAGCGAACAGGAAGATAACACGGTTTATATTACAGAAATCTGGGATAGTAAACAAGACCATGATTTGTCACTATCAGTTGCAGGTGTAAAAGAATTGATCTCACAAGCCATCCCATTATTATTAGAAATGCCGACCAAGGGTCAAGAAATAAATCTTCTAAATTAAATTTTTATGTTAAAATACAGTTACACCATACTTTATGTAGAAAATGTTGAAGAAACCTTGGCTTTTTATGAAAAGGCATTTGGATTTCAACAAAAATTTATAACCCCTGAAAAAGATTATGGCGAGCTTGATACAGGCACCACAACTTTGGCTTTTGCAGATTATTCTATTCCAGAATATAACGGTGTTGAAATTAACAAGCATGACAAAAAATTAGCTTCGCCAGCTTTTGAACTTACTTTTGTAACTGAAAAAATTGAAACAGATTATAAAAATGCGGTGGATGCTGGGGCGGAAATTGTTAAGGAACCAGAAGCCAAACCTTGGGGACAGACTGTTGGATATTTGAAAGATCTAAATGGATTTTTAGTTGAATTGTGTACACCAGTTGGTTAATTTTAAATAATTTATGCAAAACAAAGAATTACCAAATCTAACAAATTTTGAAATTGCTTTAACTGGCGGTCACCCAAATTCGCTTGGAAATACTATTTTGGTTGTGGAAGAAATTCTGCAAAAACCTAAAAGAATTCAAGAGCTTTATGATTGCTATTTTTCAACAGACGAAATTGTGCGGTTGAGGGTTTCCAACGCTTTTAAAAGAATTGCTAAAGCAAAACCAGAATTAGTTGTGCCATTTTTAGACCAATTTATAAGCAAGATTTCTAAAATAAACCAAGCCTCAACCCAGTGGACTTTTGCTCAGTTATTTATGATTTTAGATAAGTTTGTAACTGAAAAGCAAAGACTAGAAGTGGTCGATATTTTAAAAAACAATCTGATAAATTCCACAGATTGGATAGTGCTCAATTTCACCATGGAAGCCTTGGTTGGCTATTCTCAAAAATATCCTGAACTTAAACCTTGGCTAAAACCACAATTAGAAAAACTTAGCAAAGACACCAGAAAATCGGTTGCCAACAGAGCCAATAAATATTTGAAATTAGTTTAAATTAGAATATGAATAATCCAGAAAAAAGTTCAACATTGCAAGAAGATAAAAGCATAACAAAGTGGTTTGGTACAAATTTAGCTATCTTGTTAGGTGAAAAAATTCTAGCAGTTTATCCTCAGTTTGATGCAAAAAAATATGTTGAAATCATTAGTTTAAAATGTGTTGGTTTAAGCTATACCCAAAGAATTCAACTACACTCTGAAATTTTACACCAACTTTTGCCAAGTAATTATATTAAAGCTATAGAAATTTTAATGAGTGTTCTGGGCGAGGAAAACCCAAATGAAACTGGGATGTTTACCAACTTTTATTGGATAATGCCTATTGCAAAATTTGTTGAAACATATGGGCTTGATGAATTTGAAACATCAATAAAAGCAATTCAGGAAATTACCAAAAGGAACACTGGGGAATACGCTATAAGGCCATTTATTCGAAAATATCCTGAGAAAACTATGGAAGTAATGTTGAAGTGGAGTTTATCAAAGAACTTTCACCTTAGAAGACTTTCTGCAGAAGGTTGTAGAGCGAAATTACCTTGGTCCACCAAATTGGATAATTTTATTTTTAAGCCAGAACCAGTATTTAAAATATTAGATAATTTAATTCAAGACGACATAAAATTTGTTCAAAAATCGGTGGCCAATAACATTGCTGATTATTTTAAAGTTAATGCAAAAGTCGGTTTTAAGTTTATCGAGAAGTATAAAGATTCTTCAAACAAAAATACCCAATGGATTTTAAAACACGCGGTAAGGAATGTAAAAGATATTTAATAAGTGGACAAATACTTCAATTAAAAACCCAATCAATTATGCTCACAATTTCAGTCGCTGTTATTTATCTTGTCCTTTTACTTTTCACCATACTTTTTCAAGTTGGTTTGGTTTTTGGAAAACCTTGGGGAGAGTGGACTATGGGTGGATACAATAAAGGTGTGCTTCCAATTAAAATACGAATTGCCCCGTTTATATCCATACTAATTTTGTCTTTTTTTGCTTTGTTTGTTGTCGATTCAACCCAAATTTTACCTACCAATTTTAAATTTCCAGATTTTATAAAATGGTTTATTATTGGTTTTAATGTTTTGGCTGTAATTGCCAATTCTGCAACCCAAAGTAAAAAGGAAAGAAAACTTTGGCAACCAATTACAGTTGTAATGTTGTTGTGTAGCTTTTCTATATTTAATTAGTTTCTAATAGAAACACCGCCCATTATTGAAGTTATTGCTATATTAAGTATTTTAGTTTTTGGTACTGAAACTTGATTTGTAGTTGCATTATCCCAACCGCCTAAGATTGGCACCCCTGTAATTTTTACTTCCCAGTCTAAAGGTAGTTTCAGATCTACACCACCCATTACCGAAATAATCTCAAGACTAGCTTCTTTGCCGGATATATTTGCCCCGACCAAATCAATCTCAGCACCTCCCATAATAGCCATTATACTTCCACCTTGAAAATCTTTGCTCTTTACTGCGTCTTTAGCACCACCCATAACCGCCAAATATGAAATCTGATTTTGATCGCTAGAGGGAGCTGGCTTACTTTTCCAAAATATTACATAAAGACCAAGACCTACAAAAATAGCTGGAATAATATACTTAAATGAATCCCGATTTAAAATATCTAAACTTCCGAGTAAAAATAAACTTCCAACAGTAATTATAATAATCGATCCAATTGGCTGATTCCCTCTTTGAAACAAAGAAAATATACCAGGAATAATTATGAATAATGGCCAAAACTGCCCAATGCTAATGTTAAAAACTAGGCTTAAAAAAATACTTACACCAATAAAAATTAGGATTGCTCCATACAAAAGTTTGTTATACATATGATAGTTGAATTAATTGAAATTATAAAATTTATAGGCTGGATGTTGTTTTAAAATATAACTTATTGTCAATCAAACTTATTTACTTATTTTGTGACTGCAATAATATAATTGTTTGTATAATATCTTAAAAAAACTTGAATTTACCAATCTACTTGAATCTCTCCTTTGCTCACCAAATACTCATTGCAAAGCTTAAAATGGTTGCAGCCGAAAAAGCCGGTGTGGGCTGAAAATGGGGAAGGGTGAGGTGCTGTTAGAATTAGATGTTTATTTTCATCAATTAAACTTGCTTTGGATTTAGCAAAATTTCCCCACAGCATGAAAACTAGACCCTCTTTTTCTTTGGACAGACTTTCTATAGCATAATCTGTAAAACCCTCCCAGCCTTTCTTTTGGTGCGAAGCAGGGATATTTTCAACCACAGTTAAAACGCTGTTTAACAAAAAAACTCCTTGTTTTGTCCATCCCTCTAAATTTCCACTTGTAAAATCTTTTTTAATTCCAAATTCGGCCTCAATTTCTTTATAAATATTTTGAAGCGAAGGTGGAACTTTTACTCCATCCTGAACCGAAAAAGCCAAACCATGTGCTTGTTCTTGTCCATGATATGGGTCTTGGCCTAAAATTACTACTTTCACTTTAGAAAAAGGAGTATTCCAAAATGCTTTAAAAATATTTTCAGGAAGGGGAAAAACCTTCCTAGATTGATACTCGGTTTTAACAAAATTAGTTAATTCTTCAAATTCTGGCTTGTTAAAATATTCCTGCAAAACATCTTTCCACCCTGGTTCAATTTGCACATTTAAACTCATGAAAGTGGAATAATTATGTTTGGGTTTTTAATCAAGTTACTTCAAGATTATCAATAATCAACAAGGAAGCTATGTTTTTATTAACCCTTAAACATAGACATATTATATCATAATATTTAAACTATTATTATGATAAATGCGATGTTGACTTTACTTAAAACAAATCTGGGTAGATAATAAATTTAATAACTAAACTATGTCTCCTCGCACTATTGAATCTGTATTTAACCCACCTCCTCATCACTGGGTTGGGGATGGCTTTAAAGTTCATAATTTTATTCCGTCGGCAATTTCTATGGATAGAATTTCACCCTTTGTAATGCTCGATTATGGGGCTACAACTTACTTTCCACCTTCAGAAAAAACTAAAGGAGTTGGCTCTCATCCGCATCGGGGTTTTGAAACTGTTACTATAGCTTACGAGGGCAAAGTTTCCCACCATGATAGCTTTGGAAATAGTGGAATAATTGGCCAAGGTGAAGTGCAGTGGATGACGGCTGGAAGTGGAATTTTACACAAAGAATATCACGAAGAAGAATTTGCTAAAAAAGGCGGAGATTTTCAAATGGTTCAACTCTGGGTAAATTTACCAGCTAAAGATAAAATGACCGAGCCAAAATATCAGGCAATTACAAAAGATAAAATTACACAAATTGAACTGGAAAATAATAGTGGAGTGGCCGAGTTAATTGCAGGAAATTTGTTTGGAAAAACCGGCCCGGCCTTCACATTTTCTCCAATTATATTATCAACTTTAAGGTTAAATTCAAAAGCGAATCTAAATCTCGAGTTGCCACAAAATTTTAATAGTTCGGTTTTAGTTTTGGAAGGAGAAGTAGAAATTAACAATCAAAATATCACCGAAAATCAAATGGTGCTGTTTAAGAATGACGGCGACGCAATTCAAATTAAGTCTAACAATAACTCTCTAGTTTTAGTTCTAAGTGGTGAACCTTTAAACGAACCTATTGTATCTTACGGCCCTTTTTTGATGAACACAAAGCAGCAAATTATTGACGCAATTAATGATTTTAACGCAGGTAAATTTGGTGAATTAGATTAATAAACTAAAAGTTTCTACTTAATTTTTTATCTAAAACATCAACCACATACCTTTCTGGTGAAAGTATAATTTGAATACCTTTTTGCTTGGTTAATTCTGATAAAGACTGCAAGCCAATTTTGCAAGTCTCGTTTCGCTTTTCCATTTCCTTTTTACATTCCTCAACCGCAACTGAATGTAAATAATCTTGGAAACCAATAAAAGCTAATCGGTACAACATTGTTTTGCTAGTTTCTCCACTAAAATAGCCACCGTGAACATCTTTACCCTGAAAAACATAGCCGATTGTAAGCAAGAAATAGTCTAGTAAATTCAAGCCTTCTTTTCTTAAAGCAAAACTTAGAACGCCAATGTTTTGACCTAACTTTTTCGGATTGTTAGTTAAATCTTTGTAATCTGTGCAGTCTATGAAAGTAAATAAAGAGGCTACTTGTCTGGTATGGTTAGCATCACCAACTGTTTCAAGTTTCTTTTGCAATTCATTCAAACTTTGCATCTCTTTTTTAGGATAGCCAATTACAATTTTATCCAAGCTATTTTTCTCCATTCTGCTTATTGAATTTTCAGAATCTTTTACATCGCTAGATTCCATTTTGTTTGCAAGGTTATTAATTTGTTCTAAATTTATAATACCATATTGTTTTGCTTCAACAACAAGGTTTCCTAATCTATAACCATTGTTTCTAGTTTTAGCTGGATAAGTAAAATAATTGGCAGCAGTGGAAGCAAGCCTTAAAGCAAGATCCCCTTCATTGCTGAATAAATAGGCTTCCTTGAACCTTCGAAGGGAAGAACTGAGATAATTAGCTCTGCCTTGAACAAGGCTGTCTACGGGAATGTCTGGTGAAGCTAGAATAAGTCTTTGTAAAGTAAAAACATGCCCAATATCTGAATCGGGTTGTTTGTTTTCCTGATTTAATTCGCCAATTGATTTGGTATCAAAAACATCGCTTAAAATTCTTACAGTGTTAGTTACCACAAAACCACCCATGCTGTGGCCTACAAAAGAAAGCTTAATTTTTTTATTTTCCCAAGCCTTTTCTGAACTTGTTTCTATCACTAATTTATCGATTTGCCTTATCAGTTCTACTAAATCTGGAACTCCATAATTATTGGCTCTGAAATTATCTCTAAAATAGACTATGGTTCTTAGTAAAACTAAAGTTATTATTAAACTGGAAATGATGGTAAAAATAATTATTGGAACTGCTAGCCATAACAATTTAAAAATATAAATTAGAAAAATTGAGGAAATTAATCCTGTTACACCAAATCCTAAAATTCCCCTTAAAATAATAGGCATGGCTTTGTAACCGTCCATGCTTTTTTTCCAAAAATTTCCACTTTCATCAGCCCCAATTTTTTCAGAAGGCCATCTATACCCAATAAATAGTTTGTTATTATCTTTGCTTATCCAGGCATCGGTGTTGATAAAATTTGAAATACTTTCGAACCAATCTTTCACTTCTTTTCTACCAGTATTGTAACCATGAACCGCGATTATTAATTCAGGATTTTCCATAGAAACAAGCTTGCTGGCAATTTCTAATATCCCATCTTGATTTTTTTGGAATGGTTTGATACCAATACTTTTTAATTCATCCTCAGTATCTCCATCTCCTTCAATATTAATAGTAGCCGAGCTGGTTACCATGTATGAATTAATTCTAGATACTTGGTCATACATTTTAGAAATGTAAAAAAGTGGTGTAGGCATACTAATATTTAACCAAAACAAAAATAAAACCAACTTATTGTCTAGATAAGAAAAAAATCACCCCGGTATTCCAGGGGGTTGGTTTGATAAATTTATTGCTAAGTTTACACTAATGCTTCTCCAGCATTTTTTATCTCCTCATTTTCTTTGTTAACCAAGGCTTGGGCTTGGTTTAGGTAAGGCAACAAGTGTGGAACTGCAACCTCGGTATCTGCTTGTACAAGTAATGAAATAGTTTTTCTTCCAGTATCTCCACTCCGGATACTTGCTAAAGCAATATCTAATCTAGATTGGCTCATTTTTTTTACTCATCTGCGAAACTCTGTAAATAATTTTTCAATTTTTCTTAACACTCGTCAAATGATTGTTTTTATATCTCTTATAATTGAGACTCAAAGACTAGTATATTTAAGCTTTTTTTGCAGTTGATTGAATAGTTTTATTTGGAAGTTATTTTAAATTATTTATTGACTTATTAATGCTTTCTGTATAAATTGAAATATGTTATCTAAATATTCTGCAAACTTAAAATCAGCTTTAAAAGTTTTAATTTACATAATTTTTACAATCCTTCTTGTCAGTTTTGCTTTTTTGCCAACCAATCTCGTTAACATAGGGGCTATTTTTGGCCGTTTGGCTATTTACACATTCTGGATAATCGCTATACCGGGAATTTTTATTCGGTTTAAAGTTAAAGGAATTTTAAGAAGCCTGCAAATTGTGTTAATGAGTGCCAGAAGACAATTAGGTATTTTAATGTTCGTGCTAGTTTTAGTTCATTATTTGTGGAGCAGGGGTTTTGCTTATGTAAAATTCGGTATTCCAGCATCCATGCCAACTTTCCAAATTATGGGATTCGTTGCATTTTTGATGCTAATCCCTCTAGCAATAACTTCTAACAATTTCTTCCAAAAAAGAATGAAAAAATGGTGGCAAATATTACACTATTTATCTTATCCAATAATGGTTTTGTTAATTTTCCACACAGCACTTCAGCCTTCTAACACAGAAATATTAGATGGAAATTTTAATCTTTCAAATACAATTCAATACGCCATACCAACCGTTATTATTTTAATAATTCAAGCAGTTAGTTGGATATATTTATTGAGATACAAGACTGGAAAAAAAGCCTAGTAACGATAGCAATTTGCCAACCTAAATTTGTTGAAACTGTCATCGTGAACTTGTTGAACCTGTTATCCTGAATTTATTTCAGGATCCAAAACTATAAAACTAAAATCAAATGTTTTCAAGCCGATATGTCGTGAACTGTCGATTTCTCTGAAGAACATAATATCCGTAAATTTTAGTGACAATAATTAAAATCATCACTTTAATAAATTATAAGAATATGACCAAAATTTCAATCACAAATTTAGACAATAAAAATGTAATAGCTACTGGGGTTTTAGGCGAAAATATAATTCATGTTGAAGGAAATTATTATTTTAAACCAGAGCTTGTAGATTTTGATAACACCGTAATGGAAGATGCAGCTTATTTCTGCCCAATTAAAAGATCAACTTGTGATTATTTTTATGTAATTACGGCAAAAGGCGAAAAAATGACCAGGGAAATGTGCTGGATTTACGATGAAATAAGTAACCCACTTTTCAAACAAATTGCCGGAATGGTAGGTTTTTACAGCCATAATGTTGAAAATAATGGAGTTAGTATTAGTATTGAAGAAGTTGAATAAAAAACCAATTTGGAAATTGGGCAAAAAAACAAGTCCCTTTTGAATGCGGGACTGTTATAGAAAGCAAATTGCTCTATGGATAATAGATTTTGCAAATTGCTTGAATTTTATCTAGTGCTAGTTCTTCCTCAACAAAGATTTTATTAAGGATAGGCAGTAACTCTTCTTTTTTTATAAAACTATAACCAGCAACTATCTTAGAAAACTGAGCTGTGAGGAATCCAATTTCAGCGGTTGGATCTAATCCTTCTATCAGTGATGACTCAAGATTTCTTTCACAAGCTATCATTAATTTCTTACTCCTTAAATTTTATTTCTGGTTGTTGTACTAAAAATAAGTACTAATTGAGTTAAGCAAATTTGTTTATCTTTGGCAAGATTAAGTTGTGTTCCAAGTTTGTACCAATAGAAAAGGAGGGCTAAACCCTCCAATATTCTTAACAAATTTGGTTACTATCCTATATCATCAATTTCTACGAAGACGGCGTTATCTTGAATGAATTTCTTTCTTGGTTCAACATCGCTGCCCATTAAATCTTCGAATACTTGGTTTGCCAGGGCTGCTTCGCCAACTGTTACTTGCCATAAAAGTCTGGTTTCAGGATCCATGGTGGTTTCCCATAATTGTTGGGCACTCATTTCTCCTAATCCTTTATACCTTTGAATTTCAATCTTAGGTCCTTTCTTAGCTTTAGCAGGTGCATTTTCATCTGTTGTAATGTTTAAATTGGCGGTTAATCCAGATTCAGCATTTTCTGTGCTCAAAGTTTCGTCTTCTAAAGCCTCTTCAATTTTAGGAAGTCTTCCTCCAACTGCTTGAATTTTAGCTACAACAGCATCTTTTTCTACGTCAGAAAACACATATTCAACTTGTTTACCCCAGCTAACACGATAAAGCGGAGGTTGAGCCATGTAAATATATCCTTCTTCAATTAAAGTTGGTAAATATCTGTAAAGGAAAGTTAAAAGCAGGGTTGTAATGTGGGCACCGTCAACATCCGCATCGGCCATTAAGATAATTTTATGGTAACGAAGCTTGGTTGCATCAAATTTTTCGCCAATTCCACAACCAAAAGCAATAACCATGTTTTTAATTCCTTCGTAGTTTAAAATTCTGTCTAAAGTAGCTTTTTCAGTGTTTAAAACTTTACCACGCAAAGGCAAAATAGCTTGAATATGCCTGTCTCTGCCTTGTTTAGCTGAACCTCCAGCCGAGTCTCCCTCTACTATAAAAATTTCGCATTTAGCTGGGTCTTTATCTGAACAATCTGCCAACTTTCCTGGTAAGGAAGTGCTTTCCAAAACACCTTTTCTTAAAACATTTTCTCTTGCAGCTTTGGCAGCCATTCTAGCACGCATAGCTAGGCCAGCTTTTTGAATAATGGCCATTACAATATTTGGGTTTTCTTCTAAATAAGTTCCAAATTTATCGGTAAAAATTCTATCTACCAAAGTTCTGGCAATAGTTGAACCCAATTTTACCTTAGATTGTGAAGTAAATTGTGGATCGGCCATTTTGATGGAAATTACAACACGCAAACCTTCTTTTAAATCATCGCTGGTAAAGCGTTCTTCCTTTTTGAAAACATTTTTATTGATAGCATGTGTGTTTACCAATTTTGTTAACGCACCTTTAAAACCGGTAACATGGGCACCGTGTTCTGGGTTAATAATTCCGTTGGTGAAGGCAAACATTTTTTCAGAATAATCGGCACCATAGGCTAGGGCTGCTTCAAACTGGAAACCTTCTAATTCTCCTTCCAACATTACAATTGGGGTGGTTAAAGCCTCGCCTTCAGTTAAATGTTCTAGGTATGTATAAATTCCATTTGGAAAATCGAAAACTTCAACTGTGTAAGGTTCGATGGTTTGATCTTCTAAGGTTAATTGCAAACCTTTGTTAAGATAAGCAGTTTGGCGAATGTTGGTTGAAATTTCTTTAATATCGAAGGTTGTGGTTTCAAAAATTGTTTTATCTGGTTGGAAGAAAATAATTGTTCCAGTTTCATCCCAAACTTGGTGGGCAGCAACTTCCGGATACTTTGTTTCAAATTCAGCTTGGGTCATTAAAGTAATATCAGTTACTGTTTTTCCTTGGCTAAATTCCATGAAATGAACCATTTTATCCCTTAAAACCCATACTTTCATGGTGGAAGCCAAAGCATTTACAACCGAAGCACCAACACCGTGCAAACCACCAGAGAAACGATAGTTCTTTTGATCGAATTTACCACCGGCGTGAAGCACAGTTAAAATAGTTTCTAAAGCAGATTTGCCAGTTTTGCTGTGAATATCCGTAGGAATACCTCTACCGTCATCGGCTACATAAATTCCTTGTTTTTTAGTGATAACCAATTTAATTTTAGAGGCGTGCTTAGCCATGTATTCATCAACAGAGTTGGCCACAATTTCATCAATACAGCGGTGAAGTCCATCTTTTCCAGTATTTCCAATATACATTCCTGGTCTTTTTCGAACAGCTTCTAAACCTTCTAACACGGTTATTTGATCGGCTCCATAGTTTTCTGACATATACCTAAAATTGCTATTTTACTGCATGTTTGTCAAGAAAAAAACAGGATTGGTTACCTGTTATTCACATCCTTCAAATATGTAACAAAACAATTCAACTTGCTTTAATAAATATGGACATGGCACAATTTTATCAATTTTTTCACAGTTTGCATAAATGCCTTCAATAGTCTTCCAATAAACTATAACAAAACCTGTATTTAATCTACCTCCTTTATTGCAAATATTATCAACGAAATCTAGGTACTTTTCAGTATGTATCGCAAAAATGTAAATTTTCTTAATTGATAAGAAATGTCTAATCGTATCCAGCCCGCTCATATCGGTGAACGAAATAATTTCAAATCCAACTACCTTTTTGCAGGCTTGTTGAAATCTATTAATAACAACTTTATCTTCGGAAATAAGAAAAATTGATATCATTAAAACCTCACAATAATATAATTAGATTACTAAATATAGTAAGAATGAATTGAAGCCCAAAGTCAACATAAATGAAAAAAACAGGATTGGTTACCTGCATATTTTAAAATCCATTAGGATAAAAATTGTTGGGGAGAATGTACTTAATAATGTTTACCCCAGAAGTATACATTTCAAGTTCAATAGGAAATATTAAGCCCTCTTTGCAAATAAAATCTGAGCTAATAAATAACCATGTTTCATTTATTTCAGAGTAAATATAACTTCCGGCTACAACTAAATCCACTGATTTATCTTCTAAACTGAAAGAAGAAATATCGCAAAATTTAATTTTAATAGTATTAGCAACACTATCATCATTAACGATTAAGATATTATCATAAATGGTTATAGTTACATGTTTACTAACTAATTCAAATATTATAGCTACAAGCATTTTATCCGAATTATTTTTGAACTCTTGACTGTTTATAAAGTCATTTGTTGCTCCGAAATTTTTACCTAACTTAATTACAATTGTAGGCAAACCCATTGTGTTACTCCTATAGTCCAGCCTAAGTATTTAGCTAGTTAAAGAATTTTGTAAAGTAGAACTTATTACAACTTAAAAACTAATCTTCGAATGTCTGGAAAATTTTTAGGTTAGGGTGAGCCAGCAAGAATTTGGCTGGAAATTCAAAAGCCTTCTTTCTTCCTTCAAGCATTTCAGTAACAACTTCGCGTTTATCTGAACCTTTCAGTAAAACTAAAATCATTTCGCTGTTCAAAATTGCTTCAATGGTTAAACTCATTCTTTGTTCACCAACTAAGCTGCTTGGGGCGGTGGTTACAAGTGTATGTTTTGGTTGGTGTTTTAAATAATCACCTTCTGGGAAAAGGGAGGCAATGTGGCCATCGTCACCTATACCTAGAACAACTAAATCAAACATTTTACCGTCTAAGGTGTCTAATTCTTCATGATAGTTTTTAGCTGATAAATCTGGGGTTAAATTAACATTGAAAGTGTTGAATCCGCGAACCAATTGCATAGCTTCTTCGCCTAAAGCATGGCGAATTTTATACTGATTTGAACTATCAGAATTGGCTGGAACATAGCGTTCGTCGGTCTGATAAATTTCAACTTCGTGCCATGGAAAAACTGGGTCTGATGCCATTAATTCATACATTGGAATTGGGGTAGTGCCACCGGCAAGTGCAACTCTGGCAAGCCCAAGTTCAGCCGTCATATCTAAAATTTGGCGAACTGCCATTTCTTCAGCTTGTTTATACATTTCGGCTGCGGTTTCATAGTGCAACACAAGTGGGCGATGTAGTTCAACTGACATAGGTAAAAAATTTTAATTGTTAAGATATCCAGCTTATTAAGGCCACTCCGCATCATATTATAAATTATTGAGACTTTGCTCGGTTTAATTTTTGTTTGGTGGATCCGGTGGGACTTGAACCCACGGCCAAGAGATTAAGAGTCTCCTGCTCTACCACTGAGCTACGAATCCTACTAATTAAAAGTGTCTTTTAAGCCTCAGTTTGTCAAGGTTGTGTTCATTGTTTAGTTCAAATTAAATAAATGTTAAAAACTATCTATCTAAAATATCAATTTCGAAAGTTTAAATAAAAAATTATTACAGCTTTTTAACCACCAAAGTTATCCCAGTTCTTAAACTTTTCGGCCATAAAAATTCTAAGGAATACAAAAAACGGAGGAATTTGTTGTTTGGGGAAAAGTAGTTTTTTCTTGATGCGAATAAAACCTTGAATCCGACGGTTTCAACAATGGTCGTAAGTTCTTCTAGGGTGTACTCACGAAAATGCCCTGGATTGGCTGAATTAAGCCTAATTTTTTCAAAAGGATGAATTCCAAATAACATTTTTAATCTTTTAGGAAGCGCAACTGCATTTGGGGTTTGAATAACTAAAATACCATCCGGTAAAAGCCAATTTTTAATTTTTGGTAATACAAGTTCTGGGGCAGTGTAGATATGCTCTATAACCTCAGCCATTATAATTAAAGGATATTTCTGATGAACTTTGTCGCTCAAATTCTCCAACTTATTTAAATCTAATTCGTAAAAAGTTTCTCCATCTTTTTCAGGCCAACCAGAATGGTAAAATCCTGCTGTATCTACTAAAACTTTAAAAATATCTCGGAATAATTGAACTTCGAAGCCGGTGCCTATGTCTAGGATTTTGTTTTTGATTGGGATATATTTCAACATGTCGTCGTCGAGCTTACTATCGGCGAATTTGTCCACCCCGTCTCTTTCAGAGCCACCCCTCCAGAGGGGAATTTCCTCGTTTATCGTTTTAGATATTACCTCGAGCAGATACTTATATCTTTTGGCGTGGAATTTTAGGTATTCGAAATGTTCTTGCACAGAAACGGGCCCAATAAGGGCCAATATTTCATTTTCTGTTTTTGGAAGTTTGTATTCCATTTATAAATTAAGCAGTAATTTTAGCAAGTAAATCTTTGAAAGCTTCAATATCTTTAATAGCCATTTCAGAAACTGCCTTGCGGTTTAAATTAATTTCTGAAGTGTTCAATTTGTGAATAAAAGTGCTATAATTAACATCGCTTCCTACTTGATCTAGGGCACCATTAATTCTGGTAATCCATAAACTTCTGAAATCTCTCTTTCTTAATTTCCTAGAACGATAAGCATTAGATTCAGCTTTAAGTAATCTTTCTTTAGCTAATCTGAATTTAGAATTAGCACCATTAATAAAACCCTTAGCCCTATCTAATAGATATTTTCTGTGTTTGTGGGCTGCAACCCCTTTTTTTACTCTAGACATATTATATTACTGCTTTTAACTTGTTGTGTATTTTATCTGCTACAACGTCTCGTTTAGCTTTGATAGTTCTACTTCTTGATTTTCTTGTATTGTAGTGATTATCACCAGCTTTGTTCAAAATAATTTTTCCATTAATCAAATCGCCACCTTTGGTAACTTTAAGTCTTTTGGAAACACTCTTATGAGTTTTGCTACGCATTTTTTTAACGGCCATATTATTTATACTTGGTTTCTGTGTACAAAACATGCTTCCTAAGAATAGGATTGTACTTTTTTAATTCTAACTTTCCTTTGCCTCCGTTTGGCTTTCCTTTGGCTAAAGACTTGTTTACAACATATCTATGTGTAACTTTTCTGCCAGTGGAAGGGTCAACTTCGGTGCTGATAAGTAAGATTTTATTTTTTTGCTTCTGGGCCATATTAATTAATTCTTAATTTTCTCTGCTTTCTTTTCTTCTTCAAGGGCTGCAGTAATTCCAGATTGGAAGCCTTCGTTATAGGAAGCTACCAAGTTATCTAAAATTAATTCAACTGCTTTAATAGAGTAAATATTAGTTACAATAGTAGTATCTAACTTTTCAGGTAGAAACTTGCAACCAGTATTAGTTAGTGCAATTACAGGAATTCCCATTTTCTGAGCTTCAAGAATTGGCACACTATGATTTGCAGCATCTAAAACTAGTAAGGCTCCTGGACGGTTATTTTTTAAGTTAACAAGTCCGCTGAAGAATTTACTAATTTTGGTTCTTTCTCTTTGAATTGAAAGTCTTTCGTTCCTACTTAATTTTTGGAAGAACTCTTTGTTGTTTTCAATGTTTTCAAGTTTTTCCAAGGTTTTCAAAGTCTTTTTGATAGTGGACCAGTTAGTTAAACTGCCTCCCAACCATCTAAAGTTAACATATGGAGCAGAGCCAACAAACTTGGCAGCTGTGGATACAGTTAAATTCTGAAGATGTTTAGAAGTTCCAACAACTAAAATTTGTTTCTTTTTTAAACCTAAGGAATGAATGAGATCTGAGGCTGTTTGGATTGATTGATTAGTTTCAACCAAGTTAATTAAGCACAAACCATTTTCAACACCATAAACGTTAGACTTAAGCCTTGGATTAAGCTTAGACTTGGCGTTACCACGGTGGGCACCAACTTGGAACAATTGCATTAAGCTAAGTTGGGGTATCATATATTTATTACTTTAAAACTACGGTTGCACCAGCAGCAGTTAACAATTCTTTGTACTTGTTTGCATCTTCTTTGCTTGCATTTTCAACTAAAATGAATGGAGTTCCATCAACTTTAGCTTTTGCATCACCTAAACCGATGTTTAGAATTGTTTTAACTTCCTTAATTACAGAAATTTTCTTATCTGCAGGAACTTCAGAAACTTCAACATTGAAAGATGACTTTTCTTCGGCAGCAGGAGCAGCTTCAGCAGCAGGGCCGGCAGCGGCTACAGCAACAGGAGCAGCAGCAGAAACACCAAAGGTAGTTTCAATTTCTTTTACAAGCTCGGAAGCTTCTAATAGTGTTAATTCTTTTAATTGATCAACGATAGTTTGAATTTTAGACATAGTATGTTTGGGGGGTAGATTTTGAGAATTTATTTTTGGTTAATAGCTTGAATAGAACGGGCGATACCACCTGGAACTTCTTTAATTCCAATAGCTAGTTTTGCAGTAATTTGGTTTAAAGTACCAGCAAGCATTGCCATAGAATCTTTGTAAGAAGGTGTCTTGGAAAGTTGAATTGTTAAAGTTGGATTATAGAATTCACCATTAACAACTGAGCCAATAAGATTGAAGTTTTCCTTAAATTCTTTGGAAACTAGGTTTACCATTATTTTAGGGGTTGTAACTTCATCACTGTTTTCAGGTTCATCAAGAAAAGCTAAGTATGTAGGCCCAACAAGATTTGGTACACTTTCAAAAGTTTTGTTAATCAAGGTATTTTTAACCACTTTTAAAGTAATTCCGCTTGCTTTTGCAGCTTTGCGAACTTTAAAGTTAAACTCGGCGTTCAGAGATTTCTCTGCTTTTAGAGTAGTAATTAAAACCACCGCCTTTTGGGGTGAAACAGAAGTGTTTAAAAGCTCTAGTATTTCTTGCTTTTTTTGATGTGATACAGCCATAAAAATTATTTGGACTAAGCCAAAATTAAATCTCAGATCCAGATTTTACCTACAACAGGACTTATTGTATGCCGGTTGTCTGGGGATCTTAGTTAATAAAGTGCAACTACCCCTTTTTTGTCAAGGAAAGGCAATTATTTATAAAAAGTAGAGGCGACGCCCCGTCGCCATTTCGGGGTTGATGAGTTCTGAATGATTACTGTTCTTAGAAATTAAATCTGAAATCGTTGTTAATTTTCTATGATTATTACTTATTATTTTTCCTCTTCCTTCCATAAATCTTTTATTCTTCAATGTTTTGTGAATTCGAATGATATGTTTGACATAACTAAATATGATTTCTCTTGACAAATGAGTTTTATAATACTTTTATACACTCAGTTGTTGTTATGAACAAAGTTGTATACTATATTTAGTGACTATTTTACATTAGTCTGCTAAGGATAATCATTTAACCTTGTAATCATCAACATTATCATTAAAACAATTAGTTAAATTTCTAATTTTCAAATAAATTATTGAAGTGAATGTTTTATTTCTAATTAACTTATTATGGGAAATTTCCTTAAAGGTTTGTTGATTGTTATTATCAGCTACACCTTGAATTACTTTTTGTAATTCCATCGAACACCGCCTTTTTATTAACTGCTAATGAAGGGGCGGTCACTTTATTCTTTTTAACATGGCTGGAATTTGGGTTTTGTGGGGGAATATGTCAAAGTTATGCTTTGAAGTGGGGGGTTAAATTTAACATGCTTGGCAATATATCCACCCCGTCTTCTTCGAAGCCACCCCTTCGGACACTCATGTCGTTCGGGAGACCCGAACTGTACCAGTGTCTCAAGAGGGGAATTTTGGTGTTGTGTTGTTAAGTTGAATGTCGGAAGGCTACCCCCAAGCCTTTGGCTTGACCCCTTACCAGGGGTACTTTTCCTACAAACTTTCTACAATGCTTAGCAGGTTTTTTATGGCTGGTTTTTCTGATTCTGAGGTGGTTTGGCTTATTATTTTAATTGCTTCAGGTAATTTAATCCATTCTTGGTTTGGTTTTTCTTCGGTTTTAAAAGCCTCATCTTTTGTCTGGTCTTCTAACACTGCTAGAAACCAATGAACCGTTTTGATATTTAGGAAATCGTTTTTTTCGTATTCAAAAGTGGTTTCTGAAATTGGTTGAATTACTTTAATATTTAAATATCCAGTTTCCTGAATTGTTTTGCGTTTGGCAGCTGCTTCAAAATTGTCGCCTTTTTCGGCGTTGCCTTTTGGCAGGAAATAAGTTTTAACCTGGTCTTGTTCTTGCTGGTTTGTTAGTAATAGCACTTTGCGATCTTCGCCGGTTTTATCTAGTAAAACGCAGCCAACAATTTCGAGATGTTTAATGGGAAGAGACATAGACAGTGGTATAAATTTAACTTAAAAAGTTACTTAATTCACTTGGCTTTTTTGGGTTTATGTCAAGCATCGAATTTTGCTACACTTTAAACCATAGGGCTTCGAATCTGCTTATTTTTGGGTGGTTTTTGGTTTGGTTTGGGAATTTAATATCTTCGTATTTTTCTAGTTTAAAACCCTTTTCTAAAAATAGTTGAATGGTTTTTCCTAGGCTTCTGGAAATTTGCATGGCAGCATTGTCTTCTTTTCCATTTATTATAGCTGGGAAACATTCTTCCTCTTCCACAAATTTAGACTTAATAAGCCAAGTTGCTTTTCCACCCAGTCTGCTGGTTATTTTGCTTAGGAAACTTTTATAAATTATGGATGGAAACATTTGGGTTTGCGAGGAAGGGTTGATGATTAAAATTTTATTTACTTTGTTGTCTTTTAAAAAATTTATATATTTATTCACAGTTTCTTCCTTCATTTCGCATAAACTTAGGCAAAAAATGGCTAAATCAATTTGTCTGTCCAGTTCTAGTCCATGGGTTTTTAAATCATCCACAAGAAAAAATTTAAATTCTGGTTCTGGCAATTTCAGTTTTCTAGCAAAATCAATAGCTCCGTTTTGAACATCCAAGCCAATATATTTACCAGTAAACCCGATTGATTTTAAAATCGAGGCAAGCCTGGCGCTGCCAAAGCCAATTTCTAAAATTGACGAGTTGGAATATTTGGCTAAATTATTAGTTAAAAAGCCAACTAAAAGCTGAAAATAGTCACCATTTGGTCGTTTCCAGTTTTTATCATACTTTTCATAGTTATAATTTGCCTGCATGCTTTGGAACATAGAACATATTTGGGAATTAGTCCATTTTCACCAAGCTAGGGGGAAGATTTTTTCCTTTTCAGAGATATTTAGATTGTCCAAACTAACTCCGTCCGAAATTGTATCTGAGGAAACCAAGAAATTTGATCCACTTTATTTTTTAACCCAAAGCGGGAAAGGCTACAATCCACTTTTAGAAAAGTATATTCAATTTTACTCCGATACCAAACTTACAAATGTTAAGAAAAATGGGTTAGGGCTGGATACTGGAATTTGCTCTTTTGGCCATAAAGTTTATCAGCCATTTGAATTAAATTTTTCTTTTTTAAAACTGATGGAAGTTTGTCCTGTTCTGGTCTCCATTTTAAAGTTACCGGGTGTTAAATCTGTCTATGTTTTTGGTTCAAGTTTGCAAGGCTGTTCAACCAAATTCAGCGATATAGATTTAGCTATTCAAACAACCCCGAATAGTGCAATTTCAACAAGAATTTTGGTTAAGCTATACTTAAAAATTTTGGGAAAAGATGTTTATTCAATAAGATTTGGGTTTCTAAAAAGTTTATTAAAGTTAGCCAGAAAATGGGGTTTAATAGGCTCGAAAAGTTACTATAAATTATATGAAAATGTTCAAAATGAAATTTGGAAATATAAAAGAAAAGGTGGTTTAAAAATTGATGCTGGAATGTTTTTTTCGGATATTGAAGATTTACAAAAAGCCTATTTTGCCCCAATTCGTCACTTGTTTATGTACGATGTTAGAAAGTTTGATTTCTATAAAACTGGTAAAGCAATTATCCCATCTCTTCACCCAATCCCTACTAAAAAGGAAATTTTCAAAGCTAATTTGCAAGATAATATTGCTTACTTTTTAATGTTCATTCCATCTAAAATTTATATGAAGTGGCAGCAATCTCAACCGCTAAATTTGAACCATGTAGTTACTTGCAATTGGGTAAGTTTTGTACCAACCATGCCAGAACCAGAGTATTTGGTTTCAACCACTTAATCCCTTGAATAAGCCAAAGTCCAATCTGTGAACATATTTATTAGTTTACAAGTTAAATATATAACCTCAGTCTTGTTTTAATAAATTTAAGAACAAGGTATGAGAATAGGTAATAAATCATTAAACATAGTAAAATC